>CAZVKA010000011.1:0-40933 GCA_964627595.1 uncultured Flavobacteriaceae bacterium | reverse complement strand
ATATTACCGACATCAAGAATATTGAGGGTGAAAAAAGGCTTTTGGACTGGGATTAGATCATGGGAATAGCAGCTGATTACAAGTTGTGAATTGGGTATGATTAACTAATTAAATCCATATCCTTCTTTTTTGTTACATTTAAAGGAAAACAACAAAAAATTACGCTCATGAAATCTTTAAAAATCCTGATCCTGCTGTTTTTTCCGATTAGTATGTTTGCACAGACCGAAATACTTTCTCCCGAGATCCAGATAAAGACCGCAGTGCTTGCCGCTCCCGAAGATCAACGCGGTGAGGCAATGGTCTATGGGTATGACGCCTCGGGAAATATGGTTGTTCTTAGAGAAGGTACCAACAACCTCGTTTGCCTGGCCGATGATCCAAACAAAAAGGGCATCTCAGTTTCCTGTTATTCCAAAAAGCTGGAGCCGTTCATGTCTCGTGGAAGGGAGTTGATCGCAGAAGGTAAGAGCGAAATGGAAAAAAGAGAGATAAGGCAACGGGAAGCAGAAGACGGCAGCCTGCAATTGCCAGATGCTCCCAGTATGACCTATATTTTCTCCGGAAGTGAGGAAAATTACAACAGCTCTACAGGCGAACTGAAGGATGGAAAATTCAGGTATGTGATCTATATTCCCTATGCCACCACAGAATCCACAGGTTTACCAGATAAGCCCCACGCCCCGGGCATGCCGTGGCTCATGGACCCCGGAACTCACAGGGCCCACATAATGATCACCCCGGCGAATCAATAATGCGATTGCTCTAATTTAATTCGAGTCAAAACCTTAATTTTGGAGTCAAATAAACACGAACATGCGTAAAAGAATTTTGTTAATAATTTTCATCCTTTTAACTGCCCCTGCTTTACAGTCGTGCAAAAATGATCCACCTAAAAAGCAACAGGAACCCTGGACGGCGGAACAATTGATGGAACCCGGAGATCTTGCCGAAAAGCTAAATACCAGGGACGAGGAACTTCCGGTGATCATTAGTCTGGGTGCAGGTAATATCATTGGAAATTCTAAAGACACGGGGCCTTCCGGAGAAAAAGAAAGCCTTCAGAATTTGAAAAATGAGGTCAAGAATCTTCCGAAAGATACTAACCTGGTGATCTATTGCGGGTGTTGTCCTTTTGCACACTGTCCCAACGTGAGACCAGCTTTCAGCTTATTGAATGAAATGGGATTTGAAAACCATAAACTTTTAAACCTTCGGGACAATATAAAAGTGGACTGGATAGATAAAGGATATCCCGTCACCAATTGAGGCAGTTATTGTAGTTCGCCTAATAGATCCTGCAGGTCCAGTCTGCGGGTGAACATTTGCAGGGAACCATCTTCCTTTTGCGGCCATTCCTCTTTGGGACGGTCGCAATAAAGTTCCACTCCGTTACCATCTGGATCTTCGAGATAAAGAGCTTCAGAAACACCATGATCTGCAGCACCCGTCAGAGCATATTCAGCGTCCAAAAGCCTCTTCAACACTTCAGCAAGATCCTTACGCGAAGGATACAAAATGGCGGTATGATAGAGCCCCACTCCGCCTTTGGTAGCCTTTGGAGCATCTTCACTGTGCCACGTATTAAGGCCGATGTGGTGGTGATAACCACCGGCCGATAAAAATACTGCCGAATTACCGATACGTTCTGTCACTTCAAAACCCAATAGGTCCCGGTAAAATTTTAGTGCCCGGTCAAGATTGGAAACTTTAAGGTGAATATGGCCAATCTGTGTTTTATCAGGAGCTTTATAATTGGTCATTTAAAGGTCTTTTGATCTTCAAACAAGATAAGAAAAATCGAAAAAAAATACCGGGCCTAAAAAGAGGACATTTGTCATTATTTCCAACCGGGTTATTTTGTAACTTCTCAAAAGAATAGCCCGTGCAATATTCTGAAAGGTTGGATTAATATCTTTACTATGCAAACTATATTAGGAGCCGGTGGGCCCATTGCCACCGAACTGGCAAAGGCCCTGAGGAGTTACACTTCAAACATTCGGCTGGTAAGCAGGGATCCTCAAAAAGTGAATCCTGAAGATGAGCTTATTGCCCTTGATCTTTTGGATTATGCCGGGGTTGATGAAGCCGTAAAGGGTTCTAATGTGGTATATCTTACCGTTGGATTTCCTTACAATCGAAAATACTGGGAAGAACATTGGCCCAAGCTGGTGGCAGACGTCATTAAAGCCTGCCAGGAGCACGATTGTAAACTGGTTTTTTTTGACAACGTGTATATGTATGATAAAGATGAATTAGCTCCAATGACCGAGAATACCCCGGTAAAACCTCCCTCGCGAAAAGGACAGGTACGTGCAAGGATCGCCGAAATGATCATGCAGGAAGTCTGGACCGGTAAGTTAACGGCTCTTATAGCCAGGTCAGCCGATTTTTACGGGCCGGGAATAAAGAACAACAGCCTTTTAATAGAGACCGTTTTCAAGCCAATGGCCAAAGGAAAAAAGGCCATATGGATGGGTTCTGCCAAATACAAACATTCCTTTACTTACACTCCCGATGCAGGAAAAGCGACAGCCCTACTTGGAAATACCGAAGACGCTTATAACCAGGTGTGGCACTTACCTACTGCCTCCAATCCCTTTACTGGGAAGCAATGGATCGATGAAATAGCAGGACAAATGGGCAAAAAACCAGGGTACTGGGCTATTCCAAAATGGATGGTGAGGATTATGGGAATTTTCATGCCCATAATGAGGGAAAGCGTAGAGATGATGTACCAGTATGACCGGGACTATATATTTGACAGTTCCAAATTCCGGGAACGCTTTAATATACAGGCCACCTCCTGTAAACAGGGAATCAGAGAAATAATCAAGGCCGATTTTCCCGGAACGCAGACCGGCACCTGATAATACATCACGGCCATTTTCAAGAAACCGAGATCCCAAACGCTCCTGTAGAAGGGCGAAATATGAGTCTTGGGAACATTTTAAGTGCAGATTAACAAGAACTTAACCAAAGCCGCTCTTTCAGGGCTTTGCAAAATCTCCTTTTATTCTGAAATTGTAGGGAGACTTCAAAAAGAAGGCTATGACATCAATTCAGACAGACCAGAATGTAGTATATACCATCGCCGAAGGAAAACTCGACGACGACGACTACAAGCGAATTATTCCGATACTTGAGGAGAAGGTCAGTATCTATGGGAAGATCCGTTGGTATTTTGAGATGAGGGATTTTATGGGCTGGACGTTCAGTGCGCTTTGGAAGGATCTGAAATTCGATGTAAAAAACACTTCCAGTCTTGAAATGATCGCGATGATAGGTGATAAAAAATGGGAAAAGGGGCTAACACAACTTATGAAACCATTTACAGGTGCCGAGATCAAATATTTTGACACAGAAGACAGAGAGGAAGCCAAGCACTGGATAAAGGAAATAAAAGATGAAAGTTAAAGATTCATATGATGCCTGGGCTAAGTCCTATGATGCTATGGAAAACAAGACCAGGGATCTGGAAGCCATCGTCCTGAGAGAGACTTTTCTCAATCCTCATTATGGAAATATCCTGGAACTGGGCTGTGGCACAGGAAAAAATACTGGCTGGCTCTCTCAAAAAGCAGATTTTGTCACTGCTCTTGATTTCTCCTCAGAAATGATCGCCAAGGCACAGGCCAAAATTGAAGCCGAAAATGTGACCTTTACTCAAACAGATATTACCCAGCAATGGCCGGTAAAGCCGGGATGGTCTAATTTAATTACCTGTAGCCTGGTCCTTGAGCACATTGAGGATCTCCGGTTCATTTTTAAAGAAGCGGCGAGGGTCCTTAAAAGAAGGGGTAAATTCTATATCTGCGAACTACACCCCTGGAAACAATACCAGGGTAAAAAAGCTAACTTTGAGACAAACGAAGGGAAACATGCCCCGCAGGCTTTTTTGCACCACATCTCAGACTACCTAAATGCGGCTAAAGCAGAGGGGTTCCACCTGCTAGATCTCAATGAATGGTTTGATGACAGCAGCAGGGAGAATAGTCCTCGGCTCATCTCCCTGGTCTTTGAAAGCGAAAAATAATTACTGGGAATTTTTAAGTAAATCAAGACCAAATATTTCCCCGAAAAACCTAAAGGTTTCCTTTGCCTTTTTTACTGCTTCTTCTTTTTCTGCTTCAGAAAATTCCTTTTCAGAAAGGGCTTTTTTGAACCGGTTCCACTCTTTAATGTTAATCCTATCTCCATTAAAAAAATGATGCTTTTCAATTCCCGAAAGTTCAGGACACTGGCCAAGGTGCCGGGAAAGAACCATTCCCCCTAAAGCAGATCCCTCCACCACATAAGCAGCTCCATACGCTTCAGCCTCTGTTTTGCACATGAAATCAATTGGCACATCTACCTTCTGAATTTGAAGATACTCCAAATCCATTTCCAGTTGCCGGTGCTTTTCTCCCTTATATGCCGGCAAAACCTGAGAAATGGCCAATTCGGTTTTTTTATACGCGAGGTAATTTTGAAGCAGCAGTAAGCGATAGGTTTTCATGTCTATACTATGATCTACAATAAATCTTGCAGGATTTTCGGCCTCTACCTGCTCGTGTAACTGCCTTGTCTCTTCTTTAAGTCTCTCTGTCATCATCTCCCAGGTTAAATCTGCGCAAATTTCTTTTGATCTTGCCAATATTTTCTTTTTGTTCCCTGTTATCGCTCTTCAGGTTGTCAAGGTAGTCATAGATCTGGTTCACCGCTATCTTGTTTTGTCGCAGTCGCTCCCTAAGATCATCTTTCGCGGTAATATTAAAAACCACTTTTTTCAATAAAGGTCTTAAACGCTCTTCAAGATCGTCCATATGCTTCTTGAGGATATAACCCCAGGCACCTGCCAATATGGTATTGGCAGCCAGTTCCTCGTCATTTACAGTTCCGGTTAGGAAAATAAAGGGCACGGTGCTGTCTGTTTCCTGTACCACCTGCAATACATCCAGGCCTGTACAGGTAGGCAGGTTGTAATCTGAAATAACCACATCTGGTATAAAATTGATCATATTGGCACGGCATCCAAGAAGGTCGTCAACGACAACAATTTCAGGTTCTTTTACAATCTTACCAATAGTCCTTTTAGTAAGGATCACATCGGCTTCATTATCTTCTACCAATAATATACGTAATGGCGTGGTAATCATACTGTTCTTTTACTTTGACTAACCTTAGGTATTAAAATAAAAAGTGGTTCCTTCTTCCTTTTTACTTTCCACCCAGATCATACCCCCGTGTTTCTCAATTATTTTGTTTACAATGGCAAGGCCTATTCCTGTGCCTTCATATTCATTTCCTGCAACACGGGAAAAGCTGTCAAAAATTAGTTCGAGGTATTCTTTCTCAATTCCTATTCCATTATCTTTAATAAAATAGAACATTTCCTCATTTCTTTCGGTTGTTCCAATTTCTACAAGGGGGGTTTCGGCTTTTGAAGAATATTTAAGCGCATTGTTGAACAGGTTGGACCACAGCTGAAAAAGCATTCTGCGATCTCCTTTCATTGGGGGCAGTTCATTTGCTACTTCAATTTTTGTTCGCGGATAATTAACCTTTGTATTGAAAAGCTCCAACACCTCCTGAATCATTTCTTTTACAGAAACTTCCTGCTGCCGCATGTCTTCCAGGTGTGAGAAATGGGAATAGGAGAGAATATCTTCTATGAGTGCATTCATCTTTTTAGTTAGCTCCTGGCACTTTACAAGTAGGGACTCCCCTTCGCTCCCCAGCTTCCCAGCAAAATCTTCCTGTATAATTTGAAGATAACCCCGCATTCCACGAACAGGAGCTCTAAGATCATGAGAAAGTCCATAGCTGAACAATTCCAGCTCTTCATTGACTTCCATTAGCTGCGCATTAAGGGTCTCGATCTCTTCCCTTTGCCGGGCCAGCAATAAATGACTGATATTTTCCCCCAGAGCACGTGCGACGTTGCGATCATAATCATACCACGGCTTTGAGATCCCTGAAATTTGTTCCCTCCATTTCTTAAAGGATTTCCTGGGGCTAAGACGTCGTTTGGATTCGTCATAGATAACCTTCTTTCCCGGGTTTCCTCCCCAGGTGACATTTGCTATTTCTTCGGGCTTAAACCAAAGGATATATTTATCTTCTGATAAACGCAGGCTCAAAAGCCCTGATGCCGATTTGCGATATTCCTTCGCCTCGGGAAAGACCTCTGATAAATGTCGGGTATAAAAGATATTTTCTTCCTTTTGACTGAGAAAATCATTCAAAAGTTTTTCGAGGTGTTCCTGTTTGGGAGCAATTCCGCTAAAACCCCATTTTCCTTTAAAATATAGCGCTCCTCCTCCACATTCCATGAGATCAATAAACTTAACCGGGCCACTTGTCAAGGCTTCAAAAAGTTCATTTTTCATACCCAGTTGCTTTACCAACTGGTTTCTCAAAACTTCTGAAGTTTCGGTTTTTTTAATGAAATTATTTGATTCTCTTAAAGCTATACGGGTAGATAAGATTTCGGCCAGAAACCGGCAGCTTTCCCTTTGGTAATAACTTAAATATTTTGGGATAGTATGGTGACAGGCTATCAATCCCCATAATTTTCCCTGTACCACAATAGCTGCAGATAATGATGCTCCCACCTTCATATTGATGAGATATTCAATATGAATGGGAGACACAGCCCTTAATTCTGACTGTGACAAATCAACGGGGTCTCCTGTAAGGGGTGAAAGACTGGGAACTATGGGAACAGGTTCATAGTGAACATCACTTATCATCCTCACCCTGTGCGTTAGGAAAAGTTGGCGGGATTGAGCCGGTATATCTGTAGCCGGGTAATGCAGACCCAACCAGCTTTCCATCTCCTCTTCTTTCTTTTCCTCAATCACTTCTCCATTCCACTCCTCATCGAATTTATAGATCATTACCCTGTCATAACCAAACATCTCTTTAGTAAGAATAGCTGCTGATCTGCAAAGATTTTTAATGGTTTTGGCATTTTGAAGCTTGTTCAAAATACCCGAAAGTTGCTGCTGAAACGCACGGTGCTGCCGGTCTTCTTCTACAGGCTCAAATTCCAGGATAAGGTTTAACTCTGAAAAATGTGGAACCACAATGAACTTCTTATCATTTACGAGCAGCTCCTGTGGCATGAGCTCAGAGGCCACCAGGTCTTTAAGACGGGTTACCTGGTCTTTTCCGAGTAATGCAGACAGCGGGTTGTTTAGTAGATCCTCTGCCTGAATAGAAAAAAACTCGCTGGTATTGGCACTTACCTGAGTGATCGTAAAGCGCAGGGGGTCACATGCAACGAGCGCTCCATGAGATTGGATGCTTCCAATAATATGTATAGGCTCTTTGGCACAATTCTCCAGGTCAACCTTCTCGGGATATTTCTCAGAAGTTATGGCCATTTCTTAGGCTTTAAGTTTGAAATAGAAGGAGCTTCCCACATCTATTTGTGAATCCACCCACATGGTACCCTCGTGAAGGTCAACAATCTTTGCAACATGAGCCAGGCCTACTCCCGTTCCATCCTTCTGGCTGCTGCTCTCAACCCTGTTAAAAATGGTAAATATATTTGCCTGATCAGCTTTGGAGATCCCTACCCCATTATCCACTATAGAGAAGACCCAAAATCCACCTTCTCTATATGCAGAAATTCTTACTTCGGGATCCCGACCCTCGGGAGTATATTTAATGGCATTACTAATAAGGTTCTGGAACAGCAGTCGAAGCTCTACCTCGTACCCTTTGATCTTAGGAAGATCTCCGCAGTGTATCTTCGCCCGGCTGTCTTTAATGCTCTTACCAAGATCATATTTCACCACCTCTACCAATTCCTTTGTGTCGATGGTTTTTTTCTTTCCGTTTCGCCCAATCCTGGAATGTTCCAGCAAGGCCTTGATCTGGTTTGAAAGTCGGGAAGAAGCGTTCTCAATATAATTGATGTAATTTCTCCCTTTATCGTCCAAATTTTCAGAATAGATCCTGCCCAGTACGTCACTACCAAATTTAATGGTAGAAAGTGGTTCCTGGAGATCATGGGAACAAATGGAAACAAACTGTTCCAAATCCCTGTTTGCCCGCTCAAGGTCAGCCTTTTGTTCCTGCAATTTTTCTTCAGCCTCTTTGAGGGCCGAAATATCTGCAAACGTATAGCGAATAGTTATGATCTTATCATTTTCATCTCTTTCTGCAGTGGCATTTAATATCACTGGAAGAGGTTCCCTATTTTTAGTCAGCAGTTTTTGCTCCAGGTTCACCAGCTGCCCGTCTTTTTGAAACTCCTTGTTTGATTTGATCGCCTCTACCTGGGATTCCTCACTGTAAAGATCATAGATAGACCTTCCTATCAGCTCTTCTTTGGACTTGTATTTAAGCTGCTTTACAGCCATTTTATTACACTGCACGATAAGTGAACTTTGAGGGTCTACACTTATGTGCATCATCGGGTCTTCCTCATAAAAACTCCTGTACCGCTTTTCACTGGCCAAAAGTCGTTCTTTGGACCTTTGAAGGAGCTCTATATCAATGAACGTGATCACTACCCCACTCACCTTTTGATTGGAATCAATATAGGGGGACAATCTTCTTAAATAATGATTTCCGTTTTTGGATAATACCGTTTTTTCAAGAGGTTTTCCTGACTTCAATACTTTTTTGCAACGTTCTACCAGGTTGCTTTTGCCAATGTCACCAGTGAAGTGACTAATAGGCCTTCCAACATCTGAATTTAAAAAACTGAAGTGTTCTTTAATGGCAGGTGTGAATTTGCGGATCAATAAGGAAGAATCCAGGAAAATAGTGCCAATCTGCGTACTCTCCAAAAGATTGTTCATATCTGCATTAAGGGCTGCAAGATCATCCATCTTTTGAAGATTTTCTGCGTTGACCGTATTAATTTCTTCATTAACACTTTGCAGCTCCTCATTGGTACTCTGCAATTCCTCATTGGAGGCCAGCAACTCTTCATTTGCTGCCTGCAGTTCCTCATTACTTGTCTCAATTTCCTCCAACGAACTTTGTAGCTCTTCTTTAGTCTGTTTAAGCTCTTCTTCCAGGTTGGAAACATATTCCTTGGTCCTCCTGGTCAACGTAATATTATCTACTACCTCTACATCATCTGTTTTAAGCTCTTTCTCAATGAATGTGATGACATAATGTGTTCCTCCTTCTAAATTTTTCTGTTCAAAGGGCTTTACGATGATATCCACTCCCTTTTTCTTCTCGTGGTGGGTAAATATCGCACCTTTATATAAGACTTTATTCTGAAGCTTATTGGCCTTTTTCAAGGTGTTCTGAACCAGATATTTAAGGTCAGACTCCAGCATTTCCAGCAAATTGATGGAGAAACCGTTTACGGGTAAATTGGCATACTTTCTAAATTCCCCCACTGCATCGAGTATATTGTATTCGGAATCAATAAATACGCTCGCGCCATTAAAATGCTCCAGAATAGCCTCGTTAAATTCATTTGTTACTTTTTGCTTTACATGAGGCCGGGATTGGGTCTTAACAGGATTTACCTTTTGTGAACCTACATTCTCAAGTAAAGGTGTGGTGGCCGTGTGAGACAATCCCGAATTAAGCCTTTTACTGGGGTTAATATTCTTATAGATCTTCCATTTACGATCTATTTCTGAAAAATTTTGCCGTTGACTCTGCACACTCTCACTGGTTCCCAAAACTAAAATTCCGTCTTGCTTTAGAGAGTAATGTAAAACACTTAGTGCCTTTTTCTGAATGGCAGCCTGGAAATAGATAAGCAGATTCCTGCAGGAGACCATATCCATATTGCTGAACGGCGGATTCTTGATGACATTGTGCCGCGAAAAGATCACTGCTCGCCTCAGCTTTTTCACCACCCGGTAAGAATTCGGGGTATTCTGAAAATATTTAGCAAGGAAATCTCCAGGAACATCGGCAGCAATACTTTCGGGGTATACCCCTTTACTTCCAACCTCCAGGTGTTTTTCCGAAATATCTGTCGCGAAAATTTTAACTTCAAGATCCTTTCCCTGTTTTTCCATTTCTTCAAAGATGCACATGGCAAACGAATAGGCTTCTTCTCCTGTACTACAGGCTACATCCCATAGCTTAAGGGTGCTGCCATCATCTTTTCCCCGAATGACTTCAGGGATCACCTCCTTGCGAAGTAGCTCCCAAACTTTGCTGTCTCTAAAGAATTTTGTTACTCCAATTAAAAACTCCCTATACAGGACCTCAACCTCTCCTTCATGGGAAATGAGGTGGGAATAGTATTCGGCAAGAGACCGACATTTACATACATTGACCCTACGGGCCACACGCCTGGCGAGGGTACTGCGTTTGTATTCCTTGAAGTCCAGTCCTGTCTTTTGATCAACAAACTTCAGGATCTTCATGAGTTCTGTACGGTCGTATTTCACATCTTCGTCTTCAAAGTGAAAGACCTCTGGAGCATTGATGAAATTCTGGATTTCTGGCCCCATTTCCGCTACAGGAAGAACATAATCCACCAAGCCTGTACTTATCGCACTTTTAGGCATTCCATCAAATTGAGCTTCCTGTGGCTCCTGCACCATGATCATTCCGTCATTCTCCTTAATGGCCCGGGCACCACGTGTTCCGTCACTTCCCGTACCACTTAAGATCACTCCAATAGCCTTCTCTCTTCGTTCCCGGGCCAGAGATTCAAAGAACATATCAATGGGTAAATTAAGCGTTTGATTTTTAGGCTTGTCCTTGAGGTACAACAGATCCCCCGTTAGAATGAGGTTGTTTACCGGCGGTATTAAGTAGATATGCCCCCCGCTAATCTGTGTTCCATTAGTTACCTCATATATGGGAAGATTAGTGCACTTCTTTAGAAGTTCCCCCATCATACTTTTATAATCTGGAGAAAGGTGTTGAATGATTATATAAGCGTTTTGAGAATCATCAGGAACATTTTTAAAAAATGCTTTTAATGCCTCAAGGCCTCCTGCACTAGCACCTACAGCTACAAGCCTTGGAGAATTTTCCAATGAATTCTGCGGTAAAGGTTTATCGATAAGTGGAGAAATGGTTTTACTGCTTTTTCTCATAAGGGTAATTAGAAATACCAGAAAGGTAATGAATGCAAAAAATCAAAACTACAAGATGACTTACCGATACCTGAGCATTTTTGCAATTACTTTTAACGGATTTCAAAGAATTTGTTAGTAATTACTGAACGAAAAAATAATGGTGCGTGAAAATATTAAGTTCTGGGCACTTTCCTTGTTAAACAACTGTTAAGCCTTACCTGTAAAACCCTTTTTAGCGAGAATCAGTGTCTTTTGTCGATATTTTTATCTTAACAAAAGTCCTAATTTTAATCATACTGCAGAATTCTGATCATTAAAAATCTTCTCACCTGTACTAACGGACTCGATTATGATTTAGCGTTTCTCACTGTTTCGATTTAAGAAGCGAAATCCTGATCACTAAGAACATATAAGAAAATTGGATTTTTTTCAGTAAATTAGAAAATACGATCTTAAAATTCCCTGGCCATGAAATTACAATGTATCCTACCGCGCCAAAGCTTTCTGCTTTCCCTGATGTTTTTGCTGTTCTTTGGGGTCACCTACAGTTCCTCCTTATACTCTCCACCTTTTGAAATGACGTTCCAGGTCACCGAATACAAAGGAAAAGTAGTAAACACTTCAGGTGATGGTCTTACCTCTGCCTATCTCACCGTTGAAGGCACCAATATTTCTACAGTAACCAATAATGACGGGGAGTTTTCCCTGAAGATCCCTGCCGGCCTGGAGAACGTAATGGTAAAAGTGTCCCATCTTGGATATCAAAGCAGAAGCCTTCCCCTGGATTTTTTCAGGTCAGGAAATGTGGTTATTGAACTTCAGGAATCCATGGAAGAACTTTCTGAAGTCAGTCTCCTTACTTATACAGATCCTGAAGCAGTGGTAAGGAACATGTTGAAAAACAGGGGCAATAACTATTTTGATGACAGAGCGACCATGACCGCTTTCTACCGTGAAACAATCAAGCGAGGCCGCAAGAACGTTTCTCTTTCTGAAGCGGTTGTGACCATCCATAAGACCCCCTATACTTCGGGTGGCAAGGACGACATCGCTCTTGTAAAAGCTCGAAAAACGGCAGATTATGATAGGCTGGACACTGTTGCTCTTAAATTAAGAGGAGGCCCTTACAACCCTTTGAGTATTGATCTCATGAAAAACCCCACCTATATTTTTGGCCAGGACGAGCTGGAGAGGTTCACCTTTAGTTTTGATAATCCCACTAAAATGAATGACCGTTATTTATATGTGATCGACTTTAAGGAACAGGATCAAGGTCTCCCCTGGTACTATGGAAAGCTCTTTGTGGATGCTGAAAGTTTTACCCTTGTTAAAGCTTCTTTTAATCTAAATGTTGATAACCGCAGTGCCGCGACAGAACTTTTCGTGAAAAAGAAACCCGGTGGCACCAGGGTCTATCCTGTAGAAGTTCATTATGACGTCCATTACCGGGAGCGTGATGGCCGCTGGTATTACGGTTACGGAAATACCCAGCTAGAGTTCGTGGTCAACTGGAAGCGCCGCCTGTTCAATTCCCGGTATAAAGTGAATAGTGAACTTGCAGTAACCGACTGGCAGATCAATACCGAAGGAAAAGTGAAGAAAGATGACACTTTTATAAGTGAGCGGGTAGTGATGGCCGATGATATTTCCGGTTTTACAGATCTGGCATTTTGGGGGGAGAACAATATCATCGAACCCGATGAATCTATTGAAAATGCCATAGAAAAGATCAGGCAGAATCTGCGACGGAATTAGGTCTATAAAGAAATACATATTCGAAGGGCAAGTGGAAAACCATTATCCCTGCTCTTCCAATTTTCAATTTAAAGCGTCACCTTTTGACGCTTTTACTTTTACCTTTGCTGTACGGTTTCTTTCCCTTACTTTGGGCAAAGAAGTTGATCAACTATAATTTTCTGCTATGAAGATCCTGCATACGGCCGACTGGCATATTGGTAAAAAATTGCACAAAAATGAGCTTTCTGAAGACTTCGACCTTTTTATAGACTGGCTGTGCGCGCAGATCGAAAAGGAACAAGTGGACCTGCTCCTGGTATCGGGGGATGTTTTTGATCTTGCAAATCCTTCTTCGGAAGCGAGAAAGCAATATTACCGGGCGTTGATAAAACTGAAACAGTTCAACTGCAAGATCATCCTCACCGGCGGAAATCACGATTCCCCGGCCATGCTGGATGCGCCAAAAGAAATCCTAAAGGAGCTGGATATTCATATTATAGGAGGATTACCTGAAACAATTTCGGAGGCTGTTATTCCTGTCTACGGAAAAAATAACGAACCCGAACTGGTCGTTGCCGCGATACCCTTTTTAAGGGACTCAGATATTCGAAGCGCCACAGATGGAATTACCCATGAAGACCGGCTGGAGGCTGCCAGAAAAGGTATTGAAAACACCTTTTTTGAAGCGGCTGAATGCTGCCGGAAAAACTACGAAAGAGTACCGGCACTGGCAATGGGCCATCTTTTTGCCGCAGGCATGGAAACATCAGAAAGTGAACGGGATATTCAAATAGGAAACCAGGCCGCTTTTGAAGCTTCGAAATTTGGGAATTTCTTCAACTACCTCGCGCTGGGGCACATTCATAAACCGCAGCGGGTGTCGGCCGTGGTTCCTGCTTTCTACAGTGGCTCTCCTTTCCCGCTTTCCTTCAGCGAAAGAAAAGATGAGAAAAGGGTACTGCTTATAGACACCAAAGGGGACTGGGAACCAAAAAGTATTGCCATTCCCGCTTTTAGAAAGCTACTAAAAATAACCGGTAGCCTTGGCCAATTGCAGAAAAAATTAGAGGAATTAAACGAAAAACTCGAGCTGGAAAGCCTGCTGGAAATAGAACTTTTGGAGGAGCAGTTCGACGCTGTCAAGATCTATCAACTCGATGACCTGGTCACGGCCTTTAACAAACCAGGGTACCGTATAGTAAAACACAGGGCCACTTTCACCAATCGCCAGCAGGGAGCTTCCCAGGTTTATCAGGACCGCCAGCTGCAGGACCTAAAGCCAAAAGATGTCTTCCTGGAATTCATTGCCAACCACGAGTATGATGGGGAGACAAAACAGGAGATCATCAGTGCTTTTGATGAAATCCTGGAAGAAGTGAACCGTGATGAAAATATTAAGACTGACTGACTATGAAGATCCTGAAAATTGAATTTCAGAACATCAATTCTCTGAAAGGCCACCACGAAATAGATTTCACCGCTAATCCCTTTACTTCAAATTCCCTTTTTGCCATCACCGGCCCCACCGGAAGCGGAAAAAGTACGATCCTTGATGTGATCTCCCTGGCACTCTTTAACCAGGTTCCCAGGTTGGGAAAGATCAGTAAAAATGAGATCATTAACAAAGGAGCGATACTTACCCGAAACCAAAGAGAGGCTTACGCGAAGATCACTTATGAAAGCAGGAATGGGGTATTTGCTTCTCTTTGGAGCATTTCCACCAACAGGAATGAAAACCTGCGGGATTATGAAATGTACATCTATGATCTCTCCACCGGTAACGCGCTAGACCTGAAAAAATCTGATGTCCCGGCTAAAAATGAAGAGTTGATCGGGTTGAGTTATGACCAGTTCATCAAGGCGGTCCTGCTCGCTCAAGGGGAATTCGCGCAATTCCTTAAGGCGAAAAAAGACGAACGCGGCGAACTTTTAGAAAAGATAACCGGCACGGGGATCTACCGGCAGTTAGGGGTGAAAGCCTTTCAGAAGAAAAAAGAGGTCTTTGCCGAAATTGAAAAGGAGCAGCAAGAAATCGAAGTGCACCAAAAAAACCTGCTTCAGGAGGAGGAACACGAGCATTTATCAAATGACCTTGCAGCACAATCCAAAATCTGTGAACCTCTTGAAAAGGATATCGAGACGTTAAAGCTACAGCTGCAGCTCAAAAAAGACATACAAGAGCGGGAGACACAGATCGAAATTCACCAAAAAAGGAAGACAGAGGCTGATGAGATACTGCGAAAATTTGAAGCCGATGGTGGAATACAGCTTCAAAAACATGACAGGATTCGTCTTTTTGGAGAAGAATTGCATTCATGGAAACAACTGCATACCAATTGTAAGGAGTTGCGATCAGCTATTTCAGAGAATATCAGAAACTCCCAGGACAATATGAGAGAAATCTCCAATTGTCTTGAGGAGATCAAAAAGTTGATTCGTGGGGATGCGAAGGCCGAAACGGTAGAAAAACAGCTGCAGGAATTTTCAGCAAAAGTTAGAAAGCTTCAACTGCAAAGGGAGGAAAAAGGCGGCGCCTACAAGTCGCTGAAAAGGGAATTTGATAGTGAAGTGAGGGACGTGCCTTTTCAATTGAACGGAAACCTGGAAACAGCTGAAGAAAAACTTCGGGAGATGCAGGCTTTTTCAATAGCACAACTTGAGGAACTCAAAATTCTTCTTGGCAATATTGACCTGGAAGATCCTTTAGCTGAAAAACAACGGCTTCGGAAGGAGCTGGAACAGGCCAGAAAAGCTGAACAAGCAGCTGTAGAGCTGCGGACTCTTTCCGAAGCGTTGGACAGGATCAAAAAAGAACAGTTTGAAATTTTCCCGCAACTGGAGGAACTTCCGAAGAAACTGAAATTAGAGAAATCCCGGGCTGAAACTCTTGTCGAGAGGTTGGAGAAACTTCGGTTTAGAAGAGAGAGTGAAAATCTTCGAAAGTCCCTGGAGGAGCATCGTCACCAGCTTCAAGACGGGCAACCCTGTCCTCTTTGTGGCGCTTTGGAACATCCTTATGCGAAAGACTTGCCGGCGCAGGAGGACGGCGTGCAGGAGGAGATCAGGACCGCGGAAGGGGAATTGGCCGAAAAACAGCGACAGATCACGAGTTATGAAACTTCTTTGGCTCATCACCGGCAACGTCTTAAGGTCCTGCAACAAAATGAGCAGGAAACCGGTAATCAACTGCAGGCTCAAAAAGGTGATTTCGAATCGTCTTTTGGCGATTTTGTAAAAGACTTCAACTGGAATGAACGCTGTACAGGGATCGAACGGAAAATACAAGCGTTGGAAAACTATGAAGTGGAAAGCCGAAAGTTACGAGCGATCACAGCAGGCCTGCCCCTTATAAAAAATCTGCAAAGTGTCCTGGCCGAAGGGCTACAGATAAAGACGCAGCTGGATGAAATGTATGAAGGCGAGGATGTTCATACCGATTGTATGGAACTGCAGAAAAAATGGGATGCGCTGCAGCATCAAAGATCGACTCTAGCCAAATTAGCCGGCGAACAGGAGGATAAACTAAAATTAAAGGAAGGAGACCTGGAAGAACTCGAAAAAGACTTACTGCCCAGGCTACAAGCAGAAGGTTGTGAAGATTTTTCTGCGGCTCTCGAGCGTTTGCTGCCTGAGCAAAAAGCTGCCGAACTTAGAAGGAAAAAAGAAGAGCTCTGCAATGAGGCCACCAGGACCGAAACAGCTATAAAAACGTTATTACTGGAACTCAAAAAACTGCAGGAAAAAGACATCGAAGCCGGTTCAGAAAAACTTACCGAAGAGTTATCAAACAAACAGAAGGAGCTACAGGATCTGAACACCTCCTGTGAACACCTAAGGAGAAAACTCCACAATCACCGCGATACGCTGAAAACAATCGAGAGGATTGAAACGGGACTGGAGGAAAAGAAGAAAAAAATAAGGCGTTGGGAACTGTTAAACCACCTTATAGGTGATTCTACCGGTAAAAAATTTAACGATTTCGCACAGGATCTCAGTCTTTCTCAGCTCCTTCAATTGGCGAATGTTCGACTTAAAGATCTAAGTGACCGCTACCGCATTGACAAACCCGCAGATGGGGAAGACGACAGCCTGGTAGCCATTGATGAACATATGGGCGGCCAGCGAAGGTCTGTCAAAACCCTTTCGGGAGGTGAGACCTTCATTTTAAGTCTCTCCATGGCCCTGGCCCTTTCTGACCTGGCTTCCAAAAACGTGGAGATCAACAGCCTATTCATCGATGAAGGTTTTGGCACCCTGGACCCTGAAACCCTAGACCAAACCCTGGACACGCTGGAGAAACTACAGGCAGAAGCTTCTAAAACCATTGGTATCATAAGTCATGTCGACTCCCTCAAGGAACGAATTGCCACTCAAATTCAGCTTACGCGGAACGGCCAGGGATATAGTTCCCTTAAGGTAAGCGGATAGTTTAAAAGTTTATTAAGGAAATAATAAAACTAAGCAATCGTTTAAGTTTTCAATGGAAATGATTTAAATTCAGGCTACTAACCAAAAATGACAGTCATGAAAAAGATATTGATGGTATTAACCTCTTATAGTGAACTCGTCAATACCGATTCGAAAACCGGGGTGTGGCTGGGGGAGTTTACAGATCCTTACTACGAATTCATTGACAAGGGATACCAGGTAACCCTGGCAAGCCCCCGGGGCGGAAAACCACCCATTGACCCCCGCAGTCAGCTTACGGAGAATATCACCTCCTCAAACCGCCGATTTCAAAAAGATCAAAAAGCACAGAAAGATTTTGAATTCACTGTAAAACTGGAAGGGATAAATGCAGAAGATTACGACGCGGTATTCTTTCCGGGAGGACATGGGCCTATGGGAGATCTGGCCACAGATGAGATTACTGCGCAACTGGTAATAGATTTCTACCGGCAGCAAAAACCCATTGCAGCGATATGCCACGGCCCGGCCGCCCTTCTCACAGCAGCAATTGAAGAACCGGAGCTACTTATTGACCAGGAAGTGACTGCTTTCTCTAATGCCGAAGAAACCCTGGTTGGACTTAAGGATAATATTCCATTTAGTCTTGAGGATAGACTGAAGACTTTGGGAGCTAAATACTCCTCTTCTACTATTCCTTTTACATCTAAGGTAAAAGTATCTGGGAAACTGATTACCGGCCAAAATCCGGCCTCAGCAGAAAAAGCAGCCCGGGAACTTATCAAGCTTTTGGAGACATAAGACCCATACCCCCCACCCCCTCGATCTATTGAGGAATTTAAATTGTTAGGCTAAGTTTAGAAAAAATTGAACCGAAATCTTTTATTTGTCTGCGATATGGATATTGAGGAAAAGATCAAACAGTTTGCACCCATAGCAGAACATTTGCCGGGAGTAGTCGTAGTACACAAGACCGATGACTTTGCTCCGGTGTACATGAGTTCCAATGGCCTTAAGCTACTTGGGATTTCTTTAGAAGAATTGATAGCTATAGGAGAGGACTATCAAAAAAGAATCCTTAATGAAGAGTTTATGAATGATTTCCTGAACTTTTTGCGCCGGGAGATGAAGGAGAAAAAAGATGACGACACGTATAATTTCTTTCACCAGGTCCAGCTAAGAGAAGGTGAGGCCTACCAGTGGTATGTTTCTTCTTTGAGGGTGTTCCACTATGACCCACAGGGCTACGCGTCTCACACGTTAACGATTGCCTTTCCTTTAGGAGATTTAGAACACATCCCTCGAAAAGCGGAAAGAATGCTGAGTGAAACTCTATTTTATAAGAAGAATAGGCAAAAGTTTCTCAATCTTGGAAAGCGTGCAAAAGAAGTATTGCGCCTGGTAGCATTGGGGAAGAGTTCTGCGGAAATAGCGGAAGAATTACACGTGACGGTTGACACCGTTAATACCCACAAAAGACTGGTAAAGCAAAAGTTGAATATTAACTCTCCTTACCAGTTCACAAAATACGCGCAATCCTTCGACCTGATTTGAACTTTGTAACAAAAAATCGATTAGCCCTACTCATAAGGTAGCCCCAGATTATATACTGACCTAACCTACAGGATTAAAAAGTATATGAACCTAAAAAATAGACATTTTGATAACAGCCGAAGAAAAGATCGAGCATCTGGCACATTGTGCCGACATTCTGCCGGGAGTAGTAGTGATCCACGAAATTTCAAATCTTCCCCAGTTTAATACAGTGTTTATGAGTTCCAGGGGATTGGAACAATTAGGAGTAAGCCTGCATGAGATCTCTGAAATGGGGAATAAATACCATGACCGCTTTTTTAACAATGAAGACATGGAAGGCTTTATGGTAAAACTGGAAAATCTTTTAAAAAATAAGGATCCAGATGAAACGTTTACCTTCTTCCAGCAGGTGAAATTTAAAGACAGGGAAGACTGGGTATGGCATATAGGCTCCATAAGGATCTTTCACCAGGATGAAGAAGGAAATGCTACCCACTTGATCACTGTTGTTTTTCCTGTTGACCAGATGAAACATATTCCCAATAAAGCTGAACGGCTTCTCGCCGAAAATATGTTCTTCAAAGAGAATATTGAAAAATTTGACAGTCTTGGAAAACGTGCTAAAGAAGTACTGAAACTGGTGGCCCTGGGGAAAAGTTCTGCGGAAATTTCAGAAGAGCTGAATATTACCGTAGATACCGTCAACACTCACCGAAAGATTATAAAAAAGAAACTGGGAATCACTACTACTTATGAATTTACAGAGTATGCCCATGCCTTCGATTTGATATAAAAAAAATCGGGGCCCCTACACCCCCGATTTTTTATTCCATCATCAAAGAAAATTCTCTTTGTGATTTCATGTTGTAAAAATAAAGGAAGAGAACCGTCTGCACAATACCCACTTTTGGTGAATTTTTAGAATATTTATCCGAATCTTTGGTTTTTTTACTGTTTATTTAGGGAGTTACTCCTAAAAAGTGATCATTAACCTAATATTCATTTAATACCTGGTAAACAGGATATTTTATATTTTCGCAAAAAACGTTTCGTGGATCACCGCTATTTTAAAATTTATAAGCCCTATGGTTACCTCAGCCAGTTCATAACCAATCAAAAGACGAGAAAGAACAAAAAGATGCTGGGTGAATTAGGGGATTTCCCGGCGGGGACAATGGCTGTAGGACGACTCGA
Source organism: uncultured Flavobacteriaceae bacterium (assembly GCA_964627595.1). Lineage (GTDB taxonomy): Bacteria > Bacteroidota > Bacteroidia > Flavobacteriales > Flavobacteriaceae > Salinimicrobium. The sequence continues at coordinate 21,053 of CAZVKA010000011.1, read as the reverse complement.
CCAGGATTCTGAAGGGCTGCTTCTTTTAACTACAGATGGAAAGACCAGTGCAGAGGTCACCGGCAGAAAAGTGGAAAAAGAATATTATGTTCAGGTGGATGGACTCATTACTGACGCTGCCATTGACCGGATGCGAGAGGGAGTAGAAATTGGTGTTCAGGGGAAAAGATATATCACTAACCCCTGTGAAGCAGTTATCCTTACTTCGGTTCCAAGGTTCCCAGAAAGAGCAAAAAAAATACGGGATGAACGTCATGGCCCTACCAGCTGGATCTCAGTCACTTTAACTGAAGGGAAATTTAGACAGGTAAAAAAAATGACCGCTGCAGTGGGTTTCCCCACCCTTAGGCTGGTACGGGTAAGGATTGGCAATGAACTTCTTGACGAAATGGATGCAGGTGAGGTACGGGAAGTAAAGCAGCTCAATTATTGATCTTAAACCTGATACCTGTCATTGTTCCGGTTGATCCAATTGCCTAAATTCTACCTGTCAATTGTAAGTTGTGATGAAAAATATCCTCTTACCTGTAGATTTTTTGAAATGCTCCAATAATGCTCAGATCTGCCCCTATAGGATACATCTTATCTACTTCTGTTCTTTCGTTCATTTTACATGATACAAGTAAACATATTTGAAAAATGAAGATCGCTTTTTCTATCCTGATTTTGTTACATGGCTTCATTCATTTGATTGGGGTTGTAAAGGCGGTTAATCCTGGAGCTATTCCGCAGCTAAACAGGAATATCTCGAAAACAGAAGGTGTTATCTGGCTTTTGACCACCCTGCTCCTATTGTTGGCCTTCCTATTGCTGATTCTAAAAAAGGACTGGTGGCCCACGATTGCCGTTACCGGCGTAATCCTTTCGCAATTTCTTATAAGTTTGAACTGGGAAGATGCCCGGTGGGGGACCATACCCAATCTGCTTATTTTGGCCGTAGCAATGTCTGCTCTGGGGAGCTCACGTTTTGAAAAAAGAGTAATAAAAGAAACCTCCTCCATTTTGGAAACACACCAACCTCAAAGTGGGATAACCGAAATAAACTCTCTCCCCCCTATAATTCAAAAATGGTTGAAAAAATCAGGGGCCATAGATCATGAGGTCATTTACAATGTGCGGCTGGAACAGGAAGGAAAAATGAGAACAACACCAAAAGGAAAATGGATGTCTTTTTCTGCTGTTCAGTTTTTCAATGTGCAGGAACCAGGCTTTGTATGGAAAACCAGGGTAGCGGCATATCCCGGGGTGTTCCTGTATGGCCGGGACAAGTTGCAGCATGCAAAAGGGGAAATGCTCATCAAATTACTGGCCCTCATAAATGTGGTAAACGAAAAAGATAATATCCAGGTAGACACTGGAAGCTTACTCCGCTTTTTGGGAGAGATCTGTTGGTTTCCATCGGCTGCTTTACAACCCTATATTCAATGGGAAAATATTTCCTCCACCTCTGCAAAAGCATTTTTGAAACAAAAAGAAACCACTGTTGAGGGTGTTTTCCACTTTTCTCCGCAAGGGAAACTTCTTTCTTTTGAAGCCATACGTTATTACGGCGCAGGTAAAAAATCTCAAAAAGAGAAGTGGCTGATAGAAATTGAAGATCATAAAGATTTTAACGGGATCCTCGTACCTTCGAAATGCAAAGTGACCTGGAAGTTGAAGGAGGATGATTTCCACTGGCTTAGTCTTGAAGTGACCAGCCTAAAGTACAATGTACCGGTGTGAAGTTTACCCCCTAAACCAGTCTTTTATTCTTTTACAGCTTTTTCGGTGTCACCTGAAAAGAAGAGAAAAATGGCCCCAATAATACCTACAATGACCAGGCTGTAATCTTCCTTCATTGAAAGATTAATGGCTGCCGAAAATCCTATGAAACTCCAGAGCAGGGGTATAATAAAAATATACCACCTGACTTTTTTGGCTGCAAAGAGCAAAATGCCAAAGGTAAATATAGTGGTAGGGCAGGGAAGACCAAATGTGGGAGTACGGGGATACTCATGCCCCAAACTATGGGATAGGATGGGATATAACACAATGGTGAATATGAGAAACAGGAGTCCTGTAATTCCCTTAAGATCAAATTTTACCAGGTAAGCCAGTTCCTTTCCTATCACCCCGGCCCATATAAAAATACCCGACTGCATAATAAACAGAATTCCAAACAAATAAGCCATGGGATTTATGCTGGTAAAGTAAAGGAAGTGGTAAACGGCACCCATCCAGAACCACAAAAGTGCGAGAATTATGTTGACGACTGTTCCTTTTATTGTCTTTTTAATGAGGAGGTAGGAAATTGCAAAGAGGCCCAGCAAATACCATATTAACTGCATTGGCCATACAGAAGTGTTATAGTCCTCAAAAAGGAGCAGGAATTCTTCAGTAGTAAAAGGCATGGCCTCTATGTATTAACTTTATTAAATTTAATTTTTCCGAAGCATTTTAAGAATGACAATTATCAGCTTAATATCCGGCCATCCTCCATTTCAATGATCCTGTCTGTCCTTGCAGCAAAATCTTTGTCGTGAGTGACGATTAGTAAGGAGAGTCCCTGTTCATCGCTCAGCTCTCTGAATATATTGAATACATTTTCAGAATTATGGCTATCAAGGTTTCCTGTAGGTTCATCTCCCATAATAATGGAAGGATTATTTATCAGGGCCCGTGCAATGGCCACCCGTTGTTTCTCCCCTCCCGAAATTCGCGAGGCTTTTTTCAACGCCAGTTTATCAATTCCGAGGATCCGGAGCTTTTCCATCGCATTGTGTTCTATGGCTTCAAGGGATTTTTCAGCTAGTTTCCTTGCCGGCAGCATCACATTCTCCAGCACACTGAATTCTGCCAGGAGATAGTGAAACTGGAAAACAAAACCAATACGCTTATTTCTAATATAGGCCAGCTCATTAGGTGTTTTGCCCGTTATTAATTCATCATTCAAAAAAAGTTCCCCTTCATAATCTGTATCCATAGTGGACAAGACATACAGCAGGGTGGATTTCCCACAACCCGATTTGCCCATGATAGAAACGAACTCTCCTGAATTGATCGCAAAAGATATATCCTTAAGCACGTGAAATACTACCGGTTTCTTAAAATGTTTATTGATGTGGCTTGCTTCCAGGATCTTCATTGACACCTATAATTTATTGATTATTTGAACGGGGTCTATTTTTTTGGCTCTGCGAGAAGGAAGGTACCCGGCGAAAAATGTGGCCACCAGGGCGAAGCTGATCCCAACGATATAAAACCAGAAATTAAAATTCACCGGGTATGTTTCTATGGTAGGTAAAGCTTCAGTTTCAAAAGGCGTGTTACTTATGATCATAGATAAAATGTAACCCAGTAATAAACCGGCCAATCCCCCTACTATCCCTATAATGAGCGCCTGACCCATGAATATGAATTGCACATCGTTTCCTGAAAACCCGGTGGCTTTTAAAATGGCAATATCATTCATCTTTTCATAGATGAGCATATTAAGGATATTGTAGATCCCAAACCCTGCAACAACCAATAAAGTTATTGAAACAGCGTAGGTTATGAGATTCCTTACGGTGGTTCCCGTTTCAAACTGGGCGTTTGCGGTCTGGATATCTACAGCCGTTATTTCATACTGACTTTCTATTTCTTTAGCCATAGGGATGGCGTTTTGCATGTCGTGAAGCTTGATGTTAATATCTGTAATGTAATTTCCAGGTTCTCCCAACAACCGTTGGGCTGTATGGAGGTTCGTAAAGCTTTGAATATTATCGATCTCGGTAATTCCGCTTTGATAAATACCTACGATCTTTAAAGGAAAAATGTCTCCCTTAACAGTATTGATTTGTACCCTCTCTCCAATTTCCAATGACATCTTTTTGGCCACTCCTGCACCAAGGATAATTCCATTGCTGGTATTGTGTAGGTCCTGTGCACTTCCCTGTACGATATAGTCCTTAAGGTTGAACAATTCTGCTTCCCTTAAAATATCCACCCCCGTTAAATTACCACCAAGATCTATGGGCCCTGCTATGTAGAAGATCTGGGTTTTTAGCTGGGGCAAAACCCCCAGTACCCTTGGATCTTCTTCCAGATGAGAAATTAATGGATCGGCATTATGAATCTTCTTTTGACTTTGTTTAGGCTTAATAGATCGCACCACATTAAATGAATCTGCCAGGGCATCATACAAATTAACCGGTTGTTGGGAAGAGGGTTGTATTTCATTATAAAGGTGAATGTGAGGGGTCTGATTCAGGATGAGATCATCTAGCATGTTATTCAGTCCGGTCATGAAGCTCACCAGGGTAATATAAGACCCTATTCCAAAAGTAACTCCAAGCGAAGCAATGATGGTTTGCTTGAGCTTACTCATCAGGTGCGTACGTGCTATGCTCAATATGACCGATTGCGTGATCACTCCTAAGGTTTATAAATTAAAGTTTTAGCAGTAATCCCTTTCCTGATCTCGACCGAATCGAAGTTCTGCAGCCCGGTCATCACCTGCACCGTTCCATCTTGTGTTTTGACCCTGTCCTGTCCTATCAAATAATTGCGGGGAATCACCAGGGCATTTTCCTTTTTGGCAATAATGATATTGGCTTCTCCAGAAAGACCGGGGTACAGTACGTGTGGTGGCCTGTTAAAAAGTGCCTCAACTAAAAATGTTTGATTACGCTCGTCCTTTTGAGGGAAGATCTTACTCACCGTGGCTTCAAATACATCCCCTTTATAAGCATCGAGAGTGAGGAGTACCGCTTGTCCCGTCTTCACCTTCACAATATCCACCTCATCAACCAGCATTTCGATCACAAAATCATTTTCCTTTCCTATAGATGCCAGTGGTTGTGCCGTAGTAACCACTTCTCCGGGATTTTTGAGCATCGCGTATACTTTCCCCGTAATTTGGCTTTTTACAGCAAAATCTGTGGTATTTATTTGAGCCAGGTGAAAATTATTTTCTGCCTGCTTTAATTGTGTCTTCAGCTCATTGCGGGTGCGGCTATATTTATTCTGAAGCAGATCAAGATTGGAAGATGAAAGTTCAAAATTGAGCTGTTTTGCTTCTAATGTAGCCTTGGAACCTATTCCCTGCTCCCAAAGTCTCTTTTGTCGGGTGAAATTGAGGGAATCGTCCAGGAACTTAAGGCGTGCCGCTTCGAGCTCTTCTTTAATACTCTGAAGTACCCCGGCACTGCCTTGGTAATTTTTTCTGGCGAGTTCCAGAGCGGCCCGGGCATTTTCTGAATTGAGCTTAGGACTGCTGTTAATGATCTGGACCACTACATCACCTTTTTTCACCAGGTCTCCTTCTTCTACCAGGTTCCTGTCCACGATACCGTTGACTATGGCAAATGCCTGGTACAAACTATCTGGTTGAATGGTAACCGAAGAATAAACCGATTCTGTAATTCCGGTTTCCCTGGGATAGATCTTTTCTTCATTTGACCTGCAGGAGACCAGAAGAACAGGAAAACACAGTATTAGAATGAGTCGGGTCATGGTAAGTTTTTCTCAAAATTAACTGAAAAACAAGCCTTCCCTAATGACATATATCATCTTTTAAAATCATTACAGGTAGTACATTTATAGTGGACAACAAGGAGAAAAATCATGGATATATCACTTTTCCTGGCAAAATTCTGGGGCTGGTATTTACTGATCTTTTTTTTCATTCTCACTTTTAATCCTGACCGGATTCGACAGATCAACAATGACCTGAAAGATGAAAAATTCCGTATCCTAATAGCTTTTATCGCCATTGTCCTGGGGCTGCTCAACGTTCTTTTTCACAATGTGTGGGAGCCAGACTGGCGTTTCATTATTACAATGCTGGGATGGATAGCCCTGTTTTTCGGGCTGGGCCTTTTCATTTTTCCCACTCCCACCACCAGAAAACTGGCCTTGATCAATGTGAAGCTCATACAGGTCATTTATTTCCTGCTTTTCTTGCTGGGAATTTACCTGCTCAATATAGGGTATGAGATCTTCCTGTATTAACCGTAAAAGATCAAAAATGAAAGAGTTAATTAAGAAATTCACAGATTTATCAATTGATGATGTACCCATAGTGGGAGGTAAAAATGCTTCTCTTGGGGAGATGTTCAATGAACTTTCTTCGGAAGGAGTGCAGGTTCCCGATGGATTTGCCACTACCTCTGAAGCATTCTGGTCATTTTTAAAAGCTAATGATCTGGAGGAAAAACTTAAACGGCTCATGAAGGAAATAGATCATGAGAATTACTCCAATCTGCAGGAAAAAGGACAGCAGGCGCGTCAACTTATTCTGAATGCTAAAATGCCCCAGGATCTTTCCGAAGCCATCCAAAAAGCTTACCAGGAGCTGGGAAAAAATGAAGATTTTCGGGTCGCGGTAAGAAGCAGTGCCACTGCAGAGGACCTTCCGCAGGCCAGTTTTGCAGGACAGCACGACACTTATCTCAACGTAAGCGGAAGCAGTGATCTCCTGCAGTCGGTACAAAAATGTTTTGCTTCTCTCTATACAGATCGTGCGATAAAATACAGGGAAGATCAGGGCTTTGCCCATGACGACGTGGCATTGTCTGTTGGGGTACAAAAAATGGTACGTTCAGACGAGGGCTGTTCCGGGGTGGGCTTCACCATAGAGCCTGAATCTGGATTTAAAGAAGTGATCCACCTGGCCGGGGTATGGGGGCTGGGCGAGAACATCGTCCAGGGAACAGTGAACCCCGATGAATTTTACATTTTTAAGCCTACCCTTAAGCAGGGTAAAAATGCGATTTTACAAAAAAAACTGGGTCGAAAGGAAAAGACCATGGTTTATGCAGATTCCCAGGGCCACTCCTCAACCGTGAATCTGGAAACCAAAGCTGCCAAACAGGACCAGTTTGTATTGAGCGATGAAGAGATCATGACCCTTGGAAAATGGGCCGTTTCCATTGAAGAGCATTACAATAAGCCCATGGATATAGAATGGGCAAAAGATGGGATTTCTGGTGAGCTGTTCATTACCCAGGCTCGTCCCGAAACCGTCCATCAAAGCGCAAAAGAAGAACTTCAATTTGAATACAAGCTAAAGGACAAAGGTGAAGTCCTGGCGAAAGGCAATGCCATTGGCTCAAAAATAGCTGTGGGTACTGCCCGTATCCTGGAGTCGCCCAGGGAAGCAGAAAAACTTCAGCAAGGGGACATTTTGATCACCGAAACCACCAGTCCCGACTGGGACCCCATTCTAAAAAGAGTTTCGGGAGTAGTTACGGACCGGGGAGGACGTACCAGCCATGCGGCCATTGTGGCCCGGGAATTGGGAGTGCCCGCTGTGGTAGGCACCTATCATGCCACACAAAACATAAAAGATGGAGAAACCATTACGGTTTCCTGTGTAGAAGGCAAGACAGGTTTTATTTATCAGGGGGAGCTGGAGTTTGAAAAAGAAGAGATAGACTTTAGCCAGTTAAAACTGCCGGCAACCGAGGCCAAACTTATTCTATCTGATCCCGAGATGGCTTTTCAGCTGTCCTTCTATCCCAACCATGGAGTAGGATTGTTAAGAATGGAATTCATCATTACTCACATGGTAAAGGTTCATCCCATGGCACTGCTGAAGTTTGAAGAGCTGGAGGATGAGGAAGCAAAAAAGACCGTGGAAAACCTGACGGTGGGATATGAGAAAAAAGAAGATTATTTCATAGATCAACTAGCTCAGGGCATTGCTAGTATGGCCGCCGCTTTTTATCCCAAAGAGGTGATCGTGCGAATGAGCGATTTCAAGACAAATGAATATGCCAACCTGGTGGGAGGAAAACAGTTTGAACCTAAGGAGGAAAATCCCATGCTTGGTTTCAGGGGGGCTTCCCGCTATTACCACGACCTGTACAGGGAAGGATTTAGCCTGGAATGTCGTGCCATTCATAAGGTTAGGGAGGAAATGGGTCTTGAAAATGTGAAAGTGATGATTCCCTTTTGCCGCACCGTGGAGGAAGGGAAAAAAGTGGTGCATATTATGGCAGAAAACGGCCTGAAGCAGAAAGAAAACGGTCTTGAGGTTTATGTAATGGTGGAGATCCCCAGCAATGTAATTTTACTGGAAGAGTTTGCTGAGATCTTCGATGGTTTTTCAATCGGCTCTAATGATCTCACTCAACTTACTTTAGGAATAGACCGTGATTCGCAGTTAATGGGAGAGCTTTTTGATGAGAATAACGCCGCGGCCAGGAAAATGATCTCCATGGCCATAGACAAAGCTAAAAAAGCCGGCAAGAAGATAGGCCTGTGCGGACAAGCGCCCAGTGATTTTCCTGAATTTGCTTCTTTCCTGGTACAGGAAGGCATAAGCAGTATCTCTTTTAATCCAGATGCTCTTATCAAGGGGATTAAAAATATCAATGAAGCAGAAGAAAACCATTAATATTTTAACGCAAGGGAATTTGAAGGTTTAGCAGCTCTAATTCAATAATACCTGGAAGTTATTTCCCTCTTCAAGGCTATTGGCGGTATACCCTTTTTAAAACCAGTTTATAGGCTGTTTTGACGTTCCATGGATGAAGGATTCTGAAACAACCTCTCCTGAAGTTCTTTTGTGGATGGCATCGTCTTCCACGGCACTTGCTGGTGAAGCGGAAGATCTTTAAGCCTGATAGTTTATATTTCTCTCTTCTCCCTTGATCATTTTAAATTCCTCCTCGTTCACAATGATCCTGATGACATCCTGCCAGCCGCCATGACTTTTAAGGCACAGGTTGTCTTTGGTAAGTCGAACATCAAGCCAGTGTTTCCTATACCTGCATCTAAAACTGATTTCCTTTACATTTTCGGGCAATTTGGGATTAAAATACAGACATTCGTTTTTAAACTCCATCCCGGTATAGCAACGGTGAATGAGGTCAACTGTACCGGCCATCGCTCCCAGGTGGATACCTTCTGCTGTGGTTCCTCCCTGTATGTCATTAAAATCACTTATCAGTGCCTTTTTAAAATCGTGCCAGGAGCGTTCCCGGTGGGACCGGGCATATACCCAGGAATGTACCACTTTACTTAAAGTAGATCCATGAGAGGTGATATCCTGGTAATAGGTAATATTGAGAGGTATCTGTTCCTTAGTATCAAAATTATATCCCATTCTCTCAAAAATCTCTGTGAGCTCTTCTGCGGAAAAAAGATAGAATAACATCAAAACATCAGGCTGTTTGACGGCCTTGTAATTGGCTACATCATCTCCCTCACTCTCTAAAACCCTGTCCAGCCTTATATTTTCTCCATATTTTTCATGGTATTTCTTCCAATCAAGATCCTTTAAGGTATCAAATCCTTCGAACTGTTCGATCACTTTCCCCTGTTGTATAAAGGGAATGAACATGTTGCGGCTTATACGGTCCCATAAGGCAAGTTCATCATCAGAGATCTCGAGTATCTCCAATAATTCCCGGCCCCTGCGTATATTGAGTTTGTTGATCACCTCCTGTGCATGGACCAGGCACCAAACAGCCATGAAATTGGTATATGCATTGTTTTTTAACCCCGGCTCATCAGAGCTGGGGTAGGCTGTGTGATATTCATCTGGCCCCACCACATTATGGATCTCATATTTTTGCCGTTCTTCATTGTAAATAACCATACTGGCCCAGAGTTTTCCAATTTCAAGCAGGAGCTCAGCGCCATAGAAGGAGAGGAACTGCAGGTCTCCCGTAGCCTGGAAATACTGCCACACATTATAGGCTATGGCTGCGTTCACGTGTCTTTGAAGAAAAGTATTATCTGGCAGCCACCTTCCTGATTGGGGATTGAGGTGTATGACCTGGCTTTCTTCCCTCCCGTTACTACCGCTTTGCCAAGGAAAAAGAGCACCTCTCAATCCATTTTGGCGGGCAGCAAATCTCGCTTCGGTCAATCGCCTGTACCTGTACATGAGCAGTGCCCGGGTTAATTCAGGAATACTGATGTTGTAAAATGGGAAAATATACAGCTCGTCCCAGAAAATATGGCCCCGGTATGCCTCCCCGTGCCATCCCCTTGCAGGAATACCTGCATCCAGGTCAATTGTATTGAGAGTAAAGGTTTGGAAAAGATGAAAAATATGAAACCTAAGCAATAGTTGATCACTGTCGTCATCAGCCTTAAGAATGATATCACACTGTCCCCAAAGTTCATTCCACGCCAGGACATGGCTTTCCCATAGTTCCGAAAAACTGTTCATTCTCTTTACCGCTTTTTTAGCCTCACTCAACGGATCAGAAATCGCTTTGTCCCTGGAAGTGTAAAGAGCAATCCATTTCTGGACAAAGACTGACTTCTTTTCCTGGACCTCAAAACTCAGCTCCTGGGCCATGTAACAGTCTTTAGTTATGGTTTGCCGATCCACAAATGAATCATACAGGTCGAAGCAAATAGCGGTTCTCGCCGCCTGGGCCATGATAATTTCTGACTGGTTGCTCACGACTTTTATGAAGATACCGTCTTCCTCAAAATTTCCTTTATCACGAATGTCCAGGTGTTTTCCATTGAAGTCCCGGTAGCGGGCAACACCCTTGTTCTCCACGCCAGCGTCAAGAGCAGAGTGTACGGTCATTTTACCGTTCCAGTTTTGAGGAATGATCTCCCATTCTACGGCTGCCAAGTGCATATTTGCCATACATACAATTCGACGGCTCCTCAATAAAGTTTCCTTTTGATCTTTATCTTTGAACAGGATACTCCTGGATAACACGCCTTCCTTTAGATCAAGTTGCTGCTCAAATTCCCTTATCTCAACCTGATCAATATTGAACCACTCCCCGTCATTGATCCTGAACTTCAATATGGTCCAATCTGGCCACCTCACCAGATCCTCGTTCTCAATGATTTTTCCCTGAACTTCTGTTTGCAACCGGTTGTATCCTCCTGCCAGATATGTTCCGGGATAGTGAAATTCTGAATCAGAACTTCCATCCATTGCTCCACGGGTCGCAAAATACCCATTACCGAGGGTACACAATGCCTCCCGAAGTTTTTCTTCCTGAGGATCATAGGTGTTATATGTTATTTTCCAACCCTCCATACCGTTCTAAACCTTCAGCATTTTAATAAAGAATTGTTTAACCTGCTCGAGATCTTCGAGACGGTAATCGGCATAGGTTTCCCTGCCGTGATCGCCCACCAGGATTCCCAGCCCGTTTCCTACATAGTGAAAAGCGTCCTCATCGGTCACGTCATCCCCCACATAAATGGAAAAAGCATCTTTCTTCCTGCTCAATTCTTTCTTGAGGAATTCAACTGCCCTTCCTTTATGCCAGTCAATAGCCGGTCTTATCTCAATTACTTTTTTACCTCCTGCTGCAGAAACCTGCGGATGATCGTTGAGAACAGCTTCAACAATAGAATGTACCTCCTGTTCCTGTTCAGGTTTTACCTGCCGATAATGGATGGCAAGTGTAAATTTCTTTCGCTCAAAATCTACCCCGACTATATTTGCCAGTTTTTCTTTCAAAATAGGTTCTATTTCATTAAACACAGGAATGACCTTTACAGCTTCTTCATGATCTCGTGAAAAGCCATTGGGCCCGGCGATTTCAAATCCATGGCTGCCGGCATAAAAGATCTCGGGAAGCCCCACTCGCTTCCTGACATCGACCAATCCCCTCCCGCTTACCACGGCCACAGGATATTTTTCTGCCAGTTCTTCTACCAGGTTCCTCATTTCATCAGATATTTCAGCATCATTATGGTGCTCTACTATGGGTGAGAGGGTACCGTCAAAATCCAGAAAGAGCAAAGGTGCTTCTCCCTGAAAATTTCCAGATAACTGGCCGAAACATTTTAGAGCCGAGGGAAGCACCTTAGGATCTTTGCTTTTTTTAAACTCAAGGTGAAGTTCCTGCAGGTTGTCAACTACTCTATCTGCACCCTTATCCAAAAGTTCTTTTTCATTTGAAGCATTTTTTATTCCTATTACCAACCTAAAATTTCCTTTCCTGCCGGCTTCGATCCCTGCCTGTGCATCTTCCACTATAAGAGCCTCCTGGGGCGTAACTCCCAGCTCTTTTGCCGCAGTAAGAAAAATGTCGGGTGCCGGTTTTCCGGGAATGTTTTTCTCTTCGGAAGTAATACCGTCCACACGAACCTCAAAAAGATCAGAAACTCCTGTCAGCTCAAGAATTTTTTGGCAATTTTTACTCGAAGAGATCACAGCTGTTTTAATCCCCTCTTCTTTCCAGGCCTTTATTCTTTCCACGTTCTTCTCCAGGACCTGTACCCCTTCTTCAGAAATTAGATTTTGATAGATATTATTCTTTAAATTACCTATTCCGCAGATCGTCTCCTCATCTTGATCATCATCCCTGGTGCCCCGGGGAAGATCTATCCCGCGGGATTGCAAAAAATTGTAAACCCCGTCGTAACGAGGTATCCCATCAATAAACCTTTTATAATCCTCTTTAGGAGAAAAGGGTTGAAATGGTTCCTTCCCTTCCTTTTTCCTACGGGAATTGTACTCATCAAAAGCCAGCTTCCAGGCCCGTGTATGTTGTTCGGCCGTTTTGGTGATCACTCCATCAAGATCAAAGATTGCAGCTTTTATAGGATATTTCATAGTTCAGGTTTTATTAAAAATCTTTTCTTAGTGATTTAATTATTTGAATAATTACCGTGGGCACCACACTTGAAATTGCAATCACTACCCACTCTCTTAATCCCAGTGGCCGGAACGATAAGACCTCGGCCAGAACGGGTATGAAATACGCGGCAAAGAGGGTAGCCACACAAAAAGCCAGTGCCATCCAGATATACTTGTTCCTGGTTACCTGGTTGTTGAAGATCGACTCCCTGGCCTCTCTCATATTAAACACATGCAGAAACTGGGCAAATGCCAGGCTGAAAAAGGCAAGATTGTTATTGATCTCTTTGGAGGCTTCCAAAACAAAATGGCCGTACAGATAAGCACCGGTTACCGAAAGGGCTATGATCACCCCATACATAGTAATTTGGATCCAGTTCTTTTTTGTAATAATGGGTTCCTTTGGGTCCTTGGGAGGTAATTTCATTACGTTAGTATTCCCTTCTCCCACTCCCAACGCCAACGCGGGAAAAACATCTGATAGCAGGTTTAAGAACAAGAGTTGTAACGGTAAAATGGGCAGGATGAACAGGGTAAAACTGATTAAAGCGATCAATATGATCTCCCCAAGGTGATAAGAAAGTTGATACATCACGAACCTTCTTATGTTCCCAAATATAATTCGCCCCTGTTCTATGGCGACCACAATAGAATCAAAAGAATCATCTTTTAACACCACATCAGATACCTCCTGTGCCACCTGGGTGCCCCTCATTCCCATAGCAATTCCAATATCTGCTTTTTTAAGGGCCGGGGCATCATTGACACCGTCCCCGGTCATTCCCACGATTTCCCCCTGTTCCTGAAAATGATTAATAAGGCTCAGTTTTTGCCCAGGGTCCACTCTTGAAAATATGGAAACATCTGTAAGTTCACGGTGCTTTTTCCCATCCAGTTCGTCGGGAAGATCCTGGCCATGCAGTACAGAAGGTTCCCCTTCACCACTTTCAAAAAGATGTACCTGTTTCCCAACATTTTTGGCAGTTCCGGGATGATCCCCGGTGACCATTACCACCTTAATCCCCGCTTCCTTACAGGTTTTCATGGAAGCTGCGATCTCTTTTCGGGGCGGATCTAAGAAACCTATCAGCCCTACAAAGATCAATTCATGCAAAAAATCTTCTGCCTCCTCCCCTTCAGGAAGGATATCTGTCACTTTATAACCAAATCCAAGTACCCGTAATCCATTTTCAGAAAGTTCATTGTTCTTCTGTTCCCATTTCTCCTTTTCCTCATTAGAAAACTGTTGTTTTTCCCCTTCAATAAGAATTTGGGAGGACCTTTCCAAAATGGCACTTGGAGAGCCTTTTCCTGCCACATAGTACTCATCATTTTCGGCATAGATCGCTCCCATTACCATGGAATCTGAATCAAAGGGGTCGTGCAACTCCCGCTCGAGAGCTTGCAGTTCCTCGAAGAAGGGAGGATCAATATTTTTTGCCAGGCTAAGCAGTGCAATTTCTAGTGGATCTCCCTTAGCTCCAGAATCCTCTTCCTCATTCTCCTCCGTTTTTTTCTTATCCTGCCCTAAAGTGGCATCATTAGCAAGAATGGCAATCTTCAAAATATGCCTGTAATTCTGGTTTTCCTCAGTATCCTCTACTGCTTCCAAAGTAGGCTTTTCACCTGAGTGCCAGTCAACTTTCACCATTTGATCTCCCGGGAAACAGAAAGTATCCACGGTCAGTTCGTTCTTGGTAAGGGTTCCTGTCTTATCAGTAAAAATCACAGTAGTTTCCCCTAAGGTTTCAACCGCACTCAATTTTTTAATGAGCACATTTTTTTTTGCCAGTCGAAACATTCCTCTTGCCAATGCGATGCTGGCCACGATGGGCAATCCTTCGGGAATGGCAGCGATAGCCCAGGCTATAGAGGTTTGCACAAGCTGATATAATTCCTTGCCTGCTATCCAGCCAAACACAAAAAACGCTGCTGCCATAGCAAGGATCACCCATATCAGGTTTTTGGTAAGAGCATTCAATTTGCGTGTCAAAGGAGTATCTTCCTTTTCCTGCTCCTCCACAAGGGAAGAAATATTGCCAACTTCGGTATCCATGCCGGTACCAAAGACCAGTGCTTTTCCCGTACCTGAAGTGACAGCTGTGCCTTTGTAGATAATATTAGTTCGATCGGCCACCTGTTTTTCTTCTTCTATTGCTTCGGAAGATTTATCAACAGGAACAGATTCTCCGGTGAGTGGCGATTCATCGATCTTCAGTTCGGTTGCTTCCACAAGCCTGGCATCTGCAGGTACCAGGTCACCGGCTTCCACAATTACCAGGTCTCCCGGCACCACCTCTTCTGCATCGATCTCCTTAAGATCTCCATCGCGATTAACCCGTGCTTCTATCCTATCCATTTTTCGAATAGATTCCATGGATTTTTGGGCCTGGAATTCCATCCAGAAGCCAATGATAGTATTCACCAGTAGTACCACCAAAATAGCAATGCCTTCAGGAATATCACCAAAAACAAATGCCAGGATAGAGGCTGCAGTGAGAAGGTAAATGACCGGATTATTGACCTGTGAAAAGATCAAATCCCAAATACTCCTTTCTTTGCTCTCCTGAAGCTTATTGCGGCCGAAACTCTTCAGCCTTTTCCTGGCTTCTTGTGAGGAAAGACCATTATCAGGGTCTGCAGCAAGTTTTTCGGCTACTTCTCCAGTCTCCTTTTGGTAGGCATTTTTGAGCGATATGTTTTCCTGAAGGGCCACTAACTGATCAAAATTTGTTTGATTGAATTTGATCCAGCAGTTTCCTGTAAAGAGATTCCGCATCCTCCTTTTTAAGCAACTCGGTTCCGGGGGATTTTATGGTGGCACTTCCGCAGGAAAGTCCGTACAGAATAGCTTTTTCAATATCTGTACCTTGTGAGAGGCTGTATACAATTCCCGCAACCATGCTATCCCCTGCCCCAATTGAGCTAACGTGCTCAACCGAAGGGGCGGGATAATGTGTGACTTTTCCCGCTGTTGCCAGCAGAGCCCCTTTGGCTCCAAGTGAAAGCACAATAACTTCAACAGGATGTTTTTCAAGAACCTCCAGCAACATCTCTTCCCTGTCTTTGTCATCATGGGCCTTTTGTCCTACCAGGTCCTCCAATTCAATCAGATTAGGCTTGAGAAGATATGCCCCCTCCTCCAAAATTCCAGAATACGCTTTACCCGATGTATCGAGGATGAATTTCACTTCATTCTCCCGAGCTTTTGCCGCTACCCTGGAGTAAAAATCATTGGGAACTCCCGGCGGGAGACTACCGCTTGCTACCCAAAAATCGGCTTTTTTGTAAAGGTTAAGTTTAGTGAGTACATCTTCAACCTCGGTTTCACTGAGATCGGGTCCCGGAAATCCAAACCTGTAAAGTTCTCCCGAAGAAATATCTGTAACCGCAATATTTTGCCTAATGGCATTCGCGATCTCTACGGCATCTTGAGTGATCCCCTCCTGCTCCAGCAGGCTTTTATAGATTTCCCCTGTATACCCCCCGCGGGTATACACTGCCGTAGATTCCCCTCCCAGCCGCTTTATGACCCTCGAAACATTGGCTCCGCCACCACCAGGATCTCTTTTCGCCTTTTCGCACCTCAACTTCTCATCGGGTAGTACTTTATCTACCCGGGAATAAATGTCAAGGGCAGGATTGATTGTGAGGGTAAGGATCATAGGCCGTGCTGATTAGTTAATTATAACCTGCTGATGTATCAGGATTTACACCTAATTTAAGAATAACTTTCGCAACTGGAAAGCCTCCTGATAAATATCATTAGTCGAATCTCCAGTTCTTCGTTTTTTTAAGGTTTGCTGGAAGGTTCATTGGGTAAACCTTTTATAAAAAAACTTAAAATGCCACCTTAAAAAGTGGGTTATATCCTTCAGCAATTAGGTGATCTGGTTTTTAAAATTTTATGGGGACCGATGCAGCAAAGTGTAATCTTCAAAGTAGTTGTTATTGTAGTCCATAAGACAGGTTGTAATATTTGCTGAAGAAAACGGGTGCTTAAAATAGAAGAAATAGAAACCAACACCCTACTTTCAACTTGATAAATGTCATTGTTTCAGGTAGTTAGTTATCATACCTTAGTGTGTTAACCATTTAAAACCTAAAGTCATGAAAAATTTAATGCTCATACTATTCCTGTTTGGATTACTGAATCCAATGTACGCTCAGATCACTGAGCCCGAGGAATTAAAAGAAGTAGAATTGGTAGCGGTCAACTACAAGTATCTTGATGCGGTCACCAATGAAGAAGTGGCAGTTCCCGTTAAGAAGCTGGAGGAGCATGTCGCGAAATACGATATCAAGAATTCTGAGATCTACCACGATGATTATGATACTTATGAAGTAAGCTTTTTTATACCTGAAGGAACCGTACTTGCTGCTTATGACAGGGACG
The DNA here is from genome assembly GCA_964627595.1 of uncultured Flavobacteriaceae bacterium. Lineage (GTDB taxonomy): Bacteria > Bacteroidota > Bacteroidia > Flavobacteriales > Flavobacteriaceae > Salinimicrobium. Next base: position 4,116 of record CAZVKA010000011.1, on the reverse strand, counting down.
GTAAATTATTGAGAACCATAGAAAGGTATAAAAATGTAGGTCTTCCCCAGGCTGTGAGAGATGGGGTAAGCAAGCAGTATCCAAAATGGAAAGTGTCAAAGGATGTGTACCTTGTAAATTACCACGACCAGAAGGGAGCCACTAAAAAATATAAATTAAAACTGGAAAACGGGAAAGAAGTTATCCGTATAAAAACAGACGAAAAAGGGAATATTTTATAAGGTAAAATGTAAGAAGTGTAAAAGGGCTTTAAAGCCCTTTTTTATTGGCCTGTTCCAGGATGGTAACGGCTTCTTCATCTGATACCGGAAAAAAATTCTCATAAAACTGTCCCACTCCCCTAAAATATAATGGTTGCTCAAGGCAAACCACTTCCTTCACGAAATTGGATCTCTTTAACTTTTGTATGGTTGCGGGAGGAGCGACAGGAGTGGCAACTACAATACCCGCAGGGTTCTGTTTGGCTATAAGGTCAATAGTCGCCAAAATAGTATTTCCGGTTGCAATCCCATCATCTACAAGTATCACCCATCTACCCTTAAGGTCATGAGCTTTGGCCCTGGAATAATAAAAAGTATGTCTTTGCTGAATCTCTTTTTGTAGTCTTTCAATCTCCTTTGAAAGATACTCCTTTGGCACCCACACCTCGGGATCAAGAACATAACTTTCCTGGTTTAAAGCTCCAACGGCAAATTCGGGATTATCTGGATGACCAATTTTTTTGGTAATGGCAACATCAAGCGGTGCATTAAGTTCTTTTGCCACGATCGCGCCTATGGGCAGGCCACCCCGGGGTATTGCCACCACAATAACATCCTTGTTCTTATAAGTCCTCAATTTTGCAGCCAGTTCCCTTCCGGCATGTGCTCTGTCTTCAAACATATTACTAAGCTAAAAATTTACTGAACCAATCTGCAGAGAGCCGGGCTACCTCCTCCAGGGTTCCTGGTTCTTCAAAAAGATGAGAGGCGCCTGGAATGATTTCCAGTTTCTTTTCACACCGCAGCCCGGAAAAAGCCTTCTCGTTTAATTGCATCACCACATTATCTTCTTCTCCAACAATGAACAGGGTGGGGGAAGAAATTTCGGGAATTTTTTCCATGGCCAGGTCTACCCTTCCTTCCCGGGAAACTATCGCTTTGATCTTTTCACCCAATTCTGCCGCGGCCATTAAGGCAGAGGCTGCCCCGGTACTTGCACCAAAAAATCCTATAGGAAGTAATGAAGTTTCGGGATCTGCAGACATTTGACGGGTAACGTTAATTAACCGGCCGGCCATAAGCTCTATATCAAAACGGTTCCCATAAATACTATCTTCTTCCTGGGTCAAAAGATCAAAAAGTAGTGTAGCTAAATTATTATTCTGGAGTTGGGAGGCCACGAAACGATTTCGGCTACTTAACCTGCTGCTTCCGCTGCCATGAGAGAAAATGACCAGTCCTGTTGGCGTTTCGGGCATTGAAAGATCTGCCTCTTGGACTATTTCTCCAATTTTGAGTTTCAGGGACCGAATACTCTTAAATGATTCCATGATCGTGGAATTAAAAAATCAAGTATTTTTTCAATTTATTCTATGGAGGACCAACTTATTACATTAAATTTATTGGTAATCAGGCAGTTTTAAAATGACATCTGTCAGGAAGAGGTATGACGAAGATCATTTGGTTAGACCGGGCAATAAGGTATTTTTAATAATAAGCTTTTAAACTATGGAAACCTTCAGAAGTCGTTTACAAAAAGGGGACATCAAAGGAACTGACTGGAAAGAATTATTCATTCTTACAAGACACTGGAAAGATGATTTTGAATTTTACCAAAATGATCTGCAATTCTTACAAAATTTGATTGGTCGGTATTCAATTTGGATAACCTCAAAAGAGAACAGCAAAACTGTAAATCATCTACTTTCAGATCTTCGCGAATTGACCGGTGAAAGCAAAGAAATTATTGAAAAGCTGAATCAACACCTGGAAAACCTATCTAATCTTTTGCAGGAAAACCACGACATTAATTTAGAAGATGTCCTGAATGACCAGGAAAAACTGGAAAATAAAATTGCCAATTTCATCAAGGATTTCAGAACAAACAGAAAGCAGGTTTACAAGGTCTCTGAGCAAATATTGGATTCAGAAAACCTTTCAGATCACAACGTGTAGTATCTCCCGCTCTTTAATCCTGATGAAAATCATTTACCTGAGAGCCCTGTTAACCTATCTTTATTATGAATTCTAACCGGTGAGCAAATGGGAAATAATTACCAGGTATTCAAAAATTTTTCTGCTTTCTTTATAGAAATTGGAGCCCTTTCCCGCTTTGCAGGCCGATTTTTCAGGGAGGTATTTTCCAGGCCATTCGAATTTAGGGAATTCCTGAAACAAAGTTACCAAATGGGGAATAAGTCCCTCCTGCTCGTTGCGGTAACCGGATTTATACTTGGGCTTGTTTTTACTTTGCAATCACGGCCCACTTTAGTCGAGTTTGGAGCAGTCTCATGGATGCCCTCTATGATAAGCATTTCTATAGTTAGGGAAATAGGACCCGTGATCATTGCGCTAATTTGTGCGGGTCGCATTGGTTCAAGTATTGGTGCTGAATTAGGTTCCATGAGGGTAACAGAACAGATAGATGCCATGGAGGTCTCAGGCACCAACCCCTTTAAATTCCTGGTGGTTACCAGAATACTGGCAGCGACTTTAATGTTACCATTGCTCATTTTAATAGGTGATCTAATAGCCCTCGTAGGATCTGCTCTGGTCGAAAATGTAAAGGGAAATGTTTCATTTCTCCTTTATTTCAATGAGGTATTTGAGGCATTGAAATTTAGTGATCTATTACCGGCTACCATCAAATCCTTCTTCTTTGGATTTGCCATTGGTTTGGTAGGATGTTTTAAAGGATATAACAGCAGTAAAGGCACAGAAGGGGTAGGAAAAGCTTCAAACTCTGCCGTAGTCTTCACTTCTTTATTACTGTTTATCATTGATTTTATAGCCGTCTTTGTTTCAGATATAATATATGGATGATGGAGTCCCCTGATAAACATACCAGCCTAACAAATAAAAAACAGGTCATAAGGATCAAAGATCTCTGTAAACAATTTGGCGACCAGGTAGTGCTGAATCATTTTGATATGGTACTTAATGAAGGGGAAAATTTAGTGTTAATGGGAAAATCGGGTTCAGGAAAATCTGTTATGATAAAATGCCTTGTAGGTCTTATGGAGCCAGATAGTGGTGAAATTGAGGTATTGGGAAAGAACATTTTAGAAATGCATCAACAGGAAATGGACACTTTACGCGCAGAAATAGGATTTTTGTTCCAGGGTAGTGCGTTATACGATTCCATGACCGTACAGGAAAATCTAGAATTCCCGCTACGGCATCACAAAAAAAGGTTTGAAGGCGAAAATAAAGATGTCCTGATAGAAGAAGCATTGGAAAGTGTGGGACTTGCCCATACCAGAAACCTGATGCCGGCCGAACTCTCTGGAGGAATGCAACGCCGCATTGCACTTGCCAGGGCCCTGATCCTTAAACCCAGTATCATTTTGTATGATGAACCTACAACAGGCCTTGATCCAATAACAGCAAAAGAAATTATCCTGCTAATGATGGAGATACAAAAGAAATATAAAACCTCTTCCCTCATAATAACTCATGATGTGGATTGCGCCAGGGTAATATCCAATAGAATAATTCTGCTTTTAGAAGGAACCAATTATGCGGAAGGGGACTTTAAAAGCTTGTCCACTTCTGATGACCCTAAAGTAAAAGCATTTTTTAAATGATAAAGAGATGAGAAACAGAAATTCACAAAACCTGAAGTTAGGTTTATTTGTCATAGTGGGGATCACCATTTTCGTGCTTGCCGTTTATTTCATTGGCAATAAACAGAACCTCTTTGGAAAAAATGCTACCGTCACATCTGTTTTTAAAAATGTCAATGGCCTGCAAACGGGTAACAACGTTCGTTTTGCCGGGGTAAATGTAGGAACGGTTAAAGGCATTACCATCCTGGGGGATACCAGTATAGTGGTAGACCTGCTGGTTAATGAAAGAACCATGCAATTATTAAAAACAAACACCAAGGCAACGGTGAGTTCAGATGGTCTGGTTG
>CAZVKA010000010.1:0-42634 GCA_964627595.1 uncultured Flavobacteriaceae bacterium | reverse complement strand
AGGCTTCAGCATAGAAAGGTGTTTACTCAAAAATACAAATATGCCGTACTCATGAATTTAATATTCTGTTAAATGAAAGGTCAGGCGTTGACCAGCTTTTCCAGGGAATACTTAATGGTATTGTCAATGGCTTTAGCACTGTCTTTTGAGAAGTCTCCTGTCGCACGATTAGCGATAATCGCATTGACAGACAGGGCTCTGTGACCCAGGAGTTTCGCCAGCCCAAAAATAGCCGAAGTTTCCATCTCCAGGTTGGTGATTTTCTTTTCTTTGAAGCTGAAAGAGGCGATCTTATCCCTTAACTTTTCGTCCCTTAACGGCAACCTAAGGACTCTTCCTTGTGGAGCATAAAAGCCCGCATTAGACCCTGTAAAGCCTTCATATACCTCTGGAGACATGAATTGAGCCGCTAACTCTGCCGAGCTTTCCACAACATAAGGCTTGCTATTTCGGGAATGAATATTCAGGTGCTCCTCAAGAGCCTGGTTGAAATCCTGAAGCTGTACGTCTTCACTGTCATAGAAATGCAAAAGGTTGTCAAAACCCACTCCCAGTTTACTGATCACGATAGAGTCTACAGGAATTTCCTTTTGTATGGATCCCGATGTTCCAATACGAACAATGTCGAGGATCTTTTTTTCTTCTTTGATCTGCCGTGTCTTAAAATCTGTATTTACTAAGGCATCGAGTTCGTTTAGAACAATATCGATATTGTCTGTTCCAATCCCGGTGGAGATTACCGAAATGCGTTTACCTTTAAAGGTTCCGGTCTGTGTGTGGAATTCCCTTTTTTGGATCACATGTTCAACATCATCAAAATGCCGTGTTACTTTTCCTACTCTATCCTGGTCACCAACTAGGATTATTGTATCGGCTATATGTTCGGGAAGGAGATTAAGGTGATAAATGCTTCCGTCACTATTCAGAATTAATTCTGAAGCTGCTAGGTGGTTCATATTAAAGTTTTAGTAAGTCATGGCTGTCTGGGTCATAGAGGAAATCGTATTTTCGAACCCCGCCATAGTATTCATTGTCTTTTAATCTTTGGTAATAATTTTTTGTACGACCTAAGGCTTTTTCCCCGTCTTCATTAAGGGTGATTCGGGAATCGGAAACGGTATAGAATTCTTTAAGTTTGTTAATAACCCGTTGCATCTGTACATCTACATAACCGTAGTACCCCTGGTATTTCAGCGCGTATCCCAACAAATGGTGAAGCGAAGTGATCTCATGTTTCTTTATGAGCTTCAAGACATTAACTTCAAGTGAGTTAAGGCCGGTATTTGCATTGGGGAAACGTTCTATATGAGCACGAATGCTACTGGCCAGGTATTCAAAATTAGTGGATTTCTTTATTTCAGAGGTGAGCCTTTTAGGGTTTTTACTGCAGTACAATTCCCAGATGAGTTCTGCCGTACTTACGTCATCATTGGTCAAAGGAATGCGCTGCTCATAATGTTTTTTCAGCTGTTTTTCAGAAAGTTCAGATAAGGGAGCCATTTCCTGCTCCCCCGGTAATTTTCGGCTGCAAACAAGAGACAGTGGATCGTTCTTTTTATTCTGACGCAAAAAGGCGATCATGGCCAGCATGTTCATATGAGAAAAAAGATCGAACTCAAACCATAGCACGATCTCATCGTAATTGTTTATAGCTGCCAGTTTCTCCAGTTCAGAAACAAACTTTTCCTGGTATTCCTGCTTGGAAATACCGTAACTTTCTTTGAGGAACTTTCTGCGGAGTTTTAAGAATTCGGCGTCACCTACATCTTGCGAAGCGGGTCCTTCACACAACATTTCCCTCCAGGTAATAAGATCACCCGGAAGAGCCAATTTTCTGATCTTTGAAGTAAGATCGTCTCCATTAGTAACGTGCAAAAGATTTTTTTCCTCCATACCTAAAACTATTGTTTCATCCTCCAACGCGCTTTACGTGGTATCCTTTTTCCTTTAAATAAGACATTACCTTGTCCCGCACATCTCCCTGAATAATAATTTCCCCGTCTTTGACCGAGCCACCAACCCCGCATTTCTTCTTCAGTTTCTTGCCTAGGGCCTGGAGGTCATCCTCAGAGCCCCGAAATCCTTTAACAACCGTGACAGTCTTTCCTGCCCGGCCTTTGGAACTGTAATGGGCCTCCAGCCTTTGTTCTGAAGGTTTCAGCTGCTCCTGTTGCTCGTCATCTGAATATTGATCGGGTTCAAAATCATCATTTGTTGAAAAAACGAATCCTCCCAAGTCTTCAAGTCCCAGCTTCTTCTTGGCCATAAAATTTATTTTTTGAGTCCTATCTCCACTAACCGCTGGTGTAAAAATTCTCCGGCTGTAATATCTGGGTAGGCTTTTGGGTGATCTTCATCAATACATTCTTCCAGGCAGTTCAATGGCATTTCACTGCGAGGGTGCATAAAGAAAGGGATAGAATATCTTGGGGTATCCCATTGTTCCTTTGGCGGATTTACCACTCGGTGAATCGTAGAGCGTAATTTGTTATTGGTATGGCGCTCCAGCATATCTCCTACATTGATCACTAACTCATCTTCCTGGGGAAGGGCATCGATCCATTCACCGTCCTTTCTTAAAACCTGAAGTCCTCCTGTAGAGGCACCCATTAGTAAAGTAATTAGGTTTATATCACCGTGTGCTCCTGCACGAACCGCACCTTTAGGCTCTTCGGTAATTGGAGGGTAATGAATTGGCCTTAGAATACTGTTTCCATTACTTGCCCAGTGGTCAAAATAATGTTCATCAATCCCAATGTACAATGCGAGAGCTCTTAGCACGTAAATACCGGTTTTTTCAAGCATACGGTACGCTTCCATCCCTGTATGATTAAAGTCTTTTAATTCTTCAACCTGTACGTTAGGAGGGTATTCTTCAGTTAAATTTGCATCTTTTGAAGGTTCCTGCCCAAAATGCCAGAATTCCTTAAGGTCGCCTTCTTTCTTTCCTTTGGCATGTTCTTTTCCGAAGGAAATATATCCACGCTGTCCTGCCAGACCTTCAATTTCGTACTTCTGCTTCACCTCTAAAGGCAAATCAAAAAATGATTTTACTTCTTTGTATAATTCTCCAACAAGGTCATCGCTTAAAAAATGATTTTTTAAGGCAACGAAACCTATTTCTTCATAGGCTTTTCCAATCTCGTTTACGAACTTCTGTTTGCGTTGTGGGTCATCAGATAAAAAATCTGCAAGATCTACGCTTGGAATATTATTCATTTCCATGTATGCTTATAATTAGTACCAGACAAAGTTAAATAATTTCACCAGAGTTCTGCGGGGGTTTATAGAATTCTTAATAAACAGAAGACCTATTTTAAGTACATTTGAGAAAGTAATTATCGTTTATGGAAACTGAAATGTCTCAAACAGATCAACAAATTTCTTTTAAGAACCAGAACCTGTCCCATGAGGAATTACTGGTTCTATATCGTTCAATGCTAAAGCCCAGGCTTATCGAGGAAAAGATGCTGGTGTTACTACGCCAGGGCAAAATCTCCAAATGGTTTAGCGGAATTGGCCAGGAAGCCATTTCTGTAGGCGTTACTTTGGCCTTACAGGAGGATGAATATATATTACCTATGCACCGTAATCTGGGAGTATTTACATCTCGAAATATTCCTTTGAACCGCCTGTTTGGTCAATGGCAGGGAAAAGCTTCAGGTTTTACCAAAGGGCGGGACCGTAGTTTCCACTTTGGTACTCAGGAATACAAGATAGTGGGGATGATCTCTCATTTAGGTCCGCAATTAGGGGTGGCCGATGGAATTGCCTTGGCTCATAAATTAAAGGCTGAGAATAAGATAACCGCTGTTTTTACGGGGGAAGGTGGGACCAGTGAAGGAGATTTTCACGAAGCCCTAAATATTGCTTCTGTATGGCAGCTTCCGGTGCTGTTTTGTATTGAAAATAACGGTTATGGTTTGTCCACACCTACTTCAGAACAATATAATTGTAAGGACCTCGCACAACGTGCAGCGGGCTACGGAATGGAATCTATAATTATTGACGGAAATAATATCCTGGAAGTCTATCAACAGATCTCAGAAATAGCTCAAAGCATGCGGAAAGATCCGCGGCCAGTGTTGGTAGAATTCAAGACCTTTAGAATGAGGGGGCATGAAGAAGCTAGTGGCACAAAATATGTTCCCAGTGACTTAATGGAAGAATGGGCCAAAAAAGATCCTCTGGACAATTACAGGGAATTTTTGTTTGCTGAAGGAGTGCTTTCTGAAGAAGTGGATCAGCAGTATAGAAAGGACATCAAAGCAGAAATCGATGAAAATCTCCAGGAGGCGAATGCCGAACCACCAATTGATTTTACCGAAAGTGAGGAGTTAAATGATGTTTTTAAAACTTTTGAATATCAGGATTTTGTGTCGGAAGGAGAAACTGAAGAGCTTCGGTTCATTGATGCTGTTTCCCAGGGGTTAAGACAATCCATGCAGCGGCATGAAAACCTGATCCTGATGGGACAGGATATAGCCGAGTACGGAGGTGTTTTTAAGATCACTGAAGGTTTTGTGAAGGAATTCGGAAAGGACAGGGTGCGGAATACACCCATTTGTGAATCGGGTATTGTGGAGACGGCCATGGGGCTTTCCATCAAAGGAATGAAGACCATGGTAGAGATGCAGTTCGCCGATTTCGTGAGTTCGGGCTTCAATCCCATTGTAAATTATCTTGCTAAAGTACACTATAGATGGAATCAAAATGCCGATGTAGTGGTGAGAATGCCTTGTGGCGCGGGAGTTGGTGCGGGACCTTTTCATAGCCAGACCAATGAAGCCTGGTTTACAAAAACACCGGGGTTAAAAGTGGTTTATCCGGCTTTTCCTTATGATGCCAAAGGACTGTTGAACACCGCCTTTAATGATCCTAACCCGGTGTTGTTCTTCGAGCATAAAGCCTTATACAGGAGTGTGAGACAAGAAGTGCCAAAAGATTATTATACTATACCCTTTGGTAGGGCTTCTTTGCTAAGGGAAGGAAATGATGTAACCATTATAAGTTTTGGTGCGGCCGTACATTGGGCCATGGAGGGCCTTGAGTTACTTGAGGAGGAAAATGAAATCAGTGCAGATCTTCTAGACCTGAGATCTTTGCAACCCCTGGACTGGGAGACCATTTCAGAGTCGGTGAAAAAGACAGGAAAAGTCGTTGTTTTGCAGGAAGATTCAGTTTTTGGAGGAATAGGATCAGATATCGCTGCCAGGATCAATGAGGAGTGCTTTGAATTTCTGGATGCCCCGGTGAGAAGAGTGGGTAGTCTGGAAACCCCTGTTCCCTTTGCAAAGGCTCTTGAGGAAGGTTACCTGCCGAAGAAAAGATTTCAGGCAGTTTTACAGGAACTTTTGCAGTATTAGGAAAGAATTAAGGTGAGCAGTGACTTGTTAGTATTTCTTTACAAAAAGATTGTTAAATTATTAATAATCTTTTGTTTGCGGAAAACTCGAAATGTAATTTAGAGTAACTAATCACTAAAACCTATTATTATGATACGATTGATCGTAATCTTTTTGATCATTGCAATTATCGCTGCCATTTTTGGATTCGGAGGGATCGCAGAAGGTGCCGCTGATATTGCACAGATCATCTTCTACATTTTCCTTGTGCTTCTTGTTATTGCACTAATTAGCCGACTGTTCAGAAGATAATCGTGGAAAGAGCAATCCAATGTCGGCTGTTCTGAAATTCAGGATCTGACATTGGATTTTTTATGAAATTAAAATTGAGGAAATGAAGAAAATTGCTGTTTTTGTAGTTTTATTTGGATTACTGGTATCCTGTGGTTCCAGTGCTGTGGTGAAGGAATCGACAGCGACTATTAAGGGAGACTGGGTATTGAATAGTATTGAATATCCCGGAAATGCAGACAACCTGCAAATAACCCTGTTGAATGACACCTCTGCGGAATGCCTTGAAAACAGTACCTGGAACTTTATTTCAAGGAATAATACCGGTTCCTATAAACCAGGAAAGGTAATGTGTGGTACACAACCACGCTTTTTCAGGTGGTCTGTAGAAGAAGTAAATTCGGCGGCAGGGAATTATGACCTGATGCTTAAACCTACAGATCAAGATTACAAGTCTTCGACAGACCGCGGATTCAGAATTAACCTAACTAATCTAACCGGCACCCGGATGATCTGGGAACAGACGGTAACATTTGAAGGAGAGCCCTTTATAATTAGAATGAACTTTAATAAACAATAGAAAAATGAGAACATCGATAAACAAATTATTTGCTGTTTTATTTGCAGCCACTCTTTTATTTGGGTGTGATGCAACGAGAAATGCGAGTAACAAAGAAAAAGGTGCGGTAATTGGAACCGCCGGAGGCGCTGTAATAGGCGGAGTGGTAGGTAACCAGGTTGGTGACGGAAATACTGCTCTTGGAGCAATAATTGGAGGAGTTGTTGGTGGAGCCGCAGGTGCCTATATTGGAGATAGAATGGATAAACAGGCACAGCGAATCGAGGAAGAGATCCCTGGGGCGGAAGTAGAAAGAGTGGGTGAAGGTATTAATGTGACTTTTGATGAAACCAGCGGTGTCTACTTCGCCACCGATAAGTACAATATAGAGGGACAATCCCGCACTGCTCTTAATAAACTGGCCGGAATTTTTAAGGAATATCCTAATACTAATATTCTTGTAGAAGGTCATACAGACAGTACCGGAAGTGACGCCTATAACCTTACTCTTTCCAAGAACAGGGCACAGGCAGTGACTAATTTCCTGGTTAACGAAGGAATATCCTCCGGGAGAATAACTACTAAATGGTATGGAGAAAGCCAGCCAAAATACGACAACTCAACTGTAGAGGGAAGAGCCAAGAACCGAAGGGTGGAATTGGCTATTGTTGCCAATGAAGAGTTGATCGAGGAGGCTAAGCAACAAACTGATAACTAAAAATTAAATAAGGTCCGAAAAACCCGGTTTTGCCGGGTTTTTTTATATCCTATTCAAAAAGTGAAAGAAAGGAGTGTCAGCATAATAGGAGGGGGGCCGGCAGGATTGATTGCCGCAATTCACCTGGCGAAGAGGGGGGTGCAAGTTATGGTGTTTGAAAAGGAAGAATATCCGCACCATAAAGTCTGCGGGGAATATTTGTCAAATGAAATAATGCCGTATTTTGAAAGTCTGGATATCCCTTTGGATTCAGTGAACCCAAAAGTTATTCAGAAATTCAATTACAGCAGTGTAAACGGGAAACTTCTGGAAACGACCCTTCCTCTTGGAGGATTTGGAGTTAGCCGGTACGCGTTAGATTTTCTGTTGTATCGTACCGCTCTTGAAAACCACATAGTGGTAAAGAATGAAAAGGTGATATCTGTTCATTTCAATGCAGATCATTTTAAAGTAGAAACTTCTCAAAAATCTTATGAGGCAGAATTTGTGCTGGGGGCTTATGGAAAAAGGGGTACTCTTGATAAGGAACTGAACAGGTATTTTTTCAATACAGCTGCACCCTGGGTAGGTATAAAAAGTCATTACGAAAACTCTGATTTTCCAGATGATCTTGTTGCGCTGCACAATTTTAAAGGAGGTTACTGCGGGTTATCAAAAACCGAAACAGGGGCAGTAAATATGTGTTACCTGGCCACCTACGAAAGTTTTAAGGAGTATCGAAATCCTGAAACATTCAGGGAAAATGTACTTCGGAAAAATCCTTTTTTGAATCATTTTTTTTCAGAAGCTACAGAGTTATTCGAAAAACCGCTGAGCATAGCACAGATATCTTTTAGTAAAAAGAAGACGGTAGAAGATCACATCCTGATGATCGGGGACACAGCAGGGTTGATCCACCCTCTATGCGGGAACGGAATGGCGATGGCCGTGAATAGTGCCAAAATAGCTTCTGAAGTGATTTTGAAATATCTTCAGGAGAAACCTTTGGATCGAAAAGAAATGGAAAAAGAGTATGAACGAAGATGGAAACAGGAATTCAGCAGGCGAATGCTGGCCGGGAAATGGCTACAAAAGATACTGCAGAAGGAATTACTGGCAGAAATTTCTCAGGGAATTCTCTCCGTAATGCCCTTTTTACTACCTGCTATCATCAAACAAACCCATGGCCGTAAAATTTTATGAGAATGGTTGATACCAGGGAGCGCAGTAAAAAGAGAGAGATTCTGGATGATTTTCACCTCAGGGGCAGCGAGCTTAAAGAAAATTTTGATGACCTGGACCGGGTGAACAGGTTGTTGGGGGGTAATCACATTACGCTAAAGGGAATTGAAAAGATCCTGAACAGTGCTTGTTTTGCCCAACCGGTAAGCATCATGGATGTTGGCTGCGGAAATGGAAGTATGCTGCGGGAAGTGGCAAAAATGGGAAAAATAAAGGGCATAAAATTGAATTTACTGGGAGTTGACGCTAATCAACATGTGATAGATATCGCTAAAGAGCAATCCAGGGATTATCCCGATATTGTTTACGAAGTAAAAGATGTAACTTCTCACGATTTTCAGTCAAAAAAGGTAGATATTGTACTGTGTACTTTAACTCTGCATCATTTTAACGATCAGGAAATTAAAAACCTGATGATCATTTTTTCCAAAGTTAGCCAAATGGGAATAGTGATCAATGACCTGCATAGAAGCATAATAGCATATTACCTTTTTGAGATCTTTAGCAGGATATTCCTGAAAAGTGACATTGCCAGGAAGGATGGATTAACCTCTGTCTTACGGAGCTTTAAAAAGAAAGACCTGCAGCGATTTGGCAGGAATTTACCAGTTCGAAAACAATTTATCTCGTGGGAATGGGCCTTCAGGTATCAATGGATCTTATTAAAATAAAGCATTTTTTAAATGAGTGTAAGAATAAAAACAGTATCAAAGGAATTACCTCCTTATTCCAGGAAGACAGCAGAAGTGATCCCTTTTGTGGAGACCTGGCTTAGTGGACAGGAAGAACGCTTTCGGCGTAAGGTGGTAAAGATCTTTGAGGGAGCTGCGGTAGATCAGCGATATTCCATAATGGATCCCGAGGAAGTTTTTACATCCACCTCTTTTGAAGAGAAGAACAGGATTTACTCCAGGGAGGCGAAAAAGCTTGGAAAGAATGTGCTGAAAAAAGCCCTTGAAGCCGCAAATTGGGATCCTGATTCCCTTGATTATATCATCACAGTAAGTTGTACGGGAATTATGATCCCTTCTCTGGATGCCTACCTTATCAATGAACTGGAATTGCGACAGGATGTGGTGCGGTTGCCTGTGACCGAAATGGGTTGCGCAGCCGGAATTTCGGGAATGATCTACGCTTCTAATTTTTTAAAGGCGAACCAGAGTAAACGAGCGGCAGTCATTGCGGTAGAGAGTCCTACGGCTACTTTTCAGCTAAATGATCTTTCGATGGCCAATATGGTAAGCGCTGCGATCTTTGGCGATGGGGCTGCCTGTGTGTTGCTTTCTTCCGAAGAAGAAAGTGAAGGCCCCGAGATAATAGGGCAGGAGATGTATCATTTTTTTGATACCACGCGACTTATGGGTTTTGATCTCACCAATGAAGGCCTAAAAATGGTCCTGGACCCTGCCGTACCCGAAACTATCGCCGAACATTTTCCAGATATTATTCATCCTTTTCTGCAACGACACAACAGTAGTATAGAAAAGGTTCAGCATCTCATTTTCCATCCCGGTGGTAAAAAAATAGTGCAGACGGTTGAAGATCTTTTTGGTAACTTGGGGAAAGACATAGATAATACCAAGGAGGTATTGCGAATGTACGGCAATATGAGCAGTGCCACCGTTTTATATGTATTAGAACGATTTCTTGATAAATCACCTGCAAAAGGAGATCAGGGACTAATGCTCAGCTTTGGCCCCGGTTTCTCAGCGCAAAAAATATTGTTACAATGGTAAAGGACTTCGAAAATCAAAATTATTGGGCACTTGTTCTGGGAGGAAGCAGTGGTCTCGGGTTTGCATCGGCCAGGAAACTGGCTGCTCATGGTATGAATATTCTTATTGTCCATAGAGATCGTAAGGATGACCTTCCGGAGATCAGAGAGGCATTTGGCGAGATCAAAAAGCTGGGAGTACAGGTTCACTCTTTTAATTCAGATGCTACACGTCGCCAAAAACGCGAAGAAATTGCAGAAGAGATCAAAATAATTCTTGGGGAAAAAGGCAGGATCAGAACGCTGCTTCACAGCATTTCCAAAGGAAATTTAAAGTCGATGCTGGGAAATGAACCTACTCTAAAAAATGATGATTTTCAGCAAACTATTGACGCCATGGCTATTAGTCTTTATGACTGGACCAAGTTAATTTATAACGCCGGATTATTTGCTAAAGATGGCCGCATCCTGTCGTTTACCAGCGAAGGCAATACCAAAGCATGGAAAGATTACGCGGCAGTTTCTGCCGCAAAGGTAGCACTGGAAGCCATTACGCGAAGTATAGCTCTTGAATTTGCCCCGGAAGGCATTCGTGCCAATTGTATCCAGGCGGGGGTGACAGTGACTCGTTCTTTTCAAATGATCCCGGGGTACGAGACCTTGAGAGAACATGCCATTAAACGGAATCCATTCAAAAGGCTCACCACTCCGGCCGATGTTGCTAATGCCGTTTACCTGCTGAGTAAGAATGAAGCGAGCTGGATCACCGGAACGATAATTCCGGTCAATGGGGGAGAGCATTTAAAATAAAAAGCTTAAAGATCAATGCAGCCTATAGAATTTATTCAAAAATTGCCTTACAGTTATCCTTTCCTTTTTGTGGATGACCTGGAAGAAATAAGCGAGAAAGGGGTTACAGGTTCGTATACTTTTTCTGAGAGTGCTTTTTTCTATCAGGGTCATTTTAAGGATCACCCGGTAACCCCGGGAGTGATCTTAACTGAATGTATGGCGCAAATTGGATTGGTTTGCCTGGGGATTTTTCTATTGAAGAGAGAAGAAGAGGAAACAGAAACAGAGGAAGAAGGTCTTAACGACCTGGAGATCGCCATGAGCAATATAGACATTGATTTTTTTCTCCCGGTTTTTCCCGGAGAAAGGGTCACAGTGATTTCCGAAAAAGAATATTTCAGGTTTCACAAATTGAAATGTAAGGTACAAATGCGAAACGAAGAAGGAAAATTGGTTTGTAAAGGAGAAATTTCAGGAATGATTTTAAAAGATGAGTAGGCGAGTAGTGGTTACCGGAATGGGAGTTACCTCACCGAATGGAGTGGGACTCGAAATCTTTGAAGCTTCGTTAAAGGAGGGCAGAAGCGGCGTAAGTTTTCGGCCGGAACTAAAAGAATTGAACTTTAGTTGCCAGATCGCTGGAGCACCTAATATTTCTGATGAACTGCTGCAGCAGTATTTTACCCCACTTGAATTACGCGGATTAAACAGCAGCGGAATCGTCTATGGCCTTATTGCAGGCATGGACGCCTGGAAAGATGCAGGTTTAAAAAAAGGAAATGGTCTGCCTACAGATTGGGACAGCGGGATCATTTTTGGCACCGGAATTTTAGGAGTAGACAAATTCAGAGAAGCGATTCATTTGATCGATGAGGGGAAAACCCGTCGGTTGGGAAGTACCAGTGTTCTCCAGACAATGGCCAGCGGTATCAGTGCATTCCTGAACAGTAAACTGGGCTGCGGAAATATGGTAACCACCAACTCGTCAGCCTGTACTACTGGTACAGAGGCTGTTCTACTGGCTTATGATCGTATAAAAACGGGACAGGCAAAAAGAATGTTGGCGGGAAGTTGTGGAGAAAGTGGTCCTTATATTTGGGGTGGTTTTGATGCTATGCGTATTCTTCCGCATAAATACAATGATGCTCCTGAAGCTGGATCCCGCCCTATGAGTGCCTCAGCTACAGGATTTGTGCCTGGTAGTGGAGCAGGAGCTTTGCTTCTGGAGGATCTGGATTCGGCTTTAAAAAGAGGGGCAAAGATCTATGCAGAAATTAAAGGCGGTCATGTGAACAGTGGTGGCCAACGGGATGGTGGCAGCATGACAGCACCAAATTCTGAAGGTGTCCAGAACTGTATCAAAGCTGCCTTGAAGGAAGCTGTAGTTCACCCTGATGAAATTGATTGCATTAATGGCCACCTCACAGGAACAGCTATGGATCCTACAGAGGTTAAAAACTGGAGCAAGGCCCTTAACCGAAAAAATGACGATTTCCCCTATATTAATAGTTTGAAAGGGATGACGGGGCACTGTTTAAGTGCGGCTGGAAGTATTGAGTGTGTGGCGAGTGTACTTCAGGTGAAAAAAGACTTCGTTTTTGGAAATATCAATACCCGAGACCTGCACCTGGAAATCGAAGAAATGGTGGATAGGGAAAGGATTCCGGAGAAAACCATTAAGACGCAAGTGAATACTTTGATCAAGGCCAGTTTTGGCTTTGGAGATGTCAATGCAGTAGTTATTTTTAAAAATTATCAGGAATAGGGAATTTAAAAATGAAAAAAATGGAAACTAAAGAAATTGTTTACTGTTTAAAAAAGATCGTGAAACCTTATGTTCAGAACGATCTTGCTTTTCAGGATTTCGGTATTAAGACAGATTTCATTAAAGATCTGGAGATCAATTCAGCCCACCTTGTAGATATCGTTTTAGATGTGGAGGATGAATTCAATATAGCCATTGACAATGATTCTATGGAGAATATGCTCACTGTAGAAGATGCTGTGGGGATCATAAAAGCCAAGCAGGTAGGGCATGATAGGTAACGATGTGGTTGATTTGAAAGCAGCTGCCCTGCAAACTAACTGGCGCAGAAAAGGCTTTTTGAGAAAGGTCTTTTCAGCCCGGGAGCAGGGATTAATTTCGGGTTCAAAGGACCAGCATCAAATGGTGTGGCTGTTGTGGAGCATGAAAGAAGCGGCTTATAAGGCCAGGCAACGTGCTTTTTCTTTGCCGCGAATGCTGAATTGGCAGTCTTTGATATGTGAAGTTACAGATCTTGAAAGCAAAAAAGCTACCGGGTTCGTCAAAACTGCAGGGAACAAGTTTTTTACTGCAACAGATCTCTCTTCGGAAGCCATTCATACCACCTCACAGTTCCATCCAGATAAAGAGGTCAAAAATGTAGTTTTAGAGACCTCTTCAGAAGCAGCAAAAAAAGAAATGTTGCAAACCATTGCCCAACATTTTTCGGTGGGAGATTCTAAGCTTTCAATCACTAAAGATTCTTTTGGATTGCCAGCTATCACCTATGAGGACAGGATTTTATTCGAACAATTTTCCTTGAGTGACCATGGTAGATTTGCCGCTTTTTCTCTCTCGTTAAGAATGTCCTAAATGCCAGTTAAACACTCCTAAAAGCTTTGGACGGGTTTTGGTGCGGTTGTATATTTAATCGAATCCAAAAACCAGAATAAATGAAGTCCGTAGATAAGAAAGAAGTGATTAGCAGCCAGTCGGCTGAGTTTATCAAACAAGGTGAAGAAGGAAAATTCCTTAAGACGGTTTCAGATACTTTCGTCATTAAGACTGAAGGAGGAGCCCAGGGTTATGCCATACGGCATTTGAACATGCATGATATGTTGCTCATTGATACCATCGGGAAGGGTGCCGGGGAAGGCATCAAACACCTTGTGGAAGAAGGATATAAGATAAAGGCTATACTTATCACTAATAAGGAAGCCCTTAGAAATACTTACGCACCATTGAAGACCATTTCTGAAGATGCTGGAGGTGCTCCTATTTTTAGTCATCCTATGAACAACTCCGATTCTTCTTTCGAGGTTAAGGACATCACTTTAAAAAATAAGATTTTCGACCAGTTTTCTGTGTCTGTAGATGATTTTCCGGCAGCTTCGGGAGAGAATTCTGTGATCTATTGCGACCTGAACGAGGGAATGGTCTTCGCAGGAAACAGTGCGGTTGGAGCAGGTTACGATGAAGAGGGAGATGCTGTCACACGACCAGACCTTAAAAGTGAGAATAAAAATTTCAGTTTGGCCGAAAGCTGGAGAACTTATATCAGGGAATTCAGGTATTTCTTCCCATATAGGGGCAAACCCAAATTTAACCTGGAAGAAGGAGAACAGACAGACCTTATCCAGAAGCTGGGAAGTACCAGTTATCCCGGAGGCGGAAATCCGAATTTGTAAGAATAAATACTCTTGCGGGGTAACACCCGGCAGAAACATAAATTGCTGAAAAAGAAAAACGGACTATTCCTGAAGTAAATTCACCTTGATGTCTCGATCTCATTTTTTGAGATTCCGGCCAGGGTCTTAGAACTTGCTTTTCGAATAGTCCTATTTTTTATTCACCACTCTTAACTTCGTCTTCAGCCTCTTTGACCTTCTCCTGGCTTTCAGCTTTTTTATCAGAAGTCTTTTTCTGTTCTTTCTTATTTTCTTCGTCATCATGTTCTACCAGGGGATGATCAGTTTGTTTAAAACCAATTATTGCAATTACATTAGAAATAGTTCCATACAACATGGTAACCACTGCGATAAAGCCGCCGCCAAGAATCGAAGCCATAGCCAGGCTCACATAATACACTATGGAATACCAGGCAGTAGGTACTTCTTTTGACTCGGTTATAGGAAGGTTCAGAAATAAAAAAGTGATCACAGCTGCCACAATTAGAATGGTATCTGTTCTGGCTACCATTAGCACGTGCTTGTAATGAGCATCGGATAAGGTGGAGCGGGCTGCACGACTAAGACTTAGCAAAGTTAGCATCAGGGCGAGAATGGTAGAGGAACCGAGAATCACGGTATTGCACAACATGTTGATCCCTGAAAGGGATGTAGATAGCAAGACTTTGGCCTCATAACCCGAAACTTCCCCCAGAATGTAAGTTCCGGCACCCATGACGAGGGTAGCTACGGCACCCCCTACAAAGGCACGTTTGATGATAGGACTCATGGAAATAATACTTGTCGTTTCTATAATTTTTGAAAATATGATTTTCAAATCCAATTTCCCCTAAGATATTGTTAAACCAACTTCCTTTCTGTTTGTTTTTCTATAAATTATAAAGAAAAATATACTGAATTATGTCCAAATTAAATGTCACTCAAAAACTCATAAAAGACCATTTACTGGAAGGAGAAATGACCCCCGGTAAGGAAATTGGTATAAAGATAGACCAGGCTTTACTGCAGGATGCTACAGGTACCCTGGTACAGCTGGAACTGGAGGCCATAGGTCTTGACCGGGCTAAGACTGAAGTAGCCGTTCAATATGTGGATCACAACCTGCTTCAAACCGATTTTAAAAATGCCGATGATCACGCCTTTTTGCTTTCCGCTTCTCAGAAATTCGGGATTTGGTATAGCCGTCCGGGAAATGGAGTAAGTCACCCGGTGCATATGGAAAGATTTGGAAAGCCAGGAAAGACTATGGTAGGGTCTGACAGTCACACGCCTGCGGCAGGTTCAATCGGTATGCTGGCTATTGGTACAGGAGGTTTAGATGTTGCTGCTGCTATTGCTGGACAGCCTTACTTCGTAAAAATGCCCCAGGTAATGGGAGTGAAGCTCACGGGAAAAATGCCTGATTGGGTAAGTGCAAAGGATGTGATCCTTGAAATGTTACGCAGGTATGACGTAAAGGGAGGCGTGGGTAAAGTAATTGAATATTATGGTCCCGGGTTGAAAGAATTGAGTGCGATGGACCGGCACGTGATCGCCAACATGGGTGCAGAATTAGGGGCAACAACTACAGTTTTTCCCAGTGATGAGGAAACCCGTAAATTCCTTAAAAGCCAGGGAAGGGAAGAGGATTGGACAGAGTTAGTTGCAGATGAAGGCTGCTCCTATGATCTGGAAGATGAAATTGTGCTTGATGATCTTATCCCCTTAATTGCAAAACCAACCAGTCCGGGTAATGTTGTTCCTGTTAGTGAAGTGGCAGGCAAAGAGATAGGGCAGGTGGTAATTGGTTCTTCGGCAAATCCCGGGGTGAGGGACTTTTGGGTGGCAGGTGCCATAGTAGATGGAAAAGCGACCAGGGAAGAAGTTTCTTTCGACATTAATCCTACTTCCAGGCAAATGATCCAGAACCTAATCGCGAATAAAGGATTTGAGAAGCTAATAGCAGCAGGAGCCAGGTTTCACCAGTCGGGATGCATGGGATGTATAGGGATGGGGCAGGCACCCGCTTCAGATACTATTAGTTTGAGAACCATGCCTCGAAATTTCCCAAGTCGTTCAGGGACAGAAGATGACCAGGTTTACCTGTGCAGTCCAGAAACTGCGGCAGCTTCAGCCCTTACTGGAAAAATCACCGACCCCAGGGACCTGGAGAAGCTTTACGACATGAGTTATCCCAGATATGAGTATCCTGAAAAGGAATTGATCAATACAATGATGCTAATAAAACCTGCAGAAGATGGTTCAAAGGTGGAATTAAAGAAGGGACCAAATATTAAATCCCTTCCTTATATCGATCCACTTCATGATTGTTACGACGTACCGGTCCTGCTTAAAATGGGAGATAATATTTCAACAGATGAAATTTTAAGAGCAGGAGCAGAAGTGCTACCATTCCGCAGTAACCTGCCAGAGATCAGTAAGTTTTCTTATTCTGTAATTGATCACACTTTTTATGACCGGGCACAGCAGGCCAAGATAGATTTTGGCGGTCATATCGTGGTGGCAAAGGATAACTATGCGCAGGGATCGAGCAGGGAACATGCCGCTCTGGCACCAAAATACCTGGGCCAGGTTGCTGTTATCGCTAATTCCTATGCGAGAATTGCCTGGCAAAATCTGGTTAACTTTGGTATTTTACCCCTGGAATTCGTGAATATCGAAGACTATGATAAAATAGAGCAGGGGGATCTCGTAAGTTTTAAAAATCTTCAGGAAGATGTGCGAAACAGAAATCCTATTAAGGTATTGATAGAGAAGGAGGAAACTGGTGCTGAACACATTGAGATCGAAACCAAACATACTTTAAGTGACCGGCAGATCCAGGTGTTGCTTAAAGGGGGCATTATTAATGAGTTCAAGGAACAATTAAAAAATAAAAGAGTTCATTCAGTAAAAGAAAATACCGTAACCGACAATGAGCGGAAACAAATTAAATAGGTAA
This sequence comes from uncultured Flavobacteriaceae bacterium, assembly GCA_964627595.1. Taxonomy (GTDB): domain Bacteria; phylum Bacteroidota; class Bacteroidia; order Flavobacteriales; family Flavobacteriaceae; genus Salinimicrobium. The sequence goes on along the minus strand of CAZVKA010000010.1, from coordinate 25,621 downwards.
GATAAAAAGGGCTGCAATGCTTGCGGCCCTTTTGTAATATATTCCTTAATAAAACCTATACAAGTAATTTCCTAAACATTTGTCATTTTGGAGTTTTCAGGCAAATTGTTGATACTTATATTTTTAATCACGGTGGATCCGATTAAATTAAGGAGCAAGAAATGAGAAGGAAAAAAATATTGAACATTTTTTTAATGAGGAAAAATCTAATTCTGAAATCAGGAATTATTTTAATTATGACTGTTACACTTTCATGTGGAGCAGGCCGGGAAAGTCCTCGTGCTCAAATTAATAACTTTGAGGAGCTTAAAGAGTTGGTAGAGAGCAGGGAGTTCGAAATTGAGAACGAATGGGCAGAACCTCTAAATGGAAATCAAATTAATTTAATTGGAAATCCTAATTATATCAGGTTTATAAGAGACAGTATTCAGCTGTATTTACCATATTTTGGAATTAGACATGCAGGTGGAAATTACGGCGGAAGAAATGGAGGTATAGAATTTAAAGGTATTCCAAAGAATTTGGAGATCACAGAGGCCAAGGACAATCGAAATATTTCCATAGAATTCAATGCCAGGAATCAACAGGAAGATCTTGATTTCCTGATCATTCTGTTTCCTAATGGAAGGGCATCAACATCTGTAAATTCTTCAGAACGCAGCACAATTTCTTATAGAGGGTTTTTAAACAAATTACCGCAGCGGTTAAGAAAGGAGTGACGCCTCTCAGAAGAATGGTGGTGAATAGGATCTATCGTACTGGTAAAGTTTAAGTACAGTAGGGACTATAATTAGTTACAATTGCTATTTTACATAATATAAATTATAGTTCAATTAGTAGGACCTGAAATTTTATCCTTTTTCCCGGCTACACGTAAATCATTAACGGTATAGCTTACAAGAAGGATTAATAACTTAACATGTACCCTAATTCCAACAAACTCAAGATCAAATTATTTAATGAAGTGAGCCTGCTTAACATATACACCTGCAATACAAATAAAAGCCTTTCCACAATATTCATAACCAGAAAATAGATTTTGAACATATAGTGGCCACAAATTTCAGGAGTTTCAATTGAAATTAATATTGCTTCTTCAAAACATTGTATAAGAATTGTGTTTCAATTTTAAAAAAATAAGTAACTTCTCGGCACAATTGTTAAATCTCTAAAAAATGAAAAACTGGTTTTTAAATTTATTTACTATCCTTGCGTTTATGGTATTAACTGGCTTAAACGGGATCCAGGCTCAACAATTGGAAGGTTCCTGGGAAGGAAAATTGGATGTTCAGGGTAATGAACTGCCTCTGAAGTTCGATATTAAGAAAGAGAATGACTCACTTTCAGGAACTATGGATAGTCCTTTGCAGGGAGCATTTGGAATGCCCCTCGATAAGGTTAAATTAGAGAATGATCAGGTTACTCTCTCCTATTCCAAAATTGGCGCGACGTATACCGGCGCCCTCAATGGAGAAACAATTACCGGAACGTTTAAGCAGTCTGGACAGGAATTTCCACTGGTACTACAAAAAGTGGAGAAAACAGTTCCTGGAGACCCCTCCCTACCCTCATCAGATGAAGAACTGAAGCAACTGGCGGCATATGATCAAGGGAACTACAAATATGATGTGGAAGATTACTTTGCCAAGCCAAAAGCAAGTTCATTCCAGTTCTCTCCAGATGGTAAGTATATGTCTTATCGGGAAAAAGATGAAAACGCTAAAAATCATGTTTATGTGAAAAACCTTGAAACTGATGAAATCACGCGGGCGATTGTAGAAAAGGAGGAATTGGTAAGGGGCTATGGTTGGGCTAATGAGAATAGGCTACTCTATGTAATGGACAAAGGAGGTAATGAAAATTATCATTTGTACGCAGCAGATGTTAATGGTTCAAATACAATGGATTTAACCCCGTTTGAAGGAGTTCAAACCCAAATCTTAGATCTTTTAAAGGATAATAAAAACCACGTCATTGTAGCTATGAACAAGGAAAATGCGCAGGTTTTTGAACCCTATAAAGTGAATATCGAGACCGGAGAAATTGAAAAATTGTACACCAACGATGATATCGCAAATCCCATTATGAATTATCTTTTTGACAAAGATGGTACTTTAAGAGGTTTTGTTCGTTTGCGGGATGGAGTGAATATGGATCTTTACTATAATAAGGACACAGAAACGAAGGAATATGAGGTTGTAAAGCAATTAAACTGGAAAGACACCTTTAGACCTATATTAAATTATCGAACTGAGTATCCCCATGATGCATATGTTGTTTCTAATCTTGAAACAGATAAAAATACGGTTTATCTGTACGACCTGAAGGAAGACAAGGTGATCGAAAAATTGTTTTCTAATGACAGTTATGACATATCGGGAGTTTCCCTCTCCCGAAACCGTGATTATGAACTGGATTACTACACTTTTGAGGGAGAAAAAAAAGAAATAGTTCCAGTTAGTGAATACTATAAAAGACTGCACCAGCGAATTACTTCAGAATTCCCTGATAAGCAATATTCTATTGCCGATCATACTGATGACGAAAGTAAATACCTGATTTTTCTCCAAAGCGATAAATTGTATGGTGAATACTGGTCATATGATGTAGCGGCCAATAAATTTGAATTGTTGTTCAATTTGATGCCCCAGCTCAAAGCGCAAGATATGGCTGAAATGAGGCCTATTAAATTTGAGAGTCGGGATGGAAAAACTATACATGGCTATATCACACTTCCAAAAGCCGCTCTGGAAGGGAAAAAAGTTCCGGTAATAGTCAATCCACATGGAGGTCCTCAAGGAATAAGAGATTCCTGGGGCTTTAATCCAGAAGCGCAATTGTTTGCCAGTCGAGGCTATGCAACCCTGCATGTGAATTTCAGGATTTCTGGTGGTTATGGGCGTGAATTTCTGGAATCAGGTTTTAAGCAAATAGGAAGAAAAGCAATGGACGACGTGGAAGACGGGTTAAAATATGTGGTCGATCAGGGTTGGGTAGACCCAGATAAAGCTGCTATTTATGGAGGCAGTCATGGTGGATATGCTGTACTTAGAGGGCTTACCAAAACTCCCGATCTTTATGCTGCCGGTGTGGATTATGTGGGAGTATCAAACTTATACACTTTCATGGAAACCATTCCCCCTTATTGGAAACCTTATGAGAAGATCCTGAGAGAAATATGGTACGACGAAAATGTCCCTGAAGAAAAGCTTATTATGGATGAAGTTTCTCCGGTGTTCCACATAGACAAAATTAAAAAACCATTGTTCGTGGTGCAGGGTGCGAATGACCCACGAGTGAATATTGACGAATCTGATCAAATTGTAAGGGCGTTAAGAGAAAAAGGCGTCGATGTTCCCTACATGGTAAAATATGATGAGGGGCATGGCTTCGGAAAAGAAGAAAACCGCATTGAGCTTTATGAAGCAATGATGGGCTTTTATGCCAAACATTTAAAAGATGAGGAATTGAAACTTCCTTTAAGGGATTAAGTAAAGATATTTCCTCTATAGTGATAACCTTTCAAAAGATGATTTTGAAAGGTTATTTTTTCTCTATTAATTCAGTTCGATCCACACCGGTGCGTGATCACTGCTTTTTTCCCATCCGCGAACTTCTGTATTTACACCGCCTGTTTTAAGACGTTTTTCCAGTCCCGGACTTAATAAAAAATGATCAATCCTGAGGCCGGCATTTCTGGCAAACGCGTTACGGAAGTAATCCCAAAATGTATAAATAGTTTCTTTAGGATATAATTTCCGCAGGGCATCTGTCCAACCCTGGTTTATGAGTTTCTCATATGCGGCACGGGTCTCTGGCCGAAATAAAGCGTCATCCAGCCATCTTTCGGGTTTATAAACATCATTTTCTGTGGGAATTACATTAAAATCTCCAGTAATTAGAACCGGTTCTTTAGATTCAATCAGCTCTCCTGCCCTTTTCTGTAGGCGTTCGAACCAAAGCATTTTGTAATCAAATTTTGGTCCCGGGGCAGGATTGCCGTTTGGGAGATACAGGCAGACGATATGAATTCCATTCACTCTTGCTTCGATGTAGCGGCTTTGTTCGTCTTCAGGATCTCCAGGTAGTACCCGGCGTAATTCTTCGATCTTCATTTCTTTTGAAAGAATTGCAACACCGTTCCACCTTTTCTGTCCATGCCATATGGCAGTATATCCTGCATTTGCAATTGTCTGCTCAGGAATCTTCTCCATGGGTGATTTTAACTCCTGCAGGCACACAACATCTGGAGACTCATTTTCTAACCATCGTAGCAATACCGGCAGGCGAGCGTTAATACCATTGACATTGTAGGTAGCTATTTTCATAATAAGATCGCTTTTACTTCCCTTTTCTAAGTTGTTATATCCTTTATGATCTTTAAGTGATGTTGGGTATGTATCTCCAGGAATTTTTTGGTTTCATTCCTGTTGAGATTTCTGAAGTAGGGGTGCTTAAAATAGGATTTTGAAGGAAGTCTTTGTAGTTCCCGAATATTTTTCCCTGCGTCTTGCAAGGCGGTTTTAAGATCTTCTTTAAGGATATTGTTGTGAGGTCTCACCGACTTTGGGGCACGGGCCTTTCCCCTGGGAATTCTTCTGGTTAAAAAAACAAGTATTTGGGAAAAACTGAACTCATACTCATACTTATCAGGATTTGAGGTTTTCAGGTTCTCAATTACTGTGTTGATTACCTGCATGCTGTGAGCCAGGTGCCAGCCCACAGGAGCACTGGAAACAGCCGAATTACATTGATCCATAAATGGCAGGTACCTTTCCATTTTTACCAATAAAGATTCCAGGACATTTGTGTTCATAAACTTTTTTTGATTAGACTATCAAGTTATTGAAAATAAAATAAACCCTTATTTCTAAAGAAAATAAGGGTTATAAGCTGCTTGCGCACTATTTTACCAGTTCTTTCTTTTTCAACAGGTCCTGCTGCACATTTGGCGGTACAGGTTGATAGGAATCAAAGCTGGTTGTAAAAGTTGCTCTGCCTTTTGTTAGAGATCTCAGTTCAGTAGAAAAACCGAACATTTCAGATTCGGGTGCTATGCATTTTAATATCTGATAATTATCGGCACTTTCAATACCCTGAATAACAGCCCTTCTGCTTTGCAGTTCGGTCATGACATTACCCACCATTTCCTCAGGTACTTTAACCGTAAGATCCAGGGCGGGTTCCAACAGTTTGGGATTGGCATCTAAAAAAGCCTCTTTAAAGGCATGTGCGCCTGCGATCTTGAAAGAAATGTCGTTGGAATCGACAGAATGCATTTTTCCGTCATAGACCATCGCCCTGACATCACGAATATAAGAACCGGTTAAGGGACCTGCTTCCATCACTTCAAGAATACCTTTCATCACCGAGGGTAGATACCGTTGATCAATTACTCCACCCACTATGCAATTATAAAATACCAGTTTTCCTCCCCAGGGTAGATCAAGGTCTTCTTTTCCCCTGATATTGAATCCCTCCGGCTCTGGTAAACTTTCCTCCCAGGGCTCTATTTTCATATGAACTTCAGCAAACTGCCCCGATCCTCCAGATTGTTTTTTATGCCTGTAATTTGCAGCTGAAGACTGCTGAATGGTTTCTCTGAACGCGATCTTTGGGTTTTCAAAATTGGCTTCCACTGCATATATATTTTTCAGGAGCCAGTTTATCGAAGCAAGATGAAGTTCTCCCTGGCAGGCAAGGATCAATTGTCTTGATTCATTGGAAAAAGAGATTTCTGCAGTGGGATCCTGGCTATGGATCTTTTTCAGAGCTTCACTGAGTTTTTCCTCGTCTTTAGTATTAACCGCCGACACAGCCCTCCTAATCCTGGGTTGTGGATAATTTATTGGTTTTATACTGATCTCTTCTCCCGAAGCAGCCAGCGTATCGTTGGTCTCTGTAAATTTTAATTTTAAAGTAGCGCCAATATCACCCACAGTAAGTTTTTGCACAGGGTTTCTTTCTTTGCCGTCCATGATAAAGAGCTGATTAAATACCTCTGTTTCTCCGTTTCGCGTATTCACCAGTTTATCATTTGCTTTCACCTCTCCCCTTTTTACCTTGAAAAAAGTTACCTGTCCCAAATTGGGTTGGTGAATTGTTTTAAATACAAATAACACGGGCGATCCTTCAGTCGTGGGGAATATTTCCTTTCCTTCTTCACTTTTTTCAGGTTTAAGGTCTGCTGCTGCAGGAGCGACATTATCAATAAATCCCATTAACCTTCCGCTTCCCATATCGTTAAGGGCAGAAATACAGAATACAGGGAACAGGTCGTAATTGAGCATGCCTGCCTTAATTCCTTTCCTCAATTCATCTTCGTTAAGGCTACCCTTTTCAAAATACAATTCCATTAATTCCTCATCATTTTCGGCTGCTTTCTCTACCAATTCATTATGCAAAGCAGCCGCTGTTGCCATTTGATCATCAGGGATGGTCACTTTTTCGGGTTTGCCTCCTTCCGCAGGGAATTTGTACATTTTCATCTTGAGTACATCAATGATACACTGCGCTCCACCTACTTTTAATGGGTATTGGATCTTAACGGCATTATTGCCGACAAGGGATTGAATGCTCTTGAAACTATTTTCAAAATCCAGCCCCGGGTGATCTATTTGGTTAATAACAAATAAGGTTGGTTTATGATATTCCCTGATGTAGTTCCAAATGATCTCTGTTCCTACCTCTACTCCATACTGGCCGTTAAGGACCGTGACGATACTATCTGCAACTCTAATGGAGGAAATGATTTCCCCAATATAGTCATCCAGGCCCGGGGTGTCGATGATGTTTATCTTATAGTTTCGCCATTCGGTATGCAAAGGGGTAGCAAACACTGAATTTCCTTTTTCATGTTCAATTTCATGATAGTCTGATACTGTATTTTTAGCTTCTACGGTACCCCGCCTGTTAATCAATCTGGCCTCAAACAACATTGTTTCTGCCAAAGTAGTCTTACCGCTGTTATGAGCACCAACAAAGACTATGTTCTTGATGTGTTTATCATCGTAAATTTTCATCTTTTAGAGTTTTAATGGAACAAGAAGGAAAGTGAATGTGAAAAACCTGGGAAAGAATGCAGAGAAGAATATTTGATATGGTCATTTTTCTCAGGATAAGAATTTAACTCCTTTAAATTTATCACTTTACAGCCACATTTTTACGGAAAGGATAAAGTTTTTAAATCAATTCTGATAAATATCATAATTAAGGCATCTTTATCTTAAAACATTTTGAATTTAGGAAATGCTGCAATTCCCTGTTGTTTGTAACGTTTCAGCTAAATGAGAGTCTTATTTTTAAACAAAACTTTTTTTCATGAAGAAAATAATTTATGCTCTGGCTCTGACTGCCACCGCTTTTGGATGTAAAACCACGCAAACCACGATTTCTAAGGAGCAGCCTGTTATTACTATCCTGGATTTGGTTAATGTACAGGATGACAAAGTGATGGTCTCTGTTGACCCCGGGGAATTTACTACTGAGTCTACTGTGTTCTATATCCCCAAGACCGTTCCCGGAACTTATTCTACATCCAACTACGGGAAATATTCCGAAGATTTTACGGCATATGATTACAAAGGCCGGGAAATGGAAGTGAATCAAATAGATGAGAATAGCTGGAGTATTCCTAATGCTAAGAAACTGGACAAGGTGACTTACTGGACCAATGATACTTTTGATGTGCCCGGAGAAGGCGGAATTTATTCTATGGCAGGAACAAATATCCTGAAGAATCAAAATTTCCTGCTGAATCTTCACGGCTTTGTGGGATATTTTGAAAATATGACGGAGCGAAAATATCGACTGGAGATCAAACGTCCTGCTGATCTTTATGCCGGAAGTGCCTTAACAGTTTCACAGACTCTTCCTTCCCAAAATGGCAATTACAAGACCGATATTTATAATCTTAGTAGATATTTTGAGGTTGTAGACAATCCTATTATGTATGCCGCACCCGACACTGCAAGCTTTAAAGTGCAGGATATGGAGGTTCTGCTCCACGTCTACTCCCCCAACAATAAGTTCTCTGCAGCAGCGATTAAACCATCTATGGAAAAAATGATATCTGCTCAAAAAAGGTTTTTGGGAGAAGTTGATGAAACTGATAAATATGCAATACTGCTTTATCTTTCAGCTTCCCCGGGAGAAGGTGACGCGGGTAATTTTGGAGCTTTAGAGCATCATACTTCCACGGTGGTCGTACTTCCTGAAATGATGAATGAAAAGGAGTTGGAGAAGAATATGATCGATATTGTGTCTCACGAGTTCTTCCATATTGTTACTCCTTTAGGAGTTCACTCCAATGAGATCCATTTCTTTGATTACAATGATCCTAAGATGTCTCAACATTTGTGGATGTATGAAGGCGTTACCGAGTATTTCGCAAATTTATTCCAGGTGAATCAGGAATTAATCGAGCCGCAGGATTTTTATGACCGCATGTATGAAAAAATAGAGACCTCCAGGAATTTTGATGACACCGTGCCGTTTACAGTCATGAGCGAAAATATCCTGGAAGAAAAATACCAGGACAGTTATTATAACGTCTATCTAAAAGGAGCATTAATTGGAATGGCTTTAGATATTCGCCTGCGGGAACTTAGTGATGGGAAAAAGGGTATTTTGAACCTCATGAAAGATCTTACTAACAAGTACGGAAAGAACAGGCCTTTCAATGATGAACAGCTTATTTCAGAAATTACTGCTATGACCTATCCTGAGATCGGAGAATTCTTTGAGAAGTACGTACAGGGTCATACCCCAATTCCTTACGAGGAATTCTTTGAAAAAGTGGGACTTGAACTTAAGGAGGCGCAGGTGCCGGTGGGATATTTTCTAAAAGACCAGGCCACCCCCTACATTACCCTGAATCAAGCTGGAAATATCTTTATGAGAAATGATATAGATTTGAACAGCTTCCATAAAGATCTCGGGATACAGGAAGGTGATATGATCAAGAGCATCAATGGAACCGAATACAACCGGGAAAATATTTATGATCTAATCACTACTTCAATGAGTTGGGAAGAAGGTGAAGCAATTACAATGACCATTCTAAGAGATGGAGAAGAAATATTACTGGAATCTCTAATTAAAGAACCTACCGCAGCAGGAAAGCGCCTTGTAGAACAAGCTGGTGCCAATGATGAGCAAATTGAGTTAAGATATGCCTGGCTCAAAGGCTAATAAAGAGCAAATAAAAAGCGGCGGAAAATTCCGCCGCTTTTTTTAATGTAAATTTTATAAAGGATCAGACTTTGCTCACCCGTACGGCATTCATACCTCGGGGACCTTTTTCAAGTTCAAAGCTCACCACGTCATTTTCCTCTATTTCATCAAGAAGTCCGGTGACATGCACAAAGTACTTTTCCTGGGTTTTATTGTCTAAAATAAAACCAAAGCCTTTGGAGTGATCAAAAAAAGAAACCTTGCCCTCTTTTCTGAAATCTGTCTCCTCTTCTTCAGATTCCTCTTTCTTTGGAATCCCGATCTCAATATCCTCAGGGTCGATTTCTACTTTTTTAGAAGGATCTGGCGGGGTATCTGTTAAATTACCAAACTCGTCCACATAGGCAAATTCTGAAGTCGTTCCTCCACTTGTCTTACGCTCTTCCTTCTTCTTCTGCTTTTCCTCCCGCTTCTTCTGCTTTTTCTTTTCCTTTTCTATTTTATTAAATGTTTGCTGTGATTTAGCCATTGATAACTACCTGTGATTTATGAATTAAAATTAATGTTTTCGCTCAACTACCAAATGCATATTTGGAAAAATATCGGGGGAGAAAATTTGCCGAACAATTTATTTAGTAACTGCTTGAGTTGCAAAGTTAAGATATCTTTCTTCGGAAATAGAAACAAATCAATTAATTCTGAAAAAAAAAGTCGATTTTTCATATTTTCATAGCATAAAAAAATATAATAAGGGTTAGTCCACGCCTGAAACTATTTCCTTCAGGTTGTACTATTCCTAATATTAGATATCCATTCTATTTTTTTACAGCGAATGCATCTAAAGGTTCTTCAAAACCAATAAATAACACACATGGTCCCTGATCTCCGCATTTGGCCGAATGTGGTTTTTTAGCAGGCCCATAAGCATAAGAGCCTTTTTTAAGAATTTTTGGAGCTTCTCCCTCGTAAGTTACTTCTAATTCTCCCGATACCAGCACCATTCTTTCGGCAGAAGTATGCCAGTGCTCAATAATTGCCGAATTGGCGGGAACTTTAAAAAAAATATCCACATTTGGTTGAGAGGGGTCCCCATGAAGTATCGCGATCTCACAACCTTCCGGAAAGAAATCCGGGCATGGCCCCCACTCCAGCTTCTTGTCCTCGAAGGAACGGTTTAATGATGTTTCGGTTGACTGTTTATCCTGGGACAGGGTAACTACAGGAAACAGGAATAGTATTATAAAAGATACTATTTTCCAGGTGTTTAAAGTTCTCATAGTGCAGTTTTTGATTTCTAGAAATTAAAAGATCCATATCGTATTTATAGGAATATGAAAGGGATAGTCCTGCCTGTGAGTATTCTTACTTATAAAATTAAGAAAAATTATCTGGTTGGCTCGCTAAGGTTGGTTTTATTTTCTTATTGGGACCACGTAAACTGGAATTTGAGTCTTTTCCAGGATCTTCTCTGCTACTGTTCCCATAAATAGCTTTTCGAGAGTCGAATGGCTGTGGGTACCCATCACGATTAGATCGGCTTTCCACTCCCCAGCATAGTTCAAAATGGCATTTGCGGTATCCCCTTCAGTTAGATGCGTGGTCACTGCGGGGTGATCCAGGTGCTCTGCTGCCTTTTCCAAGAACTCTTCGGCTACCTTTCTCATTTCCATCGCCATGTTTAAATCGGGCTCCATGCCGGCATATCCTTCATAGCCCATAAAGGTAGGGAATTGGGTTCCATAATAGCTAACATCGGCAAGGACATGGATCAAACATATTTCAGCATCCATTGATCGTGCTAATTCTAAAGCAGCATAGGCCACTTTTTCAGAAACAGGATTGTAATCTACAGCAACCAGTATTTTCTTCATCGTGAGGGTTTTTTATAAAATTACGAAAAGTTAGATAGATTTATATTAAGTCAATCATAGTGAGCTTATCATCATGTAAGACAGTGTTTTAAGTTAAAAATATTGATCGTTACTTTTCAAAAATACCCGCTTTATTTGTATCTTTAAGGGTGTCTAAAATAGAGCCTCATGAAAACAACAAGAGAGTCTGCCCGGGAAGAGAGTCATAAAAAGTTAACGCACGGCCTGCAGGAGTTGCTGGAAAAAAATTATGACGCTGAAAAAGATTATAGAACAGCCCGGGAACGTGCAGAAAATAGTTCGCTTAAAGATTTCTTTAAGAAACAGGCAGTTAGAAAAAATCATTTCGCTACAGAAATTGATAAGCAGCTGCATACCTTAAATGAACGTCCAAAGGAATCTGGATCTGCCATGGGTACCCTTCACCGAACCTGGATCAATCTTAGAAGTACCATAGGAAAAGATACAGATAAGGTTCTTTTGGAGGAATGTTTAAGAGGAGAGAAGAACAGTGTGGAAGAGTACGAAAATGTACTGAGGAAAAACAGATATCCTGCAAAAATTGAAGACGTCTTAAGACGACATTTGAATGAAATGCGGGCTACGTTATCTGAGATAAAATCCATGGAAGATCTACATTAAAAAAATCAAATATTTTCCAAAAACTCCGTTAGCAACGGAGTTTTTCTTTTTAGGCAAAATTCTAAACTATTGTTATGTTTTACTTTAGTTCCTGTTAAACCTCTGTATTTCCTCCTTCTGAAAATTTATATTAAAAGGGAACTATCAAATCAATTAGTAATTCATCGTTTTCAATATGGGAAAAAGAGAATTAAAAAGGAGTTTAGGATTCTGGGATGTATTGATGTTTGGCGTTGGCGGTATTGTAGGAGCCGGAATTTATGCCATAATAGGAAAGGCAGCTGGATTGAGTGGGAATATGCTCTGGCTCAGTTTTGTTATTGCTGCCTCTGTAGCCCTGTTAACTGGCCTTTCTTATGCCGAATTTGTAAGTCGCTTTCCAGATTCAGGTGGAAGTTTTGAGTATATAAAGCAGGGAATGGGCCGGAAAACAGCTTTTTTCATGTCAATTTTTATGGCTTTCACAGGTATTGTAGCCGCAGCAGCTATTTCCATAAGCTTTGCAGATTACCTGAGCCGGCTCGTAGATTTTCCTTCCTGGATAATCGTCGTAGCTATCATTGCTTTGATGGCCTTTTTTAATATCATTGGAGCCAAATACAGTTCCTATTACAATGCTTTTGCAACCGTAGTGACCATTCTTGGTTTAATTGCGGTGATTGTGGTGAGCATTCCTGACATTGGAACAGAGCCATTGCTAAAGGTAAATGATGGAGGCTGGACCGGTATCTTAGCCGGGGGTGCCCTTATCTTTTTCAGTTATATTGGATTCGAAGATCTGGTTAAAATGGCTGAAGAAACAAAGAACCCAAAGAAAAATATGCCCAAAGCAATCATTCTTAGCGGTTTAATTGTTCTTATAGTTTACGTGGCTATCGCAATTAGTGCTGTGAGCGTACTAGGATGGGAAGAACTTTCGAATTCTAATGGACCGTTAGCAGCCGTTATTGAGGCTAAAATTGGTGCCATAGGAGCCACTTCCCTTGTAGTAATAGCATTGTTCGCCACCAGTAAAACGATTCTAAGCAATATTTTGGGAACTTCCCGCCTGCTCTATGATGTGTCAAGGGACAGTGAAGTGGAATGGCTCAAAAAATTTACGACCATTTCGGGAATCGGGAATGCCCCTAATTATGCCATTTTTGCCATAAGTCTCGTGGCTGTGGCATTTGGTTTAATAGGAGATCTAAAAATAGTCGCTAGCATTAGTAATATATTTATCTTCATTGTCTTTGGAATGGTAAATGCCGCGCTCTTAAACTATCGATATAGGAACAGGAATGAAGAACAAGAGAAACCTCCTTTTTTTATACGAGGGAATATCAAGAACATACCTCTACCCACAGTTTTGGCACTTTTGACAATTCTGGTGCTGTTTGGATATAATTTGTTTAATCTTTTTAATGGTAATTTTTAAGGCTAAATTACATCTACTGCTTGACAATCACCATATTAGCCTTAGCACCTGTTAAGAGGTTCCATTCCTTTTTTGCCACTTCCAGTCCATTTGCATCAAAAATTCTAAGTTCGGCAGTATTGGGGCCTGAAGTTCCCTGATTAAGGGCCTCAAATTCCACATTATTAAACCCAACATTAAGCCTTACCAGGATGGGATGGTATCCGGCGCCAAGAGTAACGCTATTGTGAATGACCTCTCCGTTGACATACACCCGCACCTTATCACCGTCTACATATTCATGATCACGACAGTATAGTTCTACATAACTTCCGCCGGTGACTAAATCTCCTAGATACTGATCTCTTCTGTACTCTTCCTTTATCTCCTTATCTTTAAAGGCTTTGGGCTTAAAATTTTCAGGTCGATAAGTCATTAAGCCATTGTCATCTGTTCTCATACTAAACGGCTTCTTTTCCTCTTCCCCAAGTGTAGTTGAGGAATTAGTGTTAAATATGCCTTTTTTGGTGCTAAGACTGTGATTTCCGGGTGATCTTAATAAAGATGAATTATCACTTCCGGTTTGGGGACTCATTAATTCCCCGGGTGCCTTTACGGTAGTAGTTGATTTATCGATTTGCCCAAAGCTTCCTGCAGACATCAATGCGAAACCAAGAAAAATAAAAAGTTTTTTCATCGTAAATATTTCTACAGGATTAACAATCAAAAATCTAACCCAAATTTACGAAAATCCCCTGAATCTGATTTTTATCTACAGGTGCAGAATATTTACTATTCATTTTTAACTGGAATTTAACCGTAAAAATATTTGTGTTGGGTCTGGTATTCAGTAATTTAAGAACAATAAAAATCAGAGATATGACAAAGAAAGAAGAAATGCCGAAAAAAAATAAACAGGAACGGGAACAGACCTCTAAAGATCTGCCTTACAACCCGGATATTACATCTGAAAATAAGAAAGTGCTGAACAATCAAAGTCAGGACGAGAAAAAAGGAGAATATTTTAAAGACAGGGATGAACCTGTAGATTATGCAGGCGCAGATCTTGATCTTCCAGAAATGGATGAAAAACAGTTTAATGAGACGCGCAATAAAGCTGATGATTCCGAAAAACAGAAAAGACCCAAGGAATCTGCCAATTCCAATGACAACATAGAATCCCAGACAGAGACGGTGTATAAAGGAAAGAAAGCCGAAAAGTACAAAGATCCTTCCAACAAGAGTCGGGACGAAGAGTAATGAAAAAAAGGGACTTATGAAGTCCCTTTTTCTATTTAACAGCTTTCGCGGTACTGCTTGTGTTTACTAACGTCTATCACATAAGACGTCATCTGTTTGATCTTTAGATCCTCATCTCCAGATAGCCTGTAGATGTCGCAAAAACCAAAATATTTTTTCTGATCATTCCTGTTGCGGCCAACTACTACACCTTCCACAACTGCGGATCCATCTGCCAACACAACATTTTGAATATCAATATTCATGGGAGGCATACCCTGCATCTCTTCCAATGCTTCAGAAAATTCGATTTTTCCCCCCACAGTTTTCTCCCCAACAATTATCCAACAAAAATCATCTGTAATATGTTTAAGCAAAAACTCTGAATTGGCCTCAGAAAAGGCTTTGTTGACATCTCGAAGAAATTTTTCTGTTGGATTCATAACAGTTATATTTTGAAAATTTCGGAAGAAAAGATCTTGCGATAGTCCATAAAAACCAAAAATACCATGGCAAAATCAAGTATTCTCTAAATTAATATTTTTTATTGGTAATCTCCCATTTTCAGATCTTAAAATTTGGAAGTTTTGGGTTGTAAACACTTGATTTCTAAATATTTTTATGCCTTTCATCAAGAAAACAGTAGGAGATCTCTACGACAAGTCCAAATTTCTTAAATTTGCTACTCGGCAGGAGCATGCTTTCTCACTACCTGTTTTAAAGAATTTACTTATGCAGATCCACCACCTACTTCAACAACATTCTATTGCTAGTAAATTTGTTTCCCAGCTTCGGGATGTGAATATTCAAAAAGACCAAATGCGCTTCCGCAGAAATATTGAGAGACTTGGAGAGATCCTGGGGTATGAATTGAGTAAGAATCTTGAGTATAAGAGCAGTAAGATAGAAACACCTCTTGGGACCGCACCAGTTGATCTACCTGTTGAAGAAGTGGTTTTATGTTCCATTCTTCGTGCCGGTTTACCTTTGCATAATGGATTACTGAATTATTTTGACGATGCCGAAAATTCCTTTATTTCAGCTTATCGACATCACCCCTATAATGATGAGCGGTTTGAGATCCTTGTAGAATACCTGGCTTCTCCCTCTTTAGACAACAAGACCCTGATCCTGGCAGATCCAATGCTGGCAACGGGGCGTTCTTTCGTTAATGTCATGAAAGCTCTTGAAAGCATGGGAACTCCTAAAAATATTCACCTGGTTTCTGTGATTGGCTCCCGCGAAGGAATATATTATTTAAAAAAAGAATTTCCTGAAAACACACATTTATGGATCGCCACCATCGATGAAAAACTCGATGAAAGAGGATATATTGTCCCGGGACTTGGTGACGCGGGAGATCTTTGCTACGGAAGCAAAATGCAACATTAGAAGGGGTAGCCTATGGCGAAATTGAACACCGGTTCATCAAACCTGAAGTCCCAGCGTTCTCCCTCAGGGAGCCATGGGATTCTTACGGGTGCTGCAAGGTCAAATCGAATCACAAAACTCTGAATATCGATTCGAAGCCCGGCCCCTACTCCAATTCCCATCTCATTCAGGAAATCTGAAGTGAATTTACCTCCAGGCACCAGGGCGTTCTCTTTGGTATTCCAAACATTCCCGGCATCGGCAAAGACTGCTCCCTTTAAAAATTGAATTACTGGAAATCTATATTCCAGGTTGGTTTCTAGCCTAATATTTCCCGTCTGGTCGTAATACCCTTCATTTTCTTCTTCAGGCTGATAAGATCCCGGTCCTAAAGAACGAATTCTAAATGCTCTTACGCTGTAAGGCCCTCCTGCAAAGAATTGACGGCTAAAAGGCATGATCTCTGAGTTGCCGTAAGGGATCCCAATGCCGGCGAATAATCGCGTGGCTATCTTTTGTTCGGCACCAATCCTAAAATGATACCTAAAATCTGCATCTATCTTGGCGTATTGTGCATATTCAAGTCCTAAAAACTCTTTAGGGGTTTCCCCGCTGCTTAGCAGGTTCAGAATATTACCGGCCAGGTCGAGATTGGAATTCAAAAAGAACTGATGGGTTTTTCCGGTATCTATCATGCCGTTGTAAATAAACGAATAGGTAAGTCCAGCTATGAATTGCTGCTCAAAACTGCTTCTTAAAAAAGGATTTTGATCCAGAATCTCCTCAAAACGGTCAGATGTTTTACTCAGTCGAACATAATTGACTGAAAATGGATTCAGTTCATGGGTAACATACCTATTGGCTCGCCAAATGTACCCGAAGCTTCCAGTAGCTGAAAATAAGCTGAACAGTTCACTCCTGTTCAGGAATTCAAAGCCGAGACCTATTTTGGTTTTTGGAATGGAATATTTGAACCAGTCATTATTTATGGCAATAGGAAATAACATCCTGGGAAAGATCAGGTCTGTATCTACTCCAAACTGTGTGCTGCTAAGTCCTTCCTGGTTACCGCCAGATAGCTGCCGCTCGTAGCCTACCTTGCCGGTAATATTTAAAATTTCACCACCGTGAAACAGGTTTCTGTTAGAATAAGTAAGGGCAAGATGCGGGCCTGCAAAATTGTTCGATTTGGTCACGGCCTGGAGTTCTGCCCGTATGGAGCGTTTATTTAAAGGTGAGAGAAAGATGTTTGCCTCCAGATATCCCAAACTGTCGGTGGAAAGGGAGTCAATTTCGTCATACCTGATATTTACAAATTTGTATACTCCTAAGGAAGTCAACCGCCTGCTGGTCCTGCTTGAAGCTGTGGGATCATAGTAAGTTCCCTCTTCCAGGAGGATGTAAGGGTCCAGCCGTTTAGGCTTAAAGAACTCCTGGTTTTGAATGTAGTTTTTGCCCCCGTATCTCACCGAGTCTCTTTTCAAGCTGTCTGTGCCAACTGTATAATTGGGGTACACATTTATCTCCCTAACTCTATAAGGTTTGATCCCGGCCTGCGGCACATCTTTTTTAAGCCTTAGAAAAAGATCGAATTTTTTACGATCATATTGGTTAGTGTCGGCTTCAAACAGAAGAAAATTCGAACTAAAATTATAATAACCTCTTTTCTTCAGTTCCCGATCAAGTCGCTCCCTTTCCAATTTCATTAATGCCAAATTAAAAGGCTCTTCCGGCTTTAAAAGAGCATTTTCCATGGTTTCCTTTATCTCCGCGAAAACCTGAAGGGAATCATTGTCGAGCTTGTAATTTTCCAGGATATAAGGTTCTTCTGGCAGCCTGGCCGTGTAGAATACTTTAGCGGTCTTCTTTTCCTCGTATTCTTCTACAGAATGGTCTACTCTATTATAAAAATATCCTCTGTTCTCCAGCCTGTTCTTCAGAAGTTCTTCAGTTTGAAATGGATCGGCATCAGAAAGATAGACCGGCTCCTCCCCAAAGCGCTTGTTCAAAAATTTATTGATGAAGCCCGGTTTCTCCTTCTGCGCTTTATAATGAAAATACAGCCCGAAACGAGAACCCAGGAATTTGGAATTAGGTTCAGGCATAAGCAGGTTCTCCAGTTGTGACTGCAGTTGCTTTTTGCGTTCTATTTCATCTTCAGAAATCATTTCTACTTCTGCGCCTGTGTACAACAGCTCCCCTTCGGGTATAAATTTCTTTACACTGCAGGCTTGTAGAAATGCCAGTACCATACCGGCAAAAATTAGCTTTTTTGAAATTTTTTTAAGCGTCATTGATTTCCTGTTTGTTCTTCTGTTTCACTTTTCTCTGTGTTCTTTTTCTTTTCGTCTTTTACGATCTGGCTCCATAATTCATTGAACTTGTTGAATTCCTGCATAAAGATTAGGGACAACCCGCTAATGATCAATTGACCGTCAATCACGTTCTCATAGGATTTTCTTCGGAAGGCTTTGAGTCTGAACCTTCCGTTCTCGGTGAGCAGATATTCCAGGCTCACATTTCCAATCACAGGACTGCTCTCCTCAACCTGGCTGCTGCCCTGCAGGTCAACCTCGCTTCCCACGCTTACGATAAGCCGGTCATCCATAAGGCTTTTTTGGGCGGTAATATCGAGCTGAGTTCGTTCCTGGGGGCTTTCACCCTGGTAATCTGTATAGGTATCCAGGCCAAATTGAAGATCTATACCGGTTTCTCCCAAAAGCCGGTCAGAAAAGATATTGAGCTGGTCAGAGATGGCATCATTGAGATTATCCCTTGCAAAAGCGAGTGTTCCTCCGGCACTTCCGTCGCTACCTGAATCGGGGAAGAAACGATTAAGGACCAGCAGGGAAAAGACCTGTTTATTTAGTTCGTTTTCCTGTTGGTTGATCTGTTGTACCCTTCCATAGACCTGTCCTCCTATTGCGCCCTGTTCATCTTCGGGCATATCCAGCCCAAAAGAGATTTGTGGCTGGGTAAGCTCCCCTTCAATGTTAAGATAGACCAGAAATGGCAGTTCCTGTCTAAATCTTTGTCGCACGTCCATATCAGCCCCTGTAATTTGGGGAGCCATTAATGCAGAGGCAGACGCTTCCACCCTGTAAACAGCTTTAATATTTAGATCAGCATCTAGGGGATCACCCGCCCAAACGATACTGCTGCCGTCCATGAGGTCAAACCTACGACTAACCAGATCGTAAAGGCTCATTTCATAATAACCATCGTTGATCTCCAGCCTTCCAGACATGGTTTGACGGCCATTAGGGAAAATATCAAAAAGGAGGTCACCTTCTCCTGAAGCCTGAATGTGATCTCCCGTATCCTGATCGAGAACTACCGTGAAGGTCGCATTTTCTTCGAGAGAAATATAAGAATTGAGTTGGATGCCAGATATGGAGAATTCATCTTCAGATTTTTGGGTCTGGGTAAGAATACGATCTGGGTTTTCCCTGTTCACAAAAACCACTACACCTTCCCTTTCCTCTATTTCAAGACTTGCCCTAGGGATCACATAGGTCATATTGGTCTCTTCTTTAATATCGAGGTCCAGTTCTACTTGTGGTACCTCCAGGTTACCTGTTAAGGATCCTGTAGCATCAAAGACAGCTATCCCGTAAAAAAGGTCATTATCTTCCTCTGTAGAATTAAGCGCGGTGAAATTTTCAGCTGAAAAACTGAGGTCAAATTCAGGATTAGTAAGTGACTCAGTTAGTATGCTGCCGTCGAGGACCAAAGAATTATTATTTTTGTCCTGTATTTCAAAATTATCAAGATAAACCCCCTCATTATCAATCCTAATGGATTCATCAGGGAATACATACGGCGCATTGAGCATAGCTACTGTAAATGCAGCTTTATTAAAGCGAATATCACCCTCATAATCGGGCTCTGTAGTGGTACCGCTTACCCTGATCTCTCCTGAAAAACTACCGGACGTGCTGTTAATGGCTCCTTGTGAAAAGCCTTCGATCACTCTCATCTCCACCTTATTCAGGTCGAGGTCCATATCCAGGGTGGCAGCCTCCTCTGAAGCAATAAAATTACCGGTGAGATCGAGATCCACATCACCTTCCTTAATAGCAAGGTCAAAGTCGTACTGACTGCTTCCAATAGCCTTGGCATCAAGGGTAAGAATACCCAGAGGAACATCCATCACGCCGAAATCATTGATTTGAAGATCTGCCAGCATTCCTGTGGCACCAAAAGGTTCTTCAATGATAAAGGTTCCATTCATGCGGCCAGAGGCCAGGACAACTTCAGGATTAAGATAAGACATCAAAGCGGCAAGCCTGAAGTTTTGAAACGTAAGACCTATATGTTCCTTCTGTACATTGGGAAGTTCATTACTTACCCGCAGCAGCTGGTTGTTCCTTTCCAGGACAAAGTTGTTAAAGGTCCAGAAGTCATCGCCTATCAGGATCTCGTTATTAGGATCTATATTCCATTCTGAAGCATTTAAAACAAGTTCTTCAGGATTAATATGCACCCTTACTACTCCATCGGGTTTTGATATCTGTGAGCGCACATGTACCAGTTGCTCTTCATTATAATTGGATATGAAGTCAAGATTTAATTCTTTATTGACCAAACGGCCTTCCAGAAGGGTTTGTTTAATGGCCAAAGGCCCTGCATCCAGGCTTTTTAATCCAAAATCAAAAGCGAGCTCTTCCCTGCCCGAATCAAGATTGAACTGCAGGCTGTCAACCACACTTCCAAAATATTTAGCATGCGGTACATTCACACTGGCAGTCAATTGTCTTTCTTTTTCCCTGAAATCTACCTTTAGGTTGATAGTGTCGAGTTCTTCCAGTTGTGGCAAAAGCACATCTTCCATAATAGGTGCCGGACTCACCTGGGCATTCAATTCCAAATTGACCGGTTTGGTAACTGTATCGGTTAAATTGGTTTCAGAAAAATAGTTTTCATAATGCCGGTTTAGGGCACTGGTGAATTCAGCAGGGCTGGAATTTGATTGTAATCGCAGGTCGAGCATCCGGTTGTTCACACTCAGGGAAGTAGTATCTTCCCGCACGTGGGCCAGGATATCCAGATCTCCCAGCAGGTAGGATTCATTGCTGTAAACAGCGATCCCGTCTTTAATGTTGGCGGTAACATCATAAGCGTTGGCACTGCCTTCAAAGGTAGCATTGAGGTCAAAGGCGGCATTAATGGCACGTTGCGAAAAACCAAGGGCCTGCAGGTCAGCTCCAATTAGTTCTAACTGCACTGCTACTTTGGGAGAGATGCTGTCCAGTTCTATAAAACTTTCCAGCTTCATGTTCAGGTTATCATCTTTATAACCAAGATTGGCAAAGCCAGCCCCATTTTCAACTTCCCCCACGAGGTCAAGATTGGAAAATTCGTAATTGTTGTAGGTAAGGCTCGAGACATTTGCCTCAAAAATGGCGTCAAGTTCATTCACATTACTCCCGGCACCCGAAGCTTCCAGCGTTAAACTTACCGGTCCCAGTTGCTCGTTTTGCAACAGCTGGCCCAATTGCAGGCTCTCTAGCTCAAGATCGGTTTGAAAGGCGATTCGAGGCTGCGTCATAAACCGGCCGTTAACTAGAATATTTCCAGATGACGAGGTAAGGGTGGCATCGGCAGAGATATCCTCTGGAGTTCCGCTGAATTGCCCTATGATTTGCAACTTCTGCGGAAGCTGTATTCCAAGATCTTCCTCTTTTAAAAAGCGCTGGAGATCTGTACGAGTGGACACAGCCCTGAATTGCGGGAAATCAAATCGAATAGCTTCAGGATCTGTAGTATTATATACGGTTCCATTGGCAGCAAGGGAAGTTCCTGAACCCCAATTCACCCGTGTTTCGCTAATTTTTACTTCAGAAAGCCTCCCTTCGGCAGAAAGTGTTCCGTAAACCGGTTTTTTGGCAAGGGAAGCCAGGTATTCATTATTTCTAAGATCGGGCTGGAAACGGAAAATTTCCTGCAGATCCACTGTGAAATCAGGAAGATCAAGATTAACCGTAGCATTTTCTGGCGACTCCATGAAATTGGCCAGAGAAGTATAATTGATCCTTAGTTGACCTTTTAGCCGGTTTTTATTCAGGTGGAGATCTAAATTTTTAACTCCGAGATTTTCTTCGGAAATGGCCAGGTCAAAATTCAATTGTTTCAGATCAAGACCTGAAGCTTCTCTAAACTCCATGTTTTGTACGAAAGCTTCCGCAGCACCCTTTTTAAGGGATAGTTGATTGGCACGTAACGAAAAATCGCGCAGGTCAATGGCATTGGGATCAAACACACCTTCTTGCGGGGTCGCTCCATTGTTGATGAACTGAAGGTGATTATTGCTGAAGGTGATATCCCGGGCAAGCACCTCCCATTCGGGCCATTCGAATGGAGACTCCCCGGGTGCTGTAGCAGTGCTGTCCTCCTCCACCTCTGCAGTTGTTCTCGTATGGAGGAGAACTATGGAATTCCTAAGGCCCAGGCGATCTACCAGGACCTTATTCTGAGCCAGGTCGGCAATGGGAAGTTCCAG
This sequence comes from uncultured Flavobacteriaceae bacterium, assembly GCA_964627595.1. Classification (GTDB taxonomy): domain Bacteria; phylum Bacteroidota; class Bacteroidia; order Flavobacteriales; family Flavobacteriaceae; genus Salinimicrobium. The sequence continues at coordinate 3,426 of CAZVKA010000010.1, read as the reverse complement.
GATGAGTTCATCTATATTTACATCTGCCAGTAATCCGTCGGGAATGGATTGGTAATTTCCGGCTACATTATTAACACGAAGAGTCTCCACCGAAAAGGTCGGCATGGGAACATCTTCCTGTGGTTCCTGTTCAGGGAAGGGCTTGGTCTGCGAATACGAGAACCGGGTGTTCTCAAGCAAGGCATCTCCCGCTTTAAACGTCATACTGTCCAAAGAAAACTCCTGCATTTCCACTTTGAAGGTTCCCAGGAGGAATTTGCTGTCCAGTCCTGCAACATCATCAGTGAATCGTACTCTAAAATCATTAAGGTCCACGTCCCCCAGGGAGAAATTCATGCCTGCGGCAGTAGTATCTTGTTGTGTTGTGGCTGTTGTGGTGGTGTCAGCCGGTGCAAAGGCATCCAGGAGGAATTGATAATTAAAACCATTTACCGTGTCTTGCCGAGAAATGTTAGCTCTTACCCCACTCCATTTGAGATCGTCAATGGCGATTCCTTTTCCCCTGATAATTGGCCACAGGGGAATGTCGGCCTCCAAATGGCGAGAATAGACCAGGGTATCCCCTTTTTGATCCTCCATGTAGAGACCTTCCAGGCTCAGGTCTCCCGAAAAGGTTATGAACAACCTATCTACTTCCACAGTAGTATTGGTCTGATTGGAAATATATGATACTAAACGGTCAACAATAAGGCTTTGTCCCCAGGGACTGCGGACAAAAAGGATCAACAGAAGGAAAAAAATTAAGATCCCAAGCAGAATCTTAAAAAAGAGCCTTAACCCAGATTTTTTCTTTTTCTTCTTTTCTTTTTTTTCAGGTTCCAATGAAGTAAATGACTTTTGAACTAAAGTTACGGCACAAACGGTCAATCATTCTTGAATTTCAGATTAATTTTTCTCAAGGTCTTGATTGACAGTAAGTAACGTCGAATTCTTTATTTACTAAGCGTTTATTCTAATTTTCAATTTTCAAAAAGATAAAAATTTCACTTGAAGAAGACACTTAATTAAGACTTTTTTAGCAACCTGCCACTCCAACTAATAATCTTAGGTTAAAATTAAAACGGTCAAATTGGCTTTTATATAATTTCGGCACATATTAACCGTTCTAAGGCTTGATAACCCAAATTATAAATGAGCTTAAAACAAAATTTAAAAGTTATGAAACGAATTCTTACCGTTACGGTATTGGCAGCAAGTGTGTTAACCTCCTGTGTGTCTAAAAAGAAATATGTAGCCCTGGAAGAGGACTACAATGACACCCGCAGTAACCTTCAAAAAACTCAGGTAGAAAAGGAAAAATTAGAGGCCCGTTTAAATGCCATAGAAGAAAGAGTGGCCGATTACAATGCAAAGATCAACACCCTGACAGAGGAGAACGATCAAAAATTGGAGATGAATGACCTTACAGTCATGTCTAACGCCAATAAGAGGAAGATGCGGGAAACTCTTAGAAAAGTTAATCCTGCCGAATTGGCCAAAGCAGAAACGCTTGAAGATTCTATCAATCTGGCTGTATCCCATAACCTCAGAAATCAGATAAGCGGTGGCGCTACTGAAGATGTGGATATTACAATAGACAAAACAGTGGTGATGATCAATGTTTCTGATAAACTACTCTTTAGAAGTGGAAGTCACAGAGTGAGCCGGGATGCCTATCCCCTGCTTGAAAAGCTTTCTGACGTTATCAATTCGGAACCTTCCATGGAAGTGATGGTTGAAGGTCATACAGACTCTCAAACCATGGTGGAGAATTCATATTTAGTAGACAACTGGGATTTAAGCGTGAGAAGGGCTACCGCCATTGTTCGCTTATTGCAGGATCGTTTTGATGTAGCTCCTGAAAAGCTTATCGCGGCAGGACGCAGCAGTTACAAACCTTTAGTAGATAATGATACCGCGGAAAATCGCGCAAAAAACAGGAGGACCCGCATTGTGATCATTCCAAACCTGGATAAGTTTTTGGCATTACTGGAAGCTGATGATCAGGTAATGAGCCAGAACGATATGTAAAGAATAAGTACTGAAAAAGAAAAATGAAAAGAGGTTGTTCAATTGAACAACCTCTTTTTTTATTTGGTTCTTTTAAGCCAGTAGTAATCAAGGGCATATTTCCCTGCCCCGGTTATGAGCAACACCGTATAGACTAAAAGGTAAAACAGAGGCAGTTCTTTAGCCTGAAAGGGATCTGAGGCGTGAATGACAAAAAATGCCGTAAGCATGGTGGCCATTAAGGGAATTACCGCCAGCCGCGTACCAAGCCCCAGTAAAATGAGAATAGAGCAGATGAATTCAGCGAAAACAGCCAAGGCAAGTGTGGTGGCCTGTCCTAAACCATATGGATCTGCAAATTGGATCTCTTCACTCCCAAAAAGCATAAACAGCTTCGGGGTTCCATGGGTCAGCATGAGAATGGCGACGCCTATTCGCAGGATCAATAATCCGGCATCAATTGCAGGAAGATGAAGGTTAGTAGAGTACGTTTTATTCATATTGATGGTTTTTTAGAAAAGGTAATATACAGCTTTGAGCGAAACTAATCTTTATGCGTATTTATTATAGTACCTTTAGCTTGTTCCATTCAGCCGGAGAAATTTGGAAAAAGAGTTCGAATTAAGTGACTCTCCTGAAGGCTACTACAACGTTTTCGATAGACTTATTGTGTATTTTATCGATATTTTATGCATTTTAACGGTTCAATTCAAAATCTTTTCTTTATTTTGGTCTTAAGATAATTTTAACATGAAGCCCCTTCAATTATTATTAATGGTTCTTTTTGTCAGCGCGTCAGCGTGGGGGCAAACGCAGGCGACAGCGACGTTCACTGCTTCGGTGACCATTATAGAACCTATAGGGATCACTACCACCTCTGATATGAATTTTGCCGCTGTAGATGCTAAAAATGGTGGTACTGTAATATTGACTCCAGATAATGACCGACTCGCTTCCGGCGGAGTACAATTGGCTGACGGAACCAATGTTTCTGCCGCAAGCTTTCGGGTCACAGGACAAAAAGGATTTTCTTTTGATATTAGTCTTCCCCAGGGAGAATTTTTGCTAACTAATGGTAATCAGAATATCATTTTAAAGGATTTCACCAGTGATCTGGAAGGATCAGGGGATTTGACTTCTGGTATTTCAGAATTCCGTATGGGCGCCACAGTGGAGATCGAGCCGGGTCAACATCCGGGTAATTATAGAAGTGCAGCAGCCCTTCCGGTGACGGTACATTATAATTAATTCTCTTTCTCTTCCCGCGGAGATGAAATTTTCTTCTTTTTATCTGCTTTTTCTATCCGTTTAATCCTCCGGCAGTACAGAACAGCCCTGAATTTATCTAAATATTAGCTTAATGATTGCACTTTAACGAGTATTCACTGCACTCATCGACTTTTTTTGTAGGATTCTTCTGCTTAGTCCATATTCGCT
>CAZVKA010000009.1:0-47056 GCA_964627595.1 uncultured Flavobacteriaceae bacterium | reverse complement strand
CGAACGCTTGTATCTTCCGAAATTGTAGTTCCGGGTGCCGGTTCCTGGACAATTTCTGCAGTTATGTTCGTAATTATTTCCCCAGTTAGGTCCGGTAAAACTGCTGTACAGTCAGTACCGAGTTCCAGACCGCGATCTTGCGGGCAGGAAGTGATCTGCACGACTTCTTCCGCAGTAAGTATCACCTCAAAAGAACATTCATTCGATCTATTTCCGAACTCATCTTCCGCAGAAATGGTTGCCACAAAAGATTCTGAAACAAGAGTTCCGGCAGCAGGAACTTGTGTGAGGGTAATGCTTCCGGAGCAATCGTTAATTTCTAGATTTTCGGTATAATCTGGCACTACAAAACCTTCGGCCGATATTTCCTCTTGTTGTTCCCCGGGGCAGTTCTGAATAATTGGTGCAATATCATCAACCACAGTAATTTTGAATTCACAGGTGGCAGTATTTCCGGCGGTATCAATTGCCTCGTATTTCACAACAGTCTCCCCTACTTCTATAGTTTCACCTATTTCCGGACCTTCGATCAAGGACAGTGTTACCCCCCCCGAATTATCAGTAGCTTGAGGAAGTTCATAATTGGCTACAGCTGTACAAGCTTCGGGATCTACAGAAACAGTAAGATCTGCAGCGCAATTGATTCGTGGAGGTTCTACATCTTCATTTCCCTTGATGATCACCTTAAAGCTACAGGTAACTTTATTACCCGCAGTATCTTCCGCAGTGAATTCAACGATATTTTCTCCAATGGGAAAATTGCCTCCAGATTCTATCCCGGCAGTCTGTGTAACAGTAACCTCACAATTATCTGTGGCTGTGGGTTCTGAAAAAGTTGCTACTGCAGTAGTTTCTCCGGGCTCAGCAATAATTTCAATATCCTGCAAACAACTCATCTGTGGACCTTCAGCAGCATCTATGGAAGGAGTTCTTTCGTAAAATTCAAGATCGAACTCGAGTTTTGAAGGAAAATACATTCCCCAAAAAGAACCATCAAAAATTTCGGAATTGTTTACCACAAGATCTCCGCATCCATTCTGCTCGACATCAACAGGGAAATCCAGCTGGCTTTTAAGGTTATTGCCGGTACTGCCATCGGGATTAAAAATTTTCAGATAAAATTCTTGATTTTTCACTCCCTGGGAAATATCCTGAGCCAGGCTTGAAATTTCGAAAAGTCCGAGATTATCAAAGTTTATGAACTCACTGAATTTGATCCTATTGCCATATTCAATCACATGAATATAATCCAGTGCATCAACTATGACACTGCCGGGAGAGGTAATATTGGGTAATTGCCCCTTTAAATTAAGATTATCATCAAACATAAGAACTGCAGGGTTAGAGACACCTGCCTGGCTCACATATACCTGCTCCATTGAGTTAATGGCAATACGTAGAGGAATGTCGACTTGCTCGGTCTCACCCAGCAAAGTTCCGGAACCTTTGCTATAAATTCGTAGGCGACTAAAAGTACTCCCTTTTTCCGGGCCTTGAAGCCCATCGTAGTATTCAGCCACATAAACTTTATCTCCGGAAATATCCAAGCCAAGGGGCCTGTAAAAGGAGGTAAGGATAGTTCTATCAGGAAGGGGATTTCCGGAAGGGTCGAAAACCCTGATCTTTCCGTCATCCCGGAAAGTATCACCGCCTGCAAGATAATCAGCAACATATATATAACCTTCCTGATCAATTATCAGATCGCGGGGACTATCAAGGTTACCACCGGGAATTAAAGTCTTTTGTAGAAGGTTTCCTTCAGGATCTCTTTTATCGATACCACTTCCCACTGAAAGAGTGTAGATGTTTCCGCTGCTGTCCTGGGCGATTGCTATGGTAATATCATCTGTATTGAGACTGCTTCCCGAAACCGTTGGCAGATCCACTTTTTTAAGCCAGTTGTAGGTAGGTAAAGTTTGCCCCCAAATGGAAGGAATGAGAAGAAATAAAATTCCAACCATTGGCAACGCACGGATGGCTTGACAATAATGAAAAAATGGAGAGAAATTTCCGGGGCACCTGCTCATTATGTGAATGTTACACATAAATATAGCACTTGCACAGAAAGAGCGGGTGAAGGAAATGTTAACATACTAAACAAAACATTACCACGACAGGATGATATCGTGATAATGTTTTGTCAGAAACTGAAAAGGTAATTCTTAACTTTGTGCCTCTTCTTTATTTCTAATCACCAACCTGAAACCTTCTCCATGGATATTTAAGATCTCCACGTTTTCATCCTTTTTAAGATACTTTCTGAGTTTGGCAATATAAACATCCATACTTCGAGAAGTAAAATAATTATCATCTCTCCATATCTTGGTTAGAGCAAGCTCTCGGGGCATTAGATCATTTTCATGAAGTGCCAGCAGGCGCAATAGTTCGTTCTCTTTTGGTGATAGTTTGGATGGTTCCTCATCTTTATAGGTTAAGAACCTAAGCTTGGAGTTTAAGTGGAAATCTCCAATTTGGAACTCAAATTGTTTGCTGTCAGCAACGCTGTCTGTAGCTTTTCGTTGCATGATAGCCTTTATTTTCATAAGCAAAACTTCGCTATCAAAGGGCTTATTGAGGTAGTCATCTGCTCCCACTTTATATCCTTTCAGCACATCCTCTTTCATGGCCTTAGCTGTAAGGAAGATAATTGGGATTTCCTCATTCTTCTCCCTGATTTCTTTTGCCAGGGTAAAACCGTCTTTATATGGCATCATTACATCCAGAATACAAAGATCGAAATCATCTTTTTTGAATTTTTCAAATCCTTCCATTCCATTTTTGGCGTGAGTGACCTCATAGTCATTCATGGCCAGGTAATCTTTTAAAACCGTTCCAAAATTTGGATCGTCTTCAACTAGTAAGATCTTCTTATTTTCAGTTTCCATAAATTAAGATATTAGTGGTAATTTAATTATAAACGTACTTCCTTTTCCTTTTTCACTTTCCACGCTAATGGTTCCCTGATGGTCATCGAGAATCCTTTTCACGTAAGCCAGCCCAAGGCCATGACCTTTTACATTGTGTATATCACCGGTGTGCTCGCGATAAAACTTTTCAAAAACCTTTTTTTGCACCGGTCTGGTCATTCCACTTCCCTGGTCCCTTACCTTCATAACGATATAGTTCTTCACATTTTCTGTGTAGATATCGATCTTAGGTTGTTCGGGGGAATACTTCACCGCGTTATCCAGAATGTTCACGATAACATTGGTAAAATGCGTGGGATTTGCAAGTATTGAGGATTTCAGGGCTCCAAAATGGGTTTTAATGTACCCCTGCTTATCTTCAACTATTAATTCAATATGGGTGATCGCTTCTTCTATCAACTCATGCAGGTCCAGCCGCTCTTTCTTCAGGTCAAGCTCATTTTTCTCAAGCCTTGATATTCTCAATACATTTTCTACCTGCGCGTGCATTCTTTTATTCTCATCTCTTATCATCCTGTGATAATGTGCCACCTTATCAGGATCACTCATTATCTTAGGGTTTTTTATAGCGTCAAGAGCAAGATTTATCGTGGCTATAGGCGTCTTAAACTCATGGGTCATATTATTAATGAAATCTGTTTTGATTTCCGATATCTGCCGTTGTCTAATCAACTGTGATAGAGCACTAGAATAGGCAATAACAATTATAAGAGTGAATATTATTGAAAGTGCCGCCATTAGCGTTATTGACGAAAGCACTACCTGCTTCTTCTCGGTAAAATTCACAAATAACTGGTAATCATTGGTACCGTTCTCATTTGCGAATAAAGGAACTCTATAGGTCGTCTTCGAATTGAGCTGAAAATCCTCAGACCTCACTTTTGTAGCCAGCCCGTTTCCATAAACTCCATACTCAAATGATGTATTTAGCCCTCTATTTTTCAATTCCCTTCGAATAAGATTTTCAAGATAATCTTTTGAGACCCTGTTATGAATGGGCATTTTACCGGTATATTCACTCACTGTAGAGCGAATAAACTCCTTCTCCACATCTTTCATCCTAAAAATGCGGTTAATCCTGCTGGGGGTGGAGAGCGAATTTTCGTTCAGGCTATCGTTCTTTACCATTCTGGATACCTTCCTGTTGATCAACTTTTTAAAATGGATGGTATCAATAGAAGCATCCAAAAAAGCCGTGGAAAGCTTATAATCTTCCTCAATTACCCCGTGTGAGTACACATAAATCTCATTTGAGAACTCATCTCGTTGTACCTGGAAGATCTCACTCATAATGGAACTGTCTGGCTGCACACCCAGACTATCCACAACATCCTGCAGCGCAAAATAGTAGTTTTCCAGTTCGTTGTTCTCAATCTCGCTAGCTACTCTGCGCAATATCTGTTTGGCGTTAAAAGAAAATTGTTCCTCTTTACTTTCAACGGTGTTTTTTATCCAATAACCCTGAACAAATATGATTCCTATAAGGGAGAGGCTCATGAGAACCACCAAAAGAAAAAATATCTTTTTGTTCATATCCCAAAAGTATGATTTTAACATTTAGCGGATTAACCATTTAACCAAAAGTTAACAAAAGAAACCCTGATTTTACGCGCTATCCAGCATAATTTCATGAATTTTTCGCACCTCTTTACGGGTTTGGGAAAGCTCATCATTGATGATAATATAGTTGGCCAGTTTAGCCTTTTTTTCATCGGGCCATTGATGGTTCATCCTGGCTTCGATTTCCATAGAAGTAGCTTTATCTCTTTCTATCACCCGCTGAATTCTTATCTCTCGCGGAGCAGTAATGAGAAGAGTACGGTCGCATTTCTTGTAACCGCCTTTTTCGAAAAGTATGGCTGCTTCATAAACCACATAGGGGAAATTTTGTTTTTCTTTCCAAATTTCAAAGTTTTTTCCTACAGCAGGATGTATAATATCATTTAATTCTTCAAGAAGTTCTTTATCATTGAAAACCCGTTCTGCAAGAAATTTCCTATCCAGCATTCCACCTTTGTAGGCAGCATCTCCAAATACAGCTATGATCTCTTGTTTCAGGCCGGCGTCAAAATTCATTAGGTACTTTGCTTCTTCATCAGCAATATAAACAGGAACCCCCAGCTCCCTGAACATGTTCGCAACTGTAGTTTTTCCGCTTCCAATCCCTCCGGTAAGTCCGAGTATTTTCATTTTTTGATGATAAACTGTATCCTTTTTTCGTTTAATCTTAAGTTGGTCGTAATTTCGGGTTTCTTCACTATTTCAGGCACAAGAAAATCCTGACTTTCCTGTACGGTAGAAAAATCGGCTATCACTCTAAAATCTGAAGCTACAATTTGGTTGTACTCCTTTAAAGCCACCTGGTAGAACAACAGGGTCTCTTTGGGGAAAATAACAACATTCAGGTCTTCAGGAACATTGACCAATTCAATAGGGACCTGCACACTGCCTTCTGTAAATTTTTCCACCTCCAGGAGATAGTTCAAAACAGGTTGATGCACAGTTAAATGCTTGAACCCGCTGGTATCAATTTTAATCTTACCTGAAGCCGTTTCCTTGATCTTTTTCAAATTCAGCTTCTCGGTATACAACCTGCTCAGGGTATCCAGCAAAGCATCAGGACCACTAACCCTTACAGAGTCTGGTTGTAATTGAAGAGGATCTGTCGCTGAGTATCCCGCTGCAAACTCCAGCTCGATCCTGGAAACCACAGGGAGTTTCTTCTCCTTCATTTGCTCAAAGTCGATAACCAGCACATCTTTTACAAAACGGCTGTCCTCAAAATTAATATTAAGCTGGGATACAATATCATTACGGTTGTCATCAATGAAATACCACAATTGATCATTTTGCTGAACCGCTTTTGAAACGTCCACATCCAATGTGGGGGGGAATAAACTAAACCAGGCGATCCTGAAGCCGTTTTCTTCCATCCTTAGTTTAAGAACTGAAGGATTATTAGCATCCAGCAACTTATCTGGAGGAATGTTTACGTAGTTCACGGGAATATCGATAACCTCGTTGTACTGCTTGGAAAACTGCACAAAGATCCAGATCACCACCGCGAAGAACAGGAAAAAGAAGAAGGAATTAAAATTGGTCTTTTTAAACCGTGTTCTGGTTAAGGTTTTCAGTCTTTTTACCATCTTGAAAGAATAACTTCGGAAACCTTTTTTCTGGGGTTTCATTAAGAATTCTAAGATAGTAGGTAGATTGGCAGAAACCAAGTCCATATCCTAAAAATTGCACCAGGACAGCCCATACCGAGTACGCAGCGATCTTTACGTCATTATTTTCTACCAGGGAGTGAAAGAAGATTACCAGGAAATAAGCCATGAACAGCAAAAAGAGTTGCGGCAGGCCAAAGAGCAGTAAGAGCAGGCTTAACATAAAACCTGTCATGAAGATGGCAGGGAACCAGAAAGTGATCTTTGCCGACTCTGGATGCCATTTGTTCAAGATAGGTCTTACTAGCCCAAATTTATATACCTGCTGAAAAAATTTTCGCCAATCGATTCTTCTTTTGTGATAAACATAAGCTTCGGAAAAAAGCCGCGTTTCGCACCCCATTCTGCGAAGCCGAAGGGCAAGATCTGGGTCTTCTCCTGGATGAATCACCCCATACCCTCCTGAATTAGCAAAGGCTTCCTTTGACAATCCCATATTGAAACTCCTGGGCTGGAATTTCCCTACCATTTGTTTACCACCCCTAATGCCACCGGTAGTTAAAAATGAGGTCATGGAATAATTGATCGCCTTTTGAACTGCAGAAAAACTCCCATGGGCAGCATCTGGACCACCAAAGCAGTGCACAAAATGGCTGTTTAGAGCTTTGTCAACCTCCAAAAGATAATATGGCGGCAGAATGACATCTGAATCCAGAATCAGGAAATAATCTCCTTTAGCCCTATTCATTCCGTAATTCCTGGAATCTCCCGGTCCTGAATTTGGTTTTTGATAGTAACTAATGTTCAGCAAATCAGAAAACTCCTGTACCACCTCTGCCGAATCAACAGTAGAACCATCCTCCACAATGACCACCTCAAAAGGCCGGTCAAATTTTAACTCCTGCATGCTTGAAAGCAGTTCCTTGACCTCATTTGGCCGGTTGAATACCGGAATGATGAAAGAATAGGATATTTCCATGTCACAAATGTATTAAGAAAATTGACTGCTCCACATAAAAAAAGAGGCTGTAAATACTTTACAACCTCTTTTAGAAATATATAGTTTGAATTAGCTTACTTCTCCTGCCCTTTCACAAAGGCTTCCATCACCTGTTGGCTCACTCCCATCCTGGAGAAACCACCATCGTTGTAAAGATTTTGAAGGGTCACTCTTTTTGTAAGATCAGAGAAAAGGGTAATGATATAATTCGCACAATCAAGACCGGTTGCATTTCCAAGTGGTGACATCTGGTCAGCATAGGCGATGAATCCGTCGAATCCTTTTACGCCCTGTCCTGCAGTTGTAGGTGTGGGAGACTGGGAAATGGTATTCACGCGCACATTTTTTTCTTTTCCGAAGAAATACCCGAAACTACGGGCAATAGATTCCAGATATGCTTTATTATCCGCCATATCATTATAATCTGGGAAAACTTTTTCGGCGGCAATGTAAGAAAGAGCCATGATACTGCCCCATTCATTCATCGCGTCCTTCTGGTAAAGGCTCTGCATGGTCTTATGAAAAGAAACCGCAGAAACATCCCAACCTTTGGCGGTATAATCATAGTTTTGATTGGTATAGTGATTTCCTTTTCTCACATTCACAGACATTCCAATAGAATGCAGCACAAAATCAAGCTTTCCTCCAAGGATTTCCATGGCCTTCTCTACCAGGTTTTCCAGGTCTTCTACTTTGGTGGCATCTGCAGGAATGATCTCAGCTCCTGTTTTTTCAGCAAGATCCTTGATATTCCCCATTCTCATAGCAATAGGGGCATTGGTAAGAACAAATTTACCGCCCTCTTCATGCACGCGCTCAGCAGTTTTCCAGGCAATTGAGTTTTCATCCAGGGCACCAAAGATGATCCCTTTTTTTCCTTTTAGTAGATTATATGACATGGTATAATTTTTTGGTTTCTGTTAAGCGGGTAAATATAATAAACATCTTTTAATTGAGCAGTGATTTTGCATGGGCCACAGCAGAATCACTAATGTTCTTTCCACCAAGCATCATGGCCAGCTCCTCTATCCTCTGTTCAGATTTTAATTCAATGATATTGGTGATCGTTTTATGGGCTGCATCTTCTTTATAGATCTTGAAATGAGAATTCCCCTTTCCGGCGATCTGCGGAAGGTGCGTGATGGCGATAACCTGCATGTTCTTCCCCATTTTTTGAAGGATCACACCCATTTTTTGAGCGATGTCTCCAGAAACCCCGGTGTCGATCTCATCAAAAATGATGGTAGGCAATTTACTGTAGCTCGCCAAAATGCTTTTTACCGCGAGCATAATACGGGACAATTCTCCCCCTGAAGCCGCTTTTTTAATGTCGTTGTATTTCCCGCCTTTATTGGCAGATAACAGCCAGGCCAAACTGTCTTTCCCATTGGAAAAGAATTCTTCCTGTTGCTCAAGTTCAATTCTTAGGGAAGCGTTGGGCATTCCCAGATCGCTCAGGATTGCCTCGATTTCTTTGATAAACTTCGGAATGACCGCTTTTCTTGAGGAATGGATTTCTGCAGCCTGTTTGCTTAGCTCCTCCCTTTGTGCAGCTATCGCTTTCTCTGATTTGGCGATCTCTTCTTCAGCATTTTCAGACACAGAGACCTTCTGCGCCAGTTCTTCTTCGATTTGCTTCAGCTCGCCTACGGTAGACACCATATGTTTTTTCTGAAGGTTATATAACACTCGAAGCTTATCATTGATCTGTGCAAGTTCTTCAGGATTTGCTTCAACTTTTTCCAGAGAAGCCTCCAGTTCCGTAGCGATATCATCAAGCTCTATATTAACGCTTTGAAAGCGTTCGTACAACTGCTGGTAATTTGCAGATATACCTGCAATTCTTTGAAGATTATTCCGCGCCTCCCGTAATGTCGCAGCCGCCCCTATTTCCTCCTGCTGAATGGCATTAACGGCACTGCCCAACTGCTCGGTCAATTGCTCCACGTTGCTCAGCTCTTCATACCGCTCTTCCAGTTCCTCCTGCATGCCCGGCTGAAGTTTTGCCTGTTGTAGCTCAGTCAGTAAAAACAGGTTGTAATCATATTCTTTGGTTGCCTGCGCTTGCTCCTCCCGCAAATTGTGCAATTGTTTCTGAAGGCTCTTCAATTGCTTAAGAGATTGCTGGTAATTCTTTATTTTTTGGGCATTATTGGCAAGGGAATCAATAACCATGAACTGGTACTCGTTATCTCCTAAACTAAGGGTCTCGTGCTGGCTGTGAATATCCAGCAATCTTTCTCCCAATACCTGAAGAGAAGATAAATTCGCCGGAGTATCATTTATAAATGCCCTAGACTTTCCTGAAGGCAGAATTTCCCTCCTAATGATGGTCTGTGCCTCATAATCCAGGTCTTCTGAAGCAAAAAGTGTCTGCAGTTCATACGCTGACACGTCGAAAATACCTTCTATGACACATTTTTTTTCAGGATCACGAATAGCACTAAAATCTGCCCTTTTTCCCAGCAAAAGTGAAAGTGCGCCCAACATAATGGATTTACCGGCACCGGTTTCCCCGGTAATGATGGTGAAACCACTTTGAAGATTCATCTGGATATCTTCTATTAAGGCATAGTTCTTTATGGAAAGCGTTGTTAGCAAAAGATCAAAATTTTAGGTAAAGATACGTGAGAAATATTTCGCAATCAAAGCGAAAATTTAGTACCTGATATTACTCCATTTTTCAGAAAAAGTAGGCGCAAGAGAGTTGAGGGCATCCACGACTTCTTTTACCGGTACAGAAGGACCACCACTGAAAATTTGCTGCACTTCATCTGCTTTGGCGTCAAAGAAAGTACGTACCAGAAGTGAATTTGGCCTGCGGTCATTCATCCTGTCCAGGTCAAGAATGGCCGTAGCAATCGATTTTTTTCCTTCTGCAGGAGACATATGCATACGATCGAGACCATCTCTATGATATTTATACAATGCCTTTCTATAGCCCGAAAAAGAATTGGAAAGCAGATCGCTTACCAGCCTGTACCTCGAAGCATTGCCATCTGTAGCTTTCCAACCGGCACGACCTCCCTGCTGGGCAGTATTCACTATTTGATTGGCAATTTCATAATAACGGCTGCCCCCCTGCTCTTCAAAAGTATCGGCATCAAGACCCAGGATGGTGTAAACGTAAAACGTAACAACAGATATCAGGTTAGAATTGTATTCATTTGGATTAAAACTGAAAGGAGCGTATTCTGAATAGGTGAACCCAAACTGCCCATCCTTAAAATTAAAAACCGGACTTACCATTGTGGACCCGAACACGGGACGGGAAGACTGCACCTGAATAGTTCCTGTAAAAGAATCGGCATCATAATCTGAGATATTAATAAAGATACTGCAGTCTATACGCTCATGCGGCAAAAATTGCTGGTTGGTCCACTTGGTTTGATTGATGAATTCGGCAAGAGAGTTTTGAAGGGTTTGAAAAACGGTGACATTACTCCTCCCCGTCTGCTCGGCGTTGACCACTACCTGGCAATTAAGCTCCTGTCCAAACCCAAGAGTGGTAAACAAGAAGAACGATGCGAGAAGGAACAGCTTATTCATTCAATAACAATATTATTTCATTCAAGATATCTCGGGCAACCTCTTTTTTAGATTTCAGGCCAAAGTCACTTTTTCGACCATCCCTGAACAAGATACTTATTTTATTGGTATCTGTTTTGAATCCGGCGCCTTTATCGTTGAGGGAGTTAAGAACGATGAAGTCAAGATTTTTTTTCTCCAGTTTTCCACGCGCATTGTCCTGTTCATTTTCGGTTTCAAGAGCAAATCCAACAAGCAGCTGTCCTTTTTTTTCTGCCCCCAGAGAAGCGAGGATGTCAGGGTTTCGTTCCAGCTCTATGGTCAGTTGTGCGTTAGCCTTTTTTATTTTTTGATTGGCTACCTGCTTCGGGCGGTAATCTGAAACTGCCGCTGCAGCAATAGCTACATCTATGGTTTGAAAATGCTGGTGGGCAGCTTCATACATTTCACGGGCACTTTCCACTCTAATAAGGTTTATAGAAGCATGTGGATTTTCCAGGTGGGTAGGACCAGAAATTAATACGACTTCTGCTCCCGCCTCATTCGCCGCTGCCGCAATTTCATAGCCCATTTTACCGCTGGAATGGTTTCCTATAAAACGTACGGGATCAATGGCTTCGTATGTGGGTCCTGCTGTTATCAGCAACTTTTTCCCCTTTAGAGGGAGATTTTTCGCAATGTCTTCCTCAAGAAAAGAAATAATATCTTCGGGTTCTGCCATTCTCCCCTCTCCTACCAGTCCACTCGCCAGTTCTCCAGAAGTTGCAGGGATCATGATATTTCCGAAGGAACTGAGGGTTTCAAAACTTTGAGTTGTAGAAGGATGTTTGAACATGTCAAGATCCATTGCCGGAGCAAAATAAACAGGACATTTGGCAGAAAGATAGGTGGCCAGCAAAAAATTATCGCTGTTTCCTGTAGCCATTTTGGACAGGGTATTGGCAGTGGCGGGAGCTATCACCATAATATCTGCCCATAATCCAAGATCAACATGATTGTTCCATACCCCGTTATCATCTTCCTCCCTGGTAAAGGAGGAAATAACCGGGTTTTTAGAAAGAGTGGAAAGGGTTAGCGGAGTAACGAACTCTCTGGCAGCGGGGGTTAGAATCACCTTCACCTCTGCCCCGGCTTTTATGAAAAGCCGAACTAAAAAGGCTGTTTTGTAAGCGGCAATACCCGCGGTAACGCCCAAAAGTATTTTTTTGCCGCTTAAAACAGACATTTTTTATTCCTCGCTTTTAGTATTGCGATAGTAGATCTTGTCTTCCAACCACTCCTGGATCGCTAAAGCGTGTGGTTTTGGAAGTTTCTCATAAAATTTTGAGACCTCGATCTGCTCCTTGTTCTCAAAGATCTCGTCAAGGCTGTCATTGTAGGTCGCAAATTCATCCAACTTTTCCAATAACTCTTTTTTGATCTCCGAATTGATCTGGGTCGCTCTCTTTGAAACAATTGAGATCGCCTCATAAATGTTATTGGTAGGCGCATCAATTGAATTCTTATCCAAAGTGGTGGTATTCACCGGCGCATCAGTCTTCTTTAAATCTATCATTGTTCCTTCTCTTGATTATAAATTTTGTTCTTTTTCCTTTATATCTGAATAAGCCGCTTCGGCTTCAGCAGTAAATTCCCCTTCGGGATAATATCTGCGGTAATCCTCGTAATATTTTTGGGCCTCCTTCAATCTTTCGGGCATCGCATAAGCATAACTGTTGATGGCATATTGATAAGCCGAATCAAATTTATAGAAAATGGCACGCTCTCTAAAAGGGGAACCGGGATAATCTGAAATAAAATTGTTGAATGCAGTGATCGCCGACTTGTAATTGCGGGTATGGTGATACTGTTTTGCTATCTCATACGACTTCTTTTCAAGCTTTACCCTTAGCTCTGTAACCAATTCATTTGCGACCTCCAATTTTTCACTTTCAGGAAAACGATTAATGAAATCCTGTAATTTATTGATCGCTTTATGCGTTTCAGATTGATCCAGGTCATACCGTGGAGACAGGAAATAATAACTTTTGGCACCTTTAAAAGCCGCCTCTTCCCGCTTCTCACTTTGAGGATAAGTTTCAGTAAACCGCTCAAATTGATATCCGGCAAGGTAATAATCCCCCAATTCATAATAGGTGTCGGCATAAAGAAACATCAGCTTTTGTGCCTGTGGTTTACCACGATATTCTGGAACGATCTGTTCAAAAAGACGAAGTGCTTTTTTGAACTTTCGTCTTTCATTACTTTCTCCTGCTTTGGCGTCATTATACAACTTTTCTGCTGTAGTATACTTTTCACCCGTATCTTTGCTTTTGAGCACTTTTTGATACTGGCTGCAGGAAGTTGTAAGAATTATTACGCTTAATAAAAGGATTATTTTCTTCATTCTTGAAATTAACATCTGGCAAAAATACTCTTTTCTGCCCTATTATAAAAACTTTAGTTACAGCAGGAATTATGACCTTTTCAAGCCCTCTCCACCATCTCTGGAATCGAGATTTAAAAATTATCTATGAATTTATTGATCTTTTCTGTTAGCTCATTAGTAGCTTTAACCAAAGGCAATCTAAGGGTATTTTTACAAATTCCGCGTTTAGCCAATAAGGTTTTAATACCTACTGGATTTCCTTCAGCAAAGATCAGGTCAATGGAAGGTGCTATCTCATAATGAAGTTTGTAGGCATTGTCTACATCTCTTTCCAGTCCCTTGTTCACCATTGCTGAAAATTCAGCAGGAAAACCCTGGCCAATAACCGAGATCACCCCGTGACCGCCGGCCAGCACCATAGGCAATGTGATCATATCGTCTCCGGAAATTACCAAAAAATCCTTTGGCACCATGTTAATCAATTTCATGGCCTGGACCATATCCCCCGCAGCTTCTTTGATCCCAATGATATTATCAAAATCTATCGCCAGCCTTTTAACGGTTTCGGGAAGCACATTAGAACCGGTTCTTCCCGGAACATTATATAATATCACCGGTTTTGAGGAAGCTGTAGCTACTGCCTTGTAATGCTGATAGATTCCTTCCTGGGAAGGTTTATTATAATAGGGTGAAACCGACAATACCCCGTCAAAATCTGAAAGGTCTGTGTTTTCCAACTCCTCTACCACCTTAGCCGTACAATTACCTCCTACTCCAAGAACCAGAGGAATTCTCTTTTTATTCTCTTTTACAATGGTGTGGATCACCTGCTTTTTCTCTTCAGAAGTCAATGTGGCACTTTCCCCGGTTGTTCCCAGGACCACCATATAATCAATTCCATTTTCAACCTGGAAATTTACGAGCCTTTTTAAGGCCTCCAAATCCACCTGCAGATCATCAGTAAAAGGAGTGATCAAGGCGACACCGGTACCAATGAATTTTTCCATTATTCTATTTTGTTTAAGATTTTTAAATATTTTTTTAATTCAGCTATAAAGATCCCAGGCTCATTAAACCCTGTAGCGATCACCATATCAAAAAGTCCGGCAGAACCAAGATCTTCTTTTCGCCCTACCTTAAGACCAGCATTAGCTACAGAAACGAGTAAGGCTGCTAGTTTATTATTCTCTTCGGTAAAGGAGATGAGCACATCCAGTTCCTGTTGGACAAATTGAGCTATTTCCCCGTTTCTGATCTTTCCATACCAGTTAAGATCTTTCCTTGTAAAAACCACCCCATTAAAAGCATCACCTTTCTTTTCACCATCTTTACACATGACGATCTGAAAATGGCTGTCCCGCAATCCAAATTCCTCCTTAAGCGCGAGAAATTGCCCCTTTACTTCCTCATTTTCAGAATCGAGAATAAGCCCAATTCGCTGAAGCTGACTTTCACTTCGAGGGAAAGTTCGTTTTATAGCTGCCGCCATCCTTCTTTTGGCAACTCCAATCTTTAAATTTGAAAGCATAGGGCACAAAATTAGGTATTATAAATACACAAAAAGAAGAGATCTCGGGAGAAATTTACCTAAACAAGGTTTAAAAGGCGAAGTTTCTTCTCGGGAGTCACAAAAAAGAGAAAAGCAAGTTTAATTGCGGCAAACCTTATGAGAGATCCAACGATCTCTACACTAAGGTCTGGAAAATAAAATACCTCCATATCACGAAAGACATCAGCAAAAATAAAAGAGATGGTCAAACACATGAAAAAGACCGATTTCTTGGAGAAGGAATTGAGGTAATAAACCAGGGCAGCCACTGCCAGAACCAGGATATTAAGGTAATAAACAATGTAGTACGAAAAGAGGAAAACATCTGCCAAACTACGTTCCAGTTCAAGCACATGCAGGGAGAGCAGGTAAATATAAATAGCGACTACTGCCGCAAAATACAAAGCCATAAACCTGCTGCCTTTTTCATATTCCGTATGCCGTATAGCTTCCCTCACCAAAAAGACATAACACCCCATCCAAAACCCAAGGCTTACGTAGGCAAACAAGCCAAAATCCTTGAAGAAATCAAGGAAGCCTGCCGCTACCAGCAGTATCAGAAAGGCGCAAAAGTTTAAATTTTTAAGGGGGAGCTTACCTAAATAGTAAGCTACTACAGGGAGAATAAACAGAAATTCTGCTGATTCTTTTAACCAAAAATTCTCATTATAAATACCATATATATTGATGGCGATTGCCAGGACCACCAAAAAACCAATAAAGTATTTTTGTTTCATGCTCACGAGAAATTACCTGCAATATATAAATTTCAATTTCACAGGGATAGATCCCTCTTGTTTTTAGATAAACGACCCAAAAAATCCGATTAAAGCACTAAAACGATTAAAAACCGGGAATTTTGACAGAAGGTCTTCTGTGCAAAGCGTGTTCGATCAATGCATAATATGCGACAACATGAAAGAAGGGAAAAAATAGCTTCACGCTTATGTCATCAATTACATACATTTTAAAGAAAAGAGATAACTCTGAAACCAGTAATGATGCCGAGGCTAACATTAGCCACAGGGAGGCATAATGAGACTTGAGCAAATATTCGGTAAACGTAATCGCCAAGAGCAAAGTGAGCAGGAAGAGGTACAAAAAAGTAATGTTTTGCATCGAGGGCATCACCTGCGGTACGAGATCAGCAATGGTATAGTACAAAAAGCCCAGAAATCCGTACATGATGAACAGAGATATCCATTCCACCACGTGCACTCTGGCTTTTTGAAACCCGGTAATAGCAAAGCCGTAAATAATCATTAATCCAGCAAAGAAGGTTATGACTATTATACTGCTGTATTCCCTGAAGCCGTAAAAGAGAAAAATATCCCTTAAATAGAACAGGAAAAGAGCAACGACCATCCACAGGAACCATTTTTTTGCCTTTAACCTGTAGTATAAAACCAAAACAGGGACCAGTAAGTAGTTTGCTGAGATAGTGAGGTAATCCAGATTAAAGAAGGAACCCACCATAAAAAGAATGGCGATAATAATGAAAACCCAGAAGATTTTTTGAAAAGGCCTCACCCGTTTCTCATTTATAAAATAGAAATTAAATCAGTTATTGGAACTAAAAACACCGGAAAAATAGAATATTTTTTAATATATACATTGTTATTTTCCAAAAAAAGTAGGAAAAATCATCACTTTATGAAATTATTCTCTTCTTTAATTTGAAGCATTAAAAAAAACTTATTTTTGCTGACACATCTGTTACTATGAGAAAAATCCTGCTCCTTTTCACCTGTTTGCTCCTGTTGGTTTCCTGCAAAAAGCAGGTCTTCAACCTTACAGAAATCAAAGCGGAACAATTGACTGTTTCAGATTCCATTCCAACCAATGATTCTATCGCTGATTTCATTGAGCCCTATAAACAACACATTGACCGGGAAATGAATACCGTTCTTGCTTATTCTGCAGCCAATTTGGTAAAAACTGACGGAGACCTTAATACGGCAATTGGAAATATGATGGCCGATGCGGTCCTGGAGCTGTCAAATCCTATATTTCAAAAAAGAACCGGTGACACTATTGACATAGTACTGTTGAACTATGGGGGTATTAGATCTTCTCTCAACCAGGGAGAGGTTACCACCCGATCAGCCTTCCAGCTAATGCCTTTTGAAAACGAAGTAGTGGTTGCAAGGATGGATGGAAATGCCATCAGAGAGTTAGTAAGATATTTAATTGATGCGGGAACAGCCCATCCGGTCGCGGGGTTGGAACTGGTTCTTGACAATAACAATGTCTTGGAAAAACTGCTTATCAATGGAAAACCCTTAGAAAACCATCAAGATTATTTCGTAGCTACCAATGATTACCTGCTTCAGGGTGGGGACAACATGACTTTTTTTACTCATGCTTCAGAAGTGATCAATCTTGACTATAAGATCAGGAACCTGCTTATCGATTATTTCAAAAAACACGACACCATCGCCCCGGTCATTGATGGCAGATTTATCAGATTAAAATGAAAAGAGTCTAACGTACATTTGTAACCTCGAGAGCTCTTCCGTTTGCACTGAAAAAGTTCACTTATTTGCTAAACATCTTTTTTCCGGTAGGTCCACTGCAGCAATTTCTTGCATGATCGATTTAAGCTTTCCAGAGGTTATGGGTTTGCTCAGAAAACCGGCTACATAGGAATATTTCTTTTTCTCTTTTGAAAAATCCTCAATGGAAGAAGTTAGGATATAGATCATAAATTTCTTTTGCACCTCAGGACAAAGTTTTTGGAATTCTTCCAAAAATTCCCAACCGGTCATGGACGGCATATTGATATCTAAAAAAAGAATGCAAAGCTTGTCCTTTTCAGGAAGACATTTTTCTCTAATACACGAAAGGGCTTCTATCGGGTCATTAAAAGACGCTATAGCCGCTTCGGGCTCTATTTTTTTAATATTCAGCTCACAAATGAGGTTACTGGTCGCATCATCATCCACCAACAGGTACTGTCTCTTTTTCTTCATCTTCATTAATTACAGTTACTTTTTCTTTTTTAAACTTTAGAACAAATCGGGTGCCTTCGTTCACCTTACTATCCACCAGGATATCTCCTCCCATAAGCTCCACCTGGGTTTTAACCATGAAGAGCCCCATCCCTTTTCCCTCTACATGGTTGTGAAATCTTTTATAAAGCCCAAATATCTGATTTCCTTTTTTCTCCAAATCGATCCCCATTCCATTATCAGAAAATTCAAAAATCACTTTATCACTGTCCTGTCTGGTTTTTATATCTATGAACAGGTTAACATCAGGACGTCTGTATTTAATACTATTGAAAATTAAATTCGAAAATATGCTGTGCAGGTAAGACTTGGGCGCACTGAATTCTGGTACTTCAGAAAAATTGGTGTTGATCTTTACCTTTTCCTGATTAATCACGCGGGCCACACCTGATGTAATGGTCTCCACCAATTCCTGAAGGTTTATCAGCTCTTTCTTTTCATTCATATCAACCTTCACCTGCAGAATATCGTTAAGATCTGTAATTATAGAGTCCAGATTCCTGATGTTCGAGATCACCTCCTGAAGCAGCTGCTGCTTTAGATATTCTGGATAGTCCTCTGTGGTGATCAATTCGCCTAAACCAAGAATGTTGGCCACGGGTGCTCGCAGGTTATGAGAGACTATGTACGAAAATTGCTCCAAACCTTTATTTGCAGTGACCAGCTCATTAGTGTAATTCCTGAGATTCCTGTTCAGCTCCAGGAGCTTATTATCTGCATTCTTCCTTTCCGTGATATCTGAAGACACTCCAATAATTCCTATAAATTCTCCGTTTTCATCATAAAAAGGGGAATTGGTTACCAAAGCGGGGAATTCAGTACCGTCTTTATGACGAACCAGTAATTCACCAGACCAAGTTTGGCCCTGCTTCAGGGTTTCCACGATCTTCACTCCCTGATCACGATTATTCTGTGACGGAGTGAACCTCAGAATATTCTTACTCAATACCTCTTCCTTTTGCCAGCCGTATATTTCTGTAGCAGCCTTGTTCCAGTAAGTGATGATTCCGTCAGGATCTGTGGCAATGACAGCCTGACCTATTTTGTTTAAAAGATTGGCCTGAAAACGATTTTCTCTTTCAGCCTTTACACGATCAGTAATGTCTATGCCCACGCATTGCAACTCTTCCTTTTGATCAGAAGAACCTGATAGGTAGATGATATCCCATAAAGTCGTCTTCACATTATTATTTTTTCCAGGCTTATCAATCTCTACCTGAAATACCTCCCCTGGGTGAGCAAGACATTTATGAGCCACTTCTGCTAGCCGCTCATGATGATATTCCATTACAGAAACCATTGAATGTTCCCCTACCAAATCTCTCCCGCCATAGATCCAGTCAAATTCCTGAAGGAATTTTCCGTTGCAATAGGTGTACCTCCCCTCCATGTCGGTCCTTATTACATAGTTGGTTTGAGACTGGATTATTGCCCGGTGTCGGGCTTCACTGCGCATAAGCTTTTGCAAGACATCCTTACGCTCTGTAATATCCTGAACCGCTCCTACCATGCGCACGGCTACCTCATCCCCATTTCTTATAATAGTTCCTTTTTCCAGCACATGTGCATATTCCTTATTTTTCTTGCGATACCGGTATTCTGCCTGCCAGGAGTCGTGTGTTCCTTCTAAAACCCTGGAAAGGTCAGAAAGAATATGACGATCTTCAGGATGCACGTTTGAAACCCAGGAATCAATGTTTACCGGGGCGGAGTCCTCCGTATGCCCAAAAAGCTTAAAATAGTTGTTACTCCAAACTATTTCTCCCGTGATACAATTCCAGTCATAAATGGCATCTGAAGTAGCTTTTGTCACCAATTCATATCGTTGGTTACTTTCTACCAAAGATCTTTCTGCCTCCACCCGGTCTGTAATATCAATTCCCACTCCTTGGATCTCCAAGGGAGTTCCTTCAGAATCAGTGAGACAGATAAAATCCCAAAAAGTACATTTCTCACCACCATTTCTCTGCAGTTTTTCAATCTCCACCTGTATAACAGTATTTGGCTGGGAAAGACACTTATGAAAAATGTCTTTGAGTTTAGAATGAGAGAATTCTTTAACCGAACTCAGTGCCGGTTTACCAATAGGATCCTCATCGTGAAAGATCCATTTAAAATCCTGAACGAATTTTTCATTGCAGTAGGAATAATTTCCTTCCAGGTCCACCCTTATCAGGTAATTGGTTTGAGTTTTAAGGATGCCACGAATCCGCGCTTCACTGGTAATTAACTGTTGACGGTTTAATTTCTCCTCGGTAATATCCTGGACAGTTCCTTCAAATATCCTTTCTCCAGATTCAGTAAAAGACAAAGCCCCCCTTTCATGCACCCATTTAATACAGCCATCGGGCAGAACAATGCGATGCTCAAAATCCAGGTTTCGAAGACCTGCCATGGCAGCTGAATTTTCATTAATGAATTTTTCCCGATCTTCGGGATGTATGGTTTCAAGTAAGAATTCATAATTAGGAGAGAAATTTGTTTTATTTCTGCCCCATATCCTGAAAACTTCGTCTGTCCAAAAAAGCCTAGAGTCTTCCAGTTGCTGCTCCCAATAACCCAGTTTTGCAATTCGCTGCGCTGTTTGCAACTTAGCACTTTTCTCCCGTAACTCCTGTAAAACAGCCTCTTTTTCCCGCTCTGCCTTTTTCTTTTCTGAAAAATCCCGAAGGATCATCGATGTTCTTTTTTCTCCCGAGGCATTGATAAAAACTGAAGAAGTCACTTCTCCCGGAAATTTACTGCCATTCTTTCGCACAAAAGTCACCTCTGCCTTTACACGGCCCTCCTTCTGGCGCTTATTAATGGCTGCGGCCACTCTTTTATCCTTAGGATCCACAATACCAAACCTTCCTGCTTCACAGATCTCCTCCTCAGTCATTTGAAACATCCTGCAAGCCGCAGGATTCGCGGCCAGAATTTGCCCGTCTGTCACCGTAATTAAAATACCATCCAGGCTATTTTCGAAGAAAGACCGGTATTTTTCCTCACTTTCCCTGATAGCCTGTTCTGCTTGCTTGTTTCGTGAAATATCTCGAAAATTAGCTACTATCCCGTTGATTGCAGATTCATGTAAAAGATTGGTAAATGTGGCTTCCAGCCAGTGAAAGCTGCCTGAACTGCCTTTGATCCTCAGCGGAATTCCGGATAGGGGACAGCCGGGCATTTCTAAACAGGCGAGAAAACTTTCTTCCACAGTTGATCGCTCTTCCGGGTGAATGAGAGAATAAAAATCTAACTGCCTCGCCTCACTTTCTGAATAGCCCAGAATTGTCTCTACAGAAGGAGAAATATAGGAATTCTGCCCGTTTGGATGAAGGATCAAAATAGCATCTGCACTATTTTCGATAAGACTTCTAAACTTACGGTCATGTTCAGCCAATCTCACCTCTAACTCCTCTCTTTCCGCTTTAAAAAAGTATTTTTTTTTGATCTTTTTTATACTCACAGGAAGCCGGTTAGGCCTGTCTAAAAAAATGTAATCATCCACCCCTGCTGAATATAGGCTGATAGCCTCCTGTTCAGAGGCTGTGTCTATGAGCAGAATGACCGGCAAGTCCCATTTATTTAACTTCAGGATATCCAGAGCCGCTGCTGTATGATTGAAACCGGTGGTGTGGTCCATCAGAATGACATCGGGGAAATCATCGAGAATTGCTTTTTCAAGATCTTTTATATTGAATACAACCCTTCTTCCAGGAACATCTTTTACTTCTCCAAGAACCCCAGAAAGAAGATCTTCCTGCCCTGGTACTCCAGAGCTGAAATGAAGGAGCTTTAATTTTTCTGCCTCAAATACCATATTCGATTAGGTGTAGGGAATTCTCGATGAATAACACAATTTCAATGTAAATATAACTTTTTTAGTTTTCAGTTAACTTTTTTTTAAGAAAAATTAGAGAGAAATTAATGGCTGAAAATGAGATAGAAAAATTTGTTAATTCAAATTATTTTGAAACTATTAGAATAGCTTTTCCTATAACCATTACTTTTGTTTTTTGACTTTTACCCATTACTCTGGTTCAAGCACAAACATCACTACTATATGAAGAGAAGGACATTTATAAAACAAACTGCAGCGGCAGGAGCTCTGGCCTCTATAGGAAGTGTTGGCCTCCTGTCTTTTTCTCCTGAAAGACAAAGGAAGCATATAACCATATTACACACCAACGATACCCATAGCCATATCGAGCCCTTTGATGCAGCACATGCCGAATTTGCCGGCATGGGAGGAGTAGCAAAAAGGTACAGTCTTATAAGCAAAATCCGGAAGGAGAACCCAAATACCCTACTGCTTGACGCCGGAGATATATTTCAGGGCACCCCCTACTTTAATTTTTACGGAGGGGAACTGGAATTCAAACTCATGAGCAAATTGAGATATGATGCGGCAACGATAGGGAATCACGACTTCGACAACGGCATTGAAGGTCTTTTAGCCCAAATGCCCCATGCTGAATTTCCTTTTGTAAGTGCTAATTATGATTTCAGCAATACCGTGCTGGAAGGCCTTGTAAAACCATATGAGGTGTTTATTAAGGACGATATAAGAATAGGAGTTTTTGGTTTAGGAATAGAGCTTGAAGGTTTGGTAGGAAAAAAACATTTTAAAGAAACACAGTATCTCGATCCCATCGAGATGGCTACTGAAACGGTTTCTCAGCTAAAAAATGAGGAAAATTGTCAGCTTGTGATATGCCTCTCCCATTTAGGATACCACTACAACAGCGGCAAGGTCAGCGACCTTGAACTGGCAGCGAAAACAAAGGATATAGATCTAATCATTGGAGGTCATACCCACACCTTTTTACCCAAACCAACAGTAGTTAAGAACAGCATCAACAAAAACATGCTGGTCAACCAGGTAGGATGGGCAGGGATCAACCTGGGCAGGATCGATTTCTTTCTCGAAAGAAATGGTGCAGTTACTGCAGATGGTACCACTATTACCGTTTAACCTTTTCGTCCAAATAAGATTGTTGCTTTCAAAAGATGATTTTAACGCTTCTTTAAACCTTCAGCAGGAAAGAAGAAATAATTTTATAGCTTTATTTGAACAGCCCAGGAGCAACTGTCTAACAGAAGAGTCGTTGTGCGGCTGTAAAATCTATGTAGTCTAACCAACATGCGCTTTGTTCGCTCTTACATGACACACCATGGCCACCACGGGATCTCGATTATCCTGTTAATTCTGATCTTGTTTTTCCCTGTAGCTGGCGTGGAGGCCCAGGAAAGTGATCCCGAAAAAAAGATAAAGGTGGGGGTCTATGAAAACCCTCCAAAGATCTTTATGAACGAGGAGGGAAAGGCAGATGGAATTTTCATTGATATTCTTGAAATCCTCTTAAAAAATGAGAACCTGGAGCCGGAATATATCACTGGAAGCTGGGCAGAACAAAAGGAAAAGCTAGTTAACAATGAAATAGATTTGCTGCCAGATGTAGCGTATTCCAGTTACCGGGATTCATTGTTCACCCTAAACAATGTTCCCGTTTTGAGTTCGTGGCTGGAAGTTTACAGCCTTGACCACGCCAATGTTCAGTCTGTCCTGGATCTTGAAAATAAAAAATTAGGAGTTTTAAAAGGTTCTGTTCAGGAAGAATATTTTACAGATTATGCCAAAAATAACTTACAACTTCAATACGAAACAGTCTCTTTTTTCGACTATCCCGCTTCGGTCGAAGGACTAAGACAAAAAGAGATAGATGTTTTAATTGCCTCCCGTTTCTTTTATTTTTCAAAATACGCTACAGGAGATATTGTCTCGACGGGAATCATTTTTAGACCTTCAGAACTGCATTTCGCATTTCCAAAAAATGTGGATCTCTCCTTTGTAAGGCGAATCGATAACCACCTGTCCCAATTAAAAAACGATCCAAATTCAGAATATTACGAGATCCTCAATTCCTGGTATGCCCCAGTTAAGAAAACTGTTGTGCCGGGCTACCTGTGGTGGCTACTTGGCTTCCTGTTACTAGTGTTGGTATGTATCACTTTATTTATCATCGTTCTAAGGTATCAGGTAAAGATCACTACACAGGCTCTTAGGAAGAGAAACCGCCAGCTTACCCTGGCAAAGGAAAAAGCTGAAGAGAACGAACGGCTTAAAACCATCTTTTTACAAAACATGTCTCATGAGATCAGGACTCCAATGAACGGGATCATTGGTTTTCTTGAACTTCTAAAGGAGCCCGACCTCAACCCTAAGGACCGGAAAAAATATATTGGCATCGTGATCAAAAGCGGGAAACGCCTGCTCACAACGATCAATAACATCATTGAGATCTCTAAAATTGATTCTGACCAGATAAACATACACCCTGCCCCTGTCAATATTCCTGAAGTAATGGAATTCTATTACAGCTTTTTTGAGCCACAAGCCAGGGATAAAAAAGTGGAACTGAAGTTAAATCAGAAATTCGGAAAGGAGGAAGGCACTATTCTTACAGATAAATTCATCTTTGACAATATTCTCACTAATCTAATCAATAATGCCTTAAAATTCACTGACGAAGGAAAGGTGGAGATAGGAAACTACAAAAAAGGCGAAAATCTGGTCTTTTATGTAAAAGATACAGGACAAGGAATACCCCCAGAAAGACAAAGAGCCATTTTTGACCGGTTTGTGCAGGCTAATCTCAATATTACCCGCCCCCACGAGGGTTCTGGCTTGGGACTGGCAATTGTAAAAGCTTATGTAAAAGCATTAAACGGTAAGATCTGGGTGGAATCTGAGGTTAATAAAGGAAGTACATTTTACGTTTCTATCCCTTACACTCCAGTGAAACCTGTGAAAGGTGAAGACGAGTTGGCCACTCCGATTTTTGAGGTTTCAGATAAAGAATTGACAATTCTTGTGGCTGAAGATGACAACATAAGCTACCTGTTCATCAAGCAGATCCTTCAACGACCTGAAATTACTCTCCTTAGAGCACGATCTGGCAAAGAGTGTGTAGATCTATTAAGAAAAACACCGGAAACAGACCTGGTGCTTATGGACATTAAAATGCCCGAAATCGACGGAATTGAAGCTACTAAACAAATACGAGAATTCAACCAACAGGTGCCAATTATTATACAAACTGCCTACACTTCATCTGGAGACCAGGAAAAAGCTGTGAAAGCAGGTGCTAACGATTACATTACAAAACCCATTGACAAGGAGCAGCTCCTGCAATTGATCAGGAAACACACTTAATTCCAAAAGCTACTTCAGCATTTTCAGAAAATCCTCTTCACTAATGATGGGGATATTGAGACTTTCAGCTTTCGCATGTTTACTTGGACCCATATTCTCCCCGGCAACAATGTAGCCGGTTTTGGAAGAAATTGAACCGGAAACCTTTCCTCCATTATCCTCGATCATCTTTTTCAGTTCATTCCGTGGCATACTGAACACGCCAGAAACTACAAATATCTGCCCCTCCAATTTGTTGGTTTGATTGGCCAGTTTTTCCGCAGAAATGGACAGTTGCAAACCATATCCCTTAAGACGTTCTATGGTTGCTACATTCTCTTCGGTCGAAAAGAATGCCACCACACTCTCTGCAATCCGCTCCCCTATTTCATCAATTTTCTCCAAATCCTCTTTAGAAGCTTTTTCTATAGCATCAATATCTTTGAAATGCCTGGCCAGTTTTTTAGCGACCGTTTCTCCCACATATCGAATTCCCAATGCGAAAAGAACCCGTTCAAAAGGGATCTCTTTAGACTTCTCAATGCCTTTTATAAGATTATCTGCAGATTTCTCGGCCATACGTTCCAGGGGAAGGATCTGCTCTTTTTTAAGCTCATACAGATCAGCATAATTATGAATTAGATCTTCATTGACTAGGAGAGCTACAGTCTCCCCTCCCAAACCTTCAATATCCATAGCTTTCCTGGAAATGAAGTGCTGAATGCGCCCTATGATCTGCGGGGGGCACCCATTAGCATTGGGACAGTAATGCTGTGCTTCCCCTTTATTACGCAACAGCTCTGTACCGCACTCCGGGCAGTTCTGGATATATGTTGTAGGCTTCGATTCAGGATCGCGTTTCTTAAAATTAACTCCAACGATCTTAGGAATGATCTCTCCTCCCTTTTCCACATACACTTCATCCCCTTCCCGTATATCCAGCTTTTCGATCTGATCGGCATTGTGCAGGGAAGCGCGTTTCACCACTGTTCCTCCTAACTGTACAGGTTCGAGATTGGCAACCGGAGTAATAGCCCCGGTACGTCCTACCTGGTAGGATATTTTATTTAAACGGGTAGCCGCCTGTTCTGCCTGGAATTTATAGGCCATGGCCCAGCGAGGTGATTTTGAGGTATGGCCCAGTTCTTCCTGCTGGTGCAGGTCATTCACTTTCACCACAACACCATCGGTTTCGTAGGGCAGATCATGCCTGTGCACATCCCAGTAATTGATGTACTTCAGCACTTCCTCCATATTTTTTGCGAGTATAGCCTCATCGGGTACTTTAAAGCCCCACTCCCTCGCTTTTTCAAGACTTTCGAACTGAGTTTTGATTCCCAGTTTATGTCCTTTAAGTCCATAGAGCAGGCAGTCCAAAGGGCGCCTGGCAACTTCTGCACTATCCTGTAACTTTAAACTACCCGAAGCGGTGTTTCGCGGATTTGCATATGGTTCCTCTCCCGCCTCTACTCTGGCAGCATTGAGGTGCGCAAAACCTTCGTAAGGCAGAACGATCTCCCCTCCTATTTCGAATTTCTTAGGAAAATCTCCTTTTAATCTCAACGGCACAGATCTAATAGTACGCACGTTATTGGTCACGTCGTCTCCCTGTATTCCATCTCCCCGGGTCACTGCCTGTTTAAACTCCCCATTTTCATAAGTAAGACTTATGGAAGCGCCGTCATATTTCAATTCACAGGTGAAATTCACCTCTCCATCAACCATCTTCCTGATCCTTTTTTCCCAGTTCTCCAGATCTTCTTGTGAGTAGGAGTTATCCAGAGAATACATGCGATGTTCATGAACAACTGTGGTAAAGTTTTTAGTCACCGCACCTCCCACTCTCAGGGTTGGAGAATTTTCATCATGATATTCAGGATGCGCCTCTTCCAGCTTTTGCAGCTCCTTTAATTTTTGATCGAACTCATAATCAGAGATCTTAGGCTTATCCAGTACATAGTACAGGTAATTATGATGATGCAGCTCTTCCCTAAGGGACTTTATTTTTTCTTCAGCGTTCATAGAAGTTTTAATCTGTCATTTTGAAAGGCCACTCGAGAGATGGCTTTTTCAACCGAAAATTTTATTTCAAATGGAGAGGCATAGGCTTTATCTCCCGTGGGGATCCAGTCCTTTATTTTTTTGTTGATAATGATAATAAGTCCTTCATCGTCCCCCGTGGCACAAAATCGCTCATAATCGCCGGAGAATTTTTGAAGACCGAAATGATTATTCAAAAAGCGAAATTTTTCTTCTACATCCTCTGTTGCCATTCCCATTTCACTGATCCCGATAATGCTTTCTTCGGAAAAATCTTCCGCAGCAGGTTCAAAAAGATCTTCCCGGGAGATAAATTCCACAATATTTTTATCGGCATCATAAAAATAAACCGATCTGGCTTTCCAGGCCGGAAAATCGATGATCTCATCTTCACCGTCTTTCAGGATATCTACACGCTGCTTCAGCCATACCAGCGCCTGCTTTTCCTGTTGCGCGGGAATATGGATCGCCAGGTGGTAAGGGGTTGCTCCTTCTTTTTGGCAAAATTCTACCTGAGTATAACCCATCTCTACATGAAAAGAAGAATTGGAAATCTTCTTTACCGGCAGGTGCAGTACATTTTTATAAAATTCAAGTTGCTCCTCGAGCCTGGGAGTAACTATTTTCAGAAATTCGATTTTCATAATCTTTGGCCTTTTAGCATCCTATCCACCCCGAAAATATCTTTTTTCAAGGTAGTACGAAAATCTTTTTCCTTTAAAAGTTCTTCTGTCTGCTCACCAAGATATTGATTGATCTCAAAATATAAAGCCCCGTTTGCTTTCAATGCTCCTGCTGCCAGTTCTGTTATTTTCTTATAAAAGAGGAGAGGATCACTGTCCCTCACATATAGGGCAGTGGCAGGTTCAAATTCAAGGACATTCCTCTGCATCTCCTCCTTTTCAAGGTCCCGTACGTATGGCGGATTCGATACAATAAGATCATATTCCTCTTCCAGGGCCATGACCTGCAGGATATCACGCTCCTTAAATTCAACATTCACCTCGTTTGATCTCGCATTCTCCGAGGCAATAAGCAATGCCTCCTTTGAAAAATCAATTGCGGTTATTTTCGACTTCGGAAGATTTTTAGCCAGGGTAACTGCGATGCAACCGCTACCGGTGCCAATATCAAGAATCTTCAGCTCCTTATGCTCTTGTTTCTGAAGGTCATCCAGGATCCATTGAACCAGTTCCTCGGTTTCAGGACGGGGGATCAAAACATTCTGGTCAACTTTAAAAGTAAGTCCGAAGAATTCGGTATTTCCGGTAATGTACTGCACCGGCTCATGTAGGTGAAGCTTGCCAAGAGCAGTTTCGAAGTGCTCAACTTCCTTTTCAGAAAGCTGTCTTTCCGGGTTTAATGCAATATCCAATCGTGTTAGCCCTAAAAATTCCGAAGTAAGAATATGGAAAATAGAGCCGGCCTCCTCCTTGGAATATTTCCCCGAAAGAGTGCTGAAAAAGTGCTTTTTAAGGCCGCTAACTGTCATGTATTTGTTCTTTTCCCAATCGTGCTACTTCAGAAATTTCTGATAAATCGTTTAAAGATCTTTGATCATCCAGACGGTACAGTTGTAATGACCTGTGTCTCCCAAAGGCTTTTCGAGGGAAGTAAACCCGCTTCGGGCATAAAGTTTCCTCGCCTGGTCCATGTAGGGCATGGTTTCAATATAACACTTTTCGAACCCCTGTTCTTTGGCAAATTCCAGGCATTTTTTCATCATTTCTGCACCAACACCTTTTCCCCTCACTTCGGGTAAAAAGTACATTTTTTGAAGCTCACAGATACTTCCGTCGAAATTGGCTAAAGGTGCGATCCCGGCCCCGCCAATGATCTTTCCGTGGTCATCCACCACAAAATATGCTTTACGAGGCTCTTTATATTCAGAGAACATATCATTTAGAGACGCATCTTCGTAAGCGGTACCTACTTTGGGAACCCCCATTTCTACAAGTACATTCTGTACTACTCCTTTTACCTGTTCATTATCTTTAGGTTCTATCTTTCTGATAGTGTAATTGCTCATTATAGCTGTGAATATTAAATTGCCGTAAATGTACTATTTAAGCAGACAATGAGCAATAAAGCATGGCTGTGAAGAAACCAAATAGGATTTTAAAGGGAGTATAACCAGGTGAGAATACAAATAACCATGAGAAATCCAATAATTATGGCGGTGACTACTGGGTAATCCAGAAGAAATGTGGTTTTGTTGACCAGCAGAACATCTGTTCCCGCGTGCTTTTGGAAACCAAGTGCTTTTTTCAATCCTCCGTTTTGCACAATTAATTTTCCCTCATGGGTTATAATAAAGCGAGAATCTTCAATCTTGATAAGTTCGAGCTTTTGAAGCTCCTGCACCATTTCAAGAGACACATCAGGAAAAGCATAAACCACATCCATTCTTAGATATAGTTTGATGAGAAGAAGATCACAAGCATTAAAAAATTCTTCTGATTCCTGATTCAGCTGTATTTTGTTTTTCACATAGTTTTTCTCATCAAAAACAGAATAATTCCCTGACATATCGCCGATTTATTAATGGCGAAAATCATATTTAAGACTGTACTATTTTAGCGCTTTTCAAATCTTTTTACCGCTATCGAACTTTTCTTAACCAGTTTCTTTTTGCTGTTCAAAAAAAGAAGATTCATGTTTTAGAATTTCTCGTGGTAAAACGCCGTACTTGTTTCTGAAGATTTTCGAAAAGTAACTTCTGCTATTTAAACCAATTTCTTCAACTATTTCGCCAATGCTTTTCTCCCCTTGATTAAGTAGAACGAGTGCCCGAGATAATCTGGCATCTCTAATAAATTCATTCAGTGTTTGCCCGTAGATGGTTTGAAACGCCATTTGAAGTTTATTCAGGTTCATTCCTGCCATTCGCGCTAACTGAGGGTTTGTTCCAAGACTGTTCAAATTCTCATTTATAAATAAAGCTACTTTTTCCACTGCCCTGTAATTTCTTCGGGTAAGATTTTTATAAAGATCGCCGTCTTTTTCCTTACGGTAACGTGATAGCATGTAAGACAGTATTTCAAGGGATTTGGCTCTAAGAAAATTTATCCTGGGAAAACCCATTTCCTCACATTCAAAGACTTCTCGTATAATTTCTGATACCTTTAAACTAAATTTACCTGAATGATATTTGCCTTGCAATGCATTTACATCCCCGAAAAGGGTATAGAACAAAGGCTCTATCTCTGTAAGTTTAAAAGGAAGGGATTTTTTAAATTTAGCTCTCTCTATTTCCAGATAACAAATTTCCACATCTGTATTGGCAGGAAATTTTATACCGTGAGATTCCCCTGCTTTGGGAGCCACGAAGAAATGTTCATGGTTTCCTATTTCTATTTCCTCATCAAATTCCAATGAAGAATTGAAGACTTTTCCTTTTAAACAATGAACCAGCCTAACAGGATTATTCACTGCATTTCTCAATTCGAGCACAGTATCCTCCCTAAAACTACATTTAAAAGTATACAATCCCAGTCCATTGTAAAAATTGATTGCTGTTATCTTTCCCTTACCTAAAGTTTTAGGCACAAAGAGTGTATATTCAGATAACTCACATCTAAAGCCTATCTGGAAGCGTGAGGCTAATTTAGGGATGAATTCATTTACATCCTTTAGGTTGAGCTTGAACCGTTGCATTTCCTGTTAAAGAATTAAGTATCGGCCAAAAAAACAGAAAAATTCGCGCGCACAAAATTTTCAAAGCATCTTCTTAAACCAAAAATCCAATTTAATTATTAATAGTTTTAAATAGTGTTAAGAGAATGTTGAATACTGTCATTTATGTGATAATAATCACCTACAACTCCTTTCCAAAACATCATGTAAATTTAATATGGCTCTCTTGCTTAGAGCACAAAAGAAGCTCCTTAAAACTTCTAAGAAGTATATTCTCATTATGGATTTTTAGGTTTTTTCCAGTCGGGTAGATTTAGCTTCAGGCTCCCCCTAAAATTCCCGACAACTCTCTCCTATTCTTCCCTATTAATACTATTTTTGTGAGGTGAGCATGAACCAAAAATATATTTCACGCTGTATACAGCTCGCCAGGATTGGTCTTGGCCGCACCTATCCAAACCCTATGGTTGGTAGCGTGCTCGTATACAACGACAGGGTAATTGGTGAGGGATGGCACCAAAAAGCCGGAGAACCCCATGCCGAAGTTAACGCCATAAATTCGGTTAAGGATAAATCCCTGTTGAAAAAAGCCACTATTTACGTAAGCCTTGAACCCTGCAGTCACTATGGAAAAACACCTCCCTGCAGCAACCTCATCATTGAAAGCGGAATTAAAAAGGTGGTGATTGGCACAGTCGATCCTTTTTCTGAAGTATCTGGGAAAGGAATTAAAAAATTGCTGGATGCGGGATGTGAGGTAATCGTAGGAGTAAGGGAAAATGAATGTCGGGAACTCAATAAACGGTTTTTCACTTTTCACATTCAAAAAAGACCTTACATTATCCTGAAATGGGCCGCGACAAATGACGGTTTTTTGAGTCCGTTACCCACAGTGGGCGACCGTCAGCCGATTTGGATCACTAATCGGTATTCCAAACAACTGGTACATAAATGGAGAGCTGAAGAAGAAGCTATCATGGTTGGAACCAATACAGCCGTTAGCGATAACCCTAAACTCAATACGAGGTTTTGGCAGGGGGACCATCCCGTGCGTGTTGTCCTAGATAGAAAATTACGAATTCCGGCAGATTCTCATTTGTTCGATGACAGTATCAAAACTCTCATCATTACCGAAAATAAATCTCCGGAAAGAACCTCCAAAAATGTCATTTTTGAGCATATTGATTTTGATAAGGACCTGCCCACTCAGGTTTGCGAAATGCTTTGGAGGCATGAAATTCAGTCTGTCATCATTGAAGGAGGACGACAAACCCTGCAAACCTTTATTGATACTGGAAAATGGGATGAAGCGAGGATCTTTACCGGAAAAACCCATTTTGGTGAAGGCACCCGTGCCCCAAAATTTTCAGGAAAGCTCATTTCTGAAGAACGAATAGCTTCAGACACCTTAAAGATCTACAAGAATGATTAAAACCATAATTTTTGACTTTGGAGATGTTTTTCTCGACCTCGACAAAGCAGCTACAAAAAGGGAACTCGAAAAGATGGAAATTTCAGAGTTTTCTGAAGAAATGATTGAGAAGAACCTGCAATACGAAAAAGGGCTGATCTCTTCAGAAGATTTTATCAGAGCTTACTGCGAAACTTTTCCGCAGCTTTCGGCAGAAGCATTCACCAGTTCCTGGAATGCCATCCTGGTTAAATTTCCGAAGCATCGCCTGCGTTTTCTGCAGCAGCTTTCAAAAGAAGGAAAATACAAGCTAATTCTATTAAGCAACACCAATGATATCCATATAGACTGGGTGAAGCAAAATGTAGTGTTCTTTGAAGATTTTCGGAAATGCTTTGATGCATTTTACCTTTCACAAGAACTCAACTTGCGTAAACCAGATCATTCTATCTATGAATTTGTTTTACAACAACATAACCTGGTTCCAAAAGAAACCCTGTTCATTGACGACACCCCAGAAAATACAGCGGCGGCGGCACAACTGAATATTCACACCTGGAACATCGACCCTTTAAACCAGGATGTGGTCGATCTTTTTGAAATTAAAAAGGAATTGTTTTGATCTTTCTAGTACTAAGTGTCCTGTCTTCAAGCGTGATCTTCGTGATCTTCAAGCTGTTCAACCGCTTTGGGATCAACACGCTACAGGCAATTATTTTTAATTATTTCTTCGCGTTCTCTGCAGGAATTCTCGTTGACGCACAACCTTTTAACCCCGGCAGGATCCCCACAGAACCTTGGTTCCCCGGAATACTAATTCTTGGCTTTCTCTTTATAGCGGTTTTTTATCTGGCGGCACTTACCACTCAACGCAGCGGACTCTCTGTAGTTTCTGTTGCCACCAAAATGTCTGTAGCCATTCCGGTTCTCTTCGGAATCATACTGTATAATGAAAGTACGGGATTTGTAAAAGTGACCGGGATCATCATGGCTCTTATCGCGGTTTACCTCACCTCGATCAAGAAAAAGGAAGGGATCACCATTCGAAAACGCAACCTGGTATACCCGTTACTGGTCTTTTTTGGCAGTGGAATAATCGACACCACACTTAAATTCCTGGAAACATCTTATGTGGCTGAAGTGGATGTGGCTTTGTTCACCTCCAGCATTTTTGCTACAGCTGGAATTATAGGTACTTTGATCCTGGTGATCCAGGGAATTCGTGGAACTCTCAAGTTATCTCTGAAGAACCTGCTGGGAGGCATCGCACTGGGAATTCCTAATTTTGGATCCATTTATTTCCTGGTTCTCGCTTTGCGCAGCAACGGGATGGAAAGTTCTACTGTGTTCCCGCTCAATAATGTCGCTATAGTAATGGTTTCTACCTTCCTTGGAATTCTACTTTTTAAGGAAAAAATGCTTCCAAAAAACTGGATAGGAATTGGAGTCGCCGTTTTAAGCATCATATTAATCGCAAGTGCAGAGCAATGGATGAACTAAAAGACACTTATAAGACCATCACCAAAGCTTCTGAAGAGGCCCTTTTCAAAGACAGGAACAGCAAGTTCTTTGGATATGCATTTCCTGTAAAAAGCGAAGAAGAGATCAAAGAGCACCTTGAGGAATTAAAAAAGAAACATCACTCAGCACGCCACTGGTGTTATGCATGGCAACTCGGCAAGGAAGATGTTCAGTTCAGAGCGAACGATGATGGCGAACCTTCTAACTCTGCAGGAATGCCCATTTACGGTCAGATACAGTCATTTGATGTAACGAATATCCTGATTGTAGTGGTTAGGTATTTTGGAGGAGTAAAATTAGGGGTAGGCGGATTGATCAATGCCTATAGAAGTGCTGCACAAATGGCTTTGGAAGCATCAAATATCGTCACCCGGACCATAGATAAAAAATTTGAAATCGCTTTTGACTACCCCAAAATGAACAAGGTAATGAGGGTGATCAAAGAAAATAACCTCAATGTGATTGACCAGATCCTTGAACTCGACTGCAGGATCATTATTTCTGTGAGAAAAAAAGAAGCTGAAAGGATCTACGAAAAATTTGACGCTACCTATAAAGTAAAGATCACTGAACTGGAAGATCAATAACCTAATTTTTCCAAAATATAGGGTGGACATTTTATAGGTTTGCTTCTGTCAATATCCATAAAAATAAGAGTCGTCTCGGCCTCTGTTAAAAGTTCCTCGTTTTGGTTAAAAATTTTATAAGAAAATTCTATCCGCACTCCAGGTTTTTTGACAAGCGTAGTTTCAATTTTCAACTTGTCATCAAATTTCGCCGATTTTTTAAACCTCAATTTTAGTTCATAAACAGGCAGCATAATCCCTTCTTCTTCCATCTTTTTATAGGAGATACCCAGCGCCTCAAGCCAGTCAATTCGGGCAATCTCAAGATATTGCGCGTAATTTCCATGATAGACCACCCCCATTTGATCGGTCTCTGCGTAGCGAACTTTAACATACGAATTATGGCTTTTCATGATTTTTTTATGGGATTATTTAATTCGGTTTTGTACTTTCATCAAGTGAACGAAGTATGCTAAAAATTTTGTTAATTTTCAAGAGTCAGGAGGTTTTTTTTTTACATAATTTGTTCACATATTTGTTGCTCTAATTAACCCGGGAGAAAGAAAAATTTTCTCTTTTTCTTATGGAAGCCACTACTAACAAGCATCTTAAAAATTTAGAATCAGGAATGTCAGAAACTGCGCAATCAGTTTGGAATAGCTGTCTAGCTTTTATCAAAGATAACATAACCCCCCAGGCATACAAAACCTGGTTTGAGCCTATTCAGGCGGTTAAATTAAGTGAAAAAGCTTTGAGCATTCAGGTTCCCTCTAAATTTTTCTACGAGTGGCTGGAGGAGCATTATGTGAAACTTCTCAAAGTTTCCTTGAACAGGGTGTTGGGTGATCAGGCTAAACTGGTGTACGTCATTAAAATGGAAAACACCTATGGAAACAAACAACCTTTTACTGAAAAGATCCCAAGCACCAACCGCTCCAATATGACCTCCCAGGAAGTGGATGTACCTATTAAGAATAAAAATCCTGAATTAAAGAATCCATTCATTATACCGGGGATACGAAATGTAAAGATCGAATCCCAGTTGAACCCCAGCTACAACTTTGAAAATTTCCTCGAAGGAGATTCTAACAGGCTGGCGCGATCAGCAGGATTAGCAGTAGCTAACAAACCGGGAGAAACTTCCTTTAACCCCCTGCTGATCTTTGGAGGTGTTGGTCTGGGAAAAACCCACCTGGCGCATTCCATTGGTATTGAAATCAAGGATAAGTATCCTGAAAAGACAGTGCTGTATATTTCTGCGGAAAAATTTACCCAGCAATACATCGAATCGGTAAAAAAGAACAACCGAAATGATTTCATTCATTTCTACCAGATCATAGATGTGCTCATCGTTGATGACATTCAGCTACTTTCAGGCAAAGCCGGAACACAGGATGTATTTTTCCACATTTTCAACCACCTGCACCAAAACAGGAAACAGGTGATCCTTACGAGTGATAAAGCTCCTGTTGACATGCAGGATATTGAACAGAGACTACTGTCCAGGTTTAAATGGGGGCTTTCAGCAGAATTACAGCACCCGGATACAGATACCAGAATATCCATCATAAAGAATAAACTTTACCGTGATGGGGTGGATATGCCGGAGGATATTGTAGAATTCCTGGCAAATAATATTAAAACCAACATTCGCGAATTGGAAGGAGCCATTATTTCGCTGATAGCCCACTCCTCTTTTAATAAAAAGGACATCACCCTTGAGCTCGCTAAGAAGATCGTCGACAATTACGTCAAGAATACCAAACGCGAGGTCTCTATAGACTACATTCAAAAAGTAGTAAGCGAATATTTCCAAATGGATGTGGAGACTTTGCAATCTAAGACCCGGAAAAGACATATTGTGCAAGCAAGACAACTGGCCATGTTTTTTGCAAAGAAATTCACCAAAGCCTCACTGGCCAGTATTGGTTCCCAAATTGGAAAAAGGGACCATGCCACTGTATTACATGCCTGTAAAACGGTAGACAACCTGGCGTCTACAGATAAGCAGTTCAACAAATTTGTTGATGACATCAATAAAAAACTTACTCTTTAAAAGATTTATATGAAAACCAGGGTTTTGATGGTGTGTCTTGGAAATATTTGCAGATCGCCCCTGGCCGAGGGTATTTTGAAATCTAAAGTAGACCCTTCAAAGGTAGAAGTGGATTCTGCTGCCACCAGTGATTACCATATTGGACATTCTCCAGATGAACGCTCTATTGATGTTGCACAAAAGAATGATCTGGATATCACCTATCAACGAGGAAGGCAGTTCAGCCCCGAAGATTTCGACCGTTTCGACAGGATCTTTGTCATGGATATGTCTAACTACAAAGATGTTATAGAACTTGCGCGTAATGAAGAAGACCGCAAAAAGGTTTCACTGATCCTGAATGAAATATTTCCCGGAGAAAATGTAGAGGTTCCAGATCCTTACCACGGAGGGCCTGACGGGTTTCATAAAGTATATAGAATGCTGGATGAAGCCTGCGAGATAATTGCCAGAAAATTAGAATCTGACAGAAGTGAGTAATCCTTTTCCTCATTCCGGAAAGCTATACCTGATCCCTACTACTCTTGGAGACAACGACCCACTGGAGGTTTTACCTGCTTCTGTTCAGCATCAGGTAGAAAGGATCAGCACTTTTATTGTAGAGAACGAAAAAACAGCCAGGAGAGCCATCAAAAAGTTGGTGCCTACTAAATCTCAGCCTTCCTTAAAGCTCTTTTTACTGAACAAGCATACTGACTGGGCAGATGTACCCGATTTTCTCGCCCCTTGCAAGGAAGGAATTGATGTGGGTTTATTAAGTGAAGCGGGATGTCCCGGAGTTGCAGATCCAGGTGCCGAAATTGTAAAGATCGCTCATCGAGAAGGGATAAAGGTGGTACCTATGGTAGGCCCCTCCTCTATTTTACTGGCCATGATGGGGTCTGGAATGAACGGTCAAAATTTCGCATTTAACGGGTATCTTCCTATTGACAAAGCGGCACGTAAAAATGAGATCAAATCCCTGGAAAGACTCTCCCAGGAAAAAAATCAGGCGCAGTTATTTATAGAAACGCCCTACAGAAATAACAAAATGTTGGATGATCTAATACAGATTCTCCACCCGGCTACCAGGGTTTGTATTGCCTGTGATCTTACACTCTCTTCAGAATATATTGTCACCAAACCTGTATCTGAATGGTCTAAAACAAAAGTGGACCTTCATAAAAGGCCCACTATTTTTATACTGCAGAAGGAGTATTGATCTTTGCTTTTGCTTTTCGGTCAGGTACAACAAAAGAAGTGTCATAACCGGCAAAGCGTTTGAAGTAAAGTCTTATTGAAGTTCCAAAACCGTCATTAAAGCTGTTCACCCCTCCACTTCTTAGATATTTTTTCACATTTCCGGGACCTGCAAGATGTGCAGCTGCCAGGATACCTGACTCTGTAATTCGAATCCCGTTGATCACCTTATCCTCAAACCGCTCAATATCTCTTCTAAGAATCCACTTATTCCTGGAGGCGTTAGCGTAAAAGGCAGCTTCCTGCAAATCTGGGCTATTAAGAAACAGGCTAGCATCTCTAATCCCTATCAGTCTCAAAGTACCTTTTCCAAACTGGTATTTACCCATGTAACCAAATTCATTGATGATCTTGTAATCACCACCAGATTCTTTAAATCCAAGTGCTTCCTTAAAAGCAAGATATGATTTTCCAAGTTCTGGGTAATTTCTTACGCCGGGGTCAAAAAAATTAGATTGCGGAGCAACCGGTACCGTGAAATCCAGCACCTCATTTACGGTAGAAAACTCGGCGGCGAGTTTTTCTTCTACCTCAAGGGCTTTCTTTGTAGAGAAGCTGTAAAAAAAGATCGATGCTCCTAAAACTGGTAAAACTGAAAATTTTGCAATTTTCTTTTTCATCCTGATTTGTTTTTATGAGGAAAAATCTTACGATTGGTTTCCTTCGGCCGACAAATATAGGCTATTTTTTA
Source organism: uncultured Flavobacteriaceae bacterium (assembly GCA_964627595.1). Taxonomy (GTDB): domain Bacteria; phylum Bacteroidota; class Bacteroidia; order Flavobacteriales; family Flavobacteriaceae; genus Salinimicrobium. The sequence goes on along the minus strand of CAZVKA010000009.1, from coordinate 9,169 downwards.
AAAACCTAATTATCAGTGTGTTAAACTATTCTTAAAGCAAATTTTTGCTTTTAAGTTTTAATTTAGACACAAAGCGTGCCAAACCAAAAGAAGTTTCAGACTAATAAATTACAGACAATCAGATTTTTACCGGTTTATCTTCTGTTTGTTGATCCAGCGAACATATTCTCTTTTATTTGCATTATGCTGAGAAAGATTTTTGGCAAATTTATGATATCCGAAATTCTGAACATCAGCCACGAAATAGAAATAATCGTGATCCTCATAGTTCAAAACCGCGTCAATTGAAGAAATATCGGGCATGGCAATTGGTCCCGGAGGAAGCTCTTTATATAAGTAGGTGTTATACGGCGAATCTATGGTGAGGTCTTTATACAACACCCGCTTTATGATGGTGTCAAAATCCCCAAGTTTATCTTTGATCGCATAAATAACAGTTGGATCGGCATCGAGTTTCCATCCGTTATTAATACGGTTCATATATACCCCGGCCACACGTTTTCTCTCATCAACTTTTGCTGTTTCCTTCTGGACAATAGATGCCACTACCATTACTTCATGTGGTGTAAGCCCAATGTCTTTTGCCTTTTTAAGTCTCTTTGTAGTCCAGAATCGCTGATGTTCCTTTTTCATGCGCTCCCGGAATTCTTCTGCAGAAGTATTCCAAAAGAATTCATATTTGTTAGGAATATACATGGATAGAGCATTCCTGCCAGTGAATTCATTATTTGCTAAAAACGCGGTATCTTTCATACTTTCCAGCAACTGCACACTATCAGCTTCGATTTGGGCAGCCACTCTTCCCGCAAGATCTTCCAGTCGCTCCTGGTTATTAAAGGTCACCCATACCGGCAGATTACGACTGCGTAAAGCATTGATCATTTGATTGTTGTTCATCCCCTTTTCAAGAATAAACCTACCGGGCTTGACATTGGAGGTATACCCTTTCTTTTGAGCTACCATATCAAATTCCCCTACATCCTTCAAGAAAGGTTGGAGCTGCTCCCGTACTTGGGCATAATTGGCATTGGTAGGAATATAAATATTCACTTGCTCTTCAGAAAAAGCGGTGTTGGGGGAAAATATAACATCATAGATGTAGTATGAAAATCCTCCTAAAATGATAAGTCCTAAAAGGACAACTGCTATTAAAATCTTTCTAATGTACATTCCTGTTGATCAACTGGTATAATAATTCGTCCTTAAAGGTTCCATTTACGCGGATCCATTCTTTTTTGCAGCCCGATAGCTCAAAGCCGCATTTCTCAAATAATAATTTACTTGAAACATTATCTGTACCAACATTGGCATAAACCTGGTGAAGTTCTAAATGGGTGAAGCAATAATTGCACAATAGGGAAATTGCCTCTGCCCCAAAGCCTTTTTGCCGGTTTTCTTTATTCTTTATAATAATTCCAATTGCAGCACGTTTGTTCTTGGGATCAAAATCAAACAGATCAATAAACCCGGCAGGAGCCCCATTGCTCTCGCAGATCATTAGCCTTAACTGTTTTACTTCGTAAATATCTTTGTGTACGTTTTCCAGGTACTGCTTCAAAATAAATCTCGAATAGGGAGTACTGGTGGAGCTCACCTCCCAGAATTCCTCATCATTTTCTACCGAAAACAAAAATTCCAGGTCATCTGGTTCCAGGGCACGAAGATATACCTTTTCACCTGTTAATGTTAGCATTCTATTTCCCCTTTAAAAACCTGTTTTGCCGGACCTGTGAGCCAGATATTTTTGTAGCTTGAACCCTGTTGTTCAAAAGATACCTTTAATGGTCCTCCCGGGGTTTCCAGATTTACAGTATTCGAGTTCACTTTACCTGTAGCATATGCAGCAAGGGCAACAGCGGTTACGCCCGTACCACAGGAAAGAGTTTCATCCTCAACTCCTCTTTCGTAGGTTCGCACCTTTAAATTGTACTCGTCAATTAATTCTACGAAATTGACATTGGTGCCTCCTTTTTCGTTATACTCTGCTGAATAACGAACAGCAGCGCCATCTTTTTTAATATCAAGCCCCTCGACCTCGCTGGTGAAAATTATATGATGAGGAGATCCTGTATCCAAGAAAACAGCTGAATCCTTCTCTTCAACTCCTTCAACATCCATCATTTTTAATCCCACGCACTCATTGTCAATGGTAGCCTCATGAAAACCATCAATAGCTGTAAATGCCGCTTTATCCTTTATGATTCCTAAAAAATGGGCAAAAGCAACAATACAACGTCCCCCATTGCCACACATGGAACTTTCCCTGCCATCAGAATTGAAATAGACCATCTTAAAATCATCAGAATCATTTTCTGAATTCTCCAGAAGGATCAATCCGTCAGCTCCTATGCCAAATTTTCGGTCACACAAGGTTTTAATTAAATTGGTACTGTTTTTGGATAAAACTTGCTGTCGGTTATCAACCATGACAAAATCGTTCCCGGTACCTTGATATTTATAAAATGAAAGCTTCATGAGGTAAGAAATTGAGGGATCAAAGATACAATAAAACACTTTAAACCATGGTTGCCAACCCGAGTTTAGTATCTCTGGAAAAAATACTAAAATGTGTTTATTCAAGTTTAATCATAAAGTAAATAATAGAAAAATGAAAAAGTTGTTTAGCTTGTTAGTAGTTTCTATTATGGGAGGTGCGATCACCCTAGGCAGTTACATGCTGTTTATTGAGGAAGAACCTATTCTAATAGAAGAGACTCCAACAATTCCGGCCTATACGCCGGTGAATTTTGAGGCCGTACCGGGCTCTACCATGGCAGATTTTACCGAGGCCGCCAATAAATCTGTACACGCCGTTGTTCACGTTAAGAACAGGGCCATTACCCGCTCCCCTTTTGGCAGTCGCGCGGGTACTGCGTTACAGGGAACAGGATCTGGAGTAATTATTTCGCCAGACGGGTACATCGTCACTAACAATCATGTGATTCAAAAGGCCAACCAAATCCAGGTCACTCTTAACAACAATGAAAATTACACGGCTGAAGTAATTGGATCTGATCCAAAATCTGACATTGCCCTGTTGAAGATCGATGCTGAAGACCTTAGCTACCTGCCTTTCGGTAATTCCAATAACGTGCAGATCGGGGAATGGGTGCTGGCCGTAGGTAATCCATTTAACCTGACATCAACAGTCACTGCGGGGATTATTAGTGCAAAATCCAGAGATCTTGGAATGGACAGCAATGTATCCTCGTTTTTACAAACCGATGCTGCCGTTAATCCGGGAAACAGTGGAGGCGCTTTGGTCAATATCCATGGGGAACTTATCGGGATCAACACGGCAATTACTTCCCAGACGGGAAGTTATGTAGGATACGCCTTTGCGGTACCCTCTAATAATGCCAGGAAAATAGTGGAAGATATTCTGGAATTTGGAGATGTGCAACAAGGCATATTAGGAATACGAGGAAATCAAATTTCAAGGCTACCTCCTCAAATTGAAGTAAATACCACAGAAGGTGTTTACGTGAGCGAGGTGGAACAGGGAAGCGGTGCAGATAAAGCCGGTATGAAAGAAGGAGATATTATTAAACAGATCGACAACGTGGCCATCAGGAAATTTTCTGACCTTCATGGCTACATTGGCTCGAAGAGACCAGATGATGTTGTTAAGGTACAGGTCCTAAGGAATGGCGAAGAAAAAAGCCTGAACGTGAGGCTTTCCAAATATGAAACCTATCAAATCAAAGCCATAGGACTGGAAGTGACCAATGCAACAGCAGAAGACCTGAAAAGGAACAAGGTAGCTAATGGGGTGAAAATAACCCGTGGTCTTACTCCGCAAATGCAAAGTGAACAGCTTTCAGGAACCCTCATTACAGCCATTGACAATATTCCTGTAAAAAATGTTGAAGATGTCAAAAGGGTCATGTCTGGAAGAGATCCTTCAGATCCTATAAGTGTGACTTTTGTAGCACCTAACGGAGAAAAACAGAAGTACGTTTGGAGGTAATTCAGGGTCTACCCTCTCCTTCAGATAAAAAGAAAATCCCACCCATAAAAAGGGTGGGATTTTTTTGTGCAAATACCTTTACGAAAACGTTTGAAATATATATTTTTGCAGCGATTTTAACATCCAACACAACTAGTAAAAATGAATTCAATCGAAGTTTACGAAAAAGAATTGGCTTTCCAGGCAGACCGTCGTAGGGCGGCTGTGCAGTTCATCAAAACGGTAAGTGATCTATGGTATGACAAATCCATAGAACTGGTGCTTTTCCGCAACCAGTTGATCGATCGCAACGTAAGTGATATACTGGACCTTCACGAATATGCCGGAGAATTTGTTCAAAAGCCAATCTCCATTTTTGACTCTGTAGAAATAGCCGAAGCAATTAAGGCTCTGGATTTTCCTTCTGCCAAACTGGACATAGGAAAACTTACTTATGAGTACCACCTGGAGGACGAAAAATATGCCAATGCCACTGCTTTTGTTTCAGATAAATTAAAGGATGCAAAAAAATCTGAAGAAATAAGACCAAAAGATGTGGTTCTTTACGGCTTCGGAAGAATTGGTCGCCTGCTTGCAAGAGAGCTAATGACCAGAACCGGAAAAGGAAGCCAATTGCGTCTTCGAGCCATTGTTACCCGCGGAAATATTGATAATACAGTCCTAGAGAAAAGAGCCTCCTTACTTAAAAATGACTCTGTCCACGGAGATTTTTCAGGAACAGTTTCTTATAATACAAACAATAAATGCCTGGTGATCAATGGCACTACAGTTCACATGATCAGCGCCAATAATCCTGAAGAAATTGATTACACCGAGTATGGCATTAATGATGCACTTGTTATTGATAATACCGGGGCGTTCAGAGATGAAGAAGCATTAAGCCGCCACCTGACTTCTAAAGGAGCGAGCAAGGTGCTTTTAACCGCTCCAGGAAAAGGAGTTCCAAACATTGTACACGGGGTAAACCATTTAGATTATGATCCAGATAAGGTTTCCATTTTCTCTGCAGCGTCTTGTACTACCAACGCCATTACTCCGGTTTTGAAGGCAGTAGAAGATTCGTTAGGAGTAAATCACGGGCACCTCGAAACGATCCACGCCTATACTAACGACCAGAACCTGGTAGACAATATGCACAAGAAATACCGAAGAGGTCGTGCAGCTGCCTTGAATATGGTGATCACCGAAACAGGTGCAGGAAAAGCGGTTTCAAAAGCACTGCCTGTTTTTGAAGGTAAGCTTACCTCTAATGCCATAAGGGTCCCGGTTCCAAACGGTTCGCTTGCCATCTTGAATCTTTCGGTTGAAACTCCAACTTCTAAAGAAGGGATCAATGACATCATAAAAAAATATGCTTTACAAGGAGACCTTGTTGAACAGATCAAATATTCACTTGACAACGAACTGGTGTCGACAGATATCGTTGGATCTGCACAGCCATCAATCTATGACAGCAATGCGACCATCGTCACAGAAGATGGAAAAAACGTGATCCTGTATGTGTGGTATGATAACGAATACGGTTATAGCCACCAGGTAATCAGACTAGCCAAGTATATTGCCAAGGTGAGACGATTTACTTATTATTAATGATAATTTTTTTCAAGATCAAAACCCGTTCTATTAGAACGGGTTTTTTTATTACTTCCTTAACGGGAGGTACCATAGGAAAAACCGAATTTTAAAGGAATAAAAGCCCCGGAAGAATGAAAAAGAAATGGAAAATTCTTCTTCTGATTGTTTTTCTACTAATAGTGGCCAGGCTTCTTCTACCCTATTTTCTGGAAAAATATGTCAACAAAACCCTTAACGATATTCCGGGATATGTGGGTCATGTAGAAGATGTGGATGTGGCTCTTATCAGGGGAGCATATGTGATTGAAGGGTTAAAGTTAGATAAAGAGAATGCGACGCTGGAGGCTCCACTTGTGGATTTTCCAAAAGCAGATATCTCCATTGAATGGAAGTCTTTATTTAAAGGAAGAATAGTAAGTGAGATCATCTTACATTCACCTGAGGTAAATTACATCTTTGAAGATCAGGAAAAAGAAGTCCCCGGAGAAGAACCTGAACCGAGTGACTGGACTAATGCTCTGACAGACCTGGTGCCAATCAAGATCAACCGCCTTGATGTGCATGACGGAAAAATTAATTTTGTTCAATTTTCTGCCGAGCCAAATATCGACCTGGTAATGCACGATATCAATTTACAGGCAACAAATCTTAGAAATGTAAAGCGTACAGATAAAGTGTTGCCCTCATCAATACATGCCACAGCAACTTCTTTTGGCGACGGCAGCGTGACTCTCGACGGACGAGTAAATGTCATGAAAAAAATACCAGATCTGGATGTAGAATTCGCTCTTGAAAACGCCAATGTCACCGCACTTAATGACATGTCCCTCAATGCAGTGGGAGTAGATTTTGCAAGCGGCACCTTCGAACTTTTTGCGGAAGTAGCCATTGCAGATGGCTATATAAAAGGCTATCTAAAACCCATGTTTATCAATACCGAACTAATTGGAGAAGAAGATCAGGGGTTCTTTGAAAAGCTTTGGGAAGGATTTGTGGGAGTATTTAAATTCCTATTCAAAAACCAGGGTACAGATACTCTGGCCACCAAAGCGCCTTTTGAAGGAGATCTAAACGAAGTGGATACAGGGGTTCTTGCCACAATTCTGAATATTTTTAAAAATGCCTGGATCAGCGCGTTCACTTCAGATGTTGATGAAGATATTAATTATGAGGAAGCCCGAAAAGAGGCAGCTAAAAACGAGTAAAATTTTCCCTAAAATTTTATGAATTTTCCCCGCAGAAGAAGTGTTTTTTATTCTTAGTTTTGCAATCACTTTAGAAGAAATGAGGTCAGAGGGTCAGGGAGTTAACTGTGAATAAAAAGTGAAATTTTTATTACAATAAGCCTCCTCTAATCTCGTTCTGGTAGTGATAAAAACAAAAAGCCCTATGAAAAAAATTTTATTTTGCTCCATTTTCACCCTACTTCTCACCTCTTATGGATTTGCTCAGACTTCAACAGAAACGACCATTGATGAGAAATTCAAAGAACTAATCACCAACTCAAACAACTTCAAAGGTTACAAAGTTGTGGATACAGGTGAATTGACCACTCTGCAAAATCTTACCTCCAAGCGTATTGCCGAATTAAAGGAAGAGATTTCAGCATCAAAAGAAGCTGCCCTCGCTTACAAACAAAGTATTGCCAATTTAAATACAGAAGTTGAAGCTCTGGAAGCAAAACTGGAAAATATTACAGCAGAAAAAGATGCCATTACTTTCCTGGGAATGCCTTTTAGCAAAAGTTCCTATAAAAGCACCATGTGGGGGATTGTTGGTGTTCTTGTCCTTGCTTTAGGTTTGTTCATTGTGCGTTTTAAGAAGAGTAATGTTCACACTAAAGAAGCGAAACAAAACCTTGCTGAACTCGAAAAGGAATTTGATGCTTATCGTGCTAAAGCTTTAGAAAAAGAGCAACGTTTGGGGCGTCTACTTCAGGATGAGAAGAACAAGCACATGAAAATGGCCAAATAAAAAGGTCTTCTATGAGTCAAAAACCATGGCTATGTTTACTTTTGCGATTTAGTATTAAATTTCTGCAGCTATGCGCATAGACATTATCACTGTTGTTCCCGATATTTTAAAAAGCCCTTTTGAGGCTTCTATCCTTAAGCGCGCCATTGAGAAAGGATTGGTGGAGATCCACCTGCATAATCTTCGGGATTACGTCACCGACAATTACAAGCAGATAGATGATTACCAGTTTGGTGGCGGGGCAGGTATGGTGATGATGATCGAACCAATTGACAAATGCATTTCGGCCTTAAAGGTAGATCGGGAATATGATGAAGTGATCTATATGACTCCCGATGGGAAAACCCTAAAACAAGGGATCGCGAATGAGCTCTCGTTAAAGAAGAATATCATCATACTTTGTGGACATTATAAAGGAGTAGATCAAAGGGTAAGGGAACACTTTGTTACCCGGGAAATCTCTGTAGGTGATTACGTACTTTCTGGAGGAGAATTGGGTGCGGCTGTTTTATGTGACGCTGTGATAAGACTGCTGCCGGGAGTATTAGGGAATGAAACCTCTGCTCTTACAGATTCCTTTCAGGATAACTTACTGGCACCGCCTATTTACACCCGTCCTGCGGAATATAAAGGGTGGAGAGTACCTGAGGTCCTTACTTCGGGGAATTTCCCGAAGATCGAAGAATGGCGCGAGGAACAGGCCTATGAGCGCACAAAAAAGCTAAGACCGGACCTCTTGAAAGAAGAGGATAAATAATTGCCAAATAAGTTTATTCAAAAGAAAATTTTTATAATTTTGCACACGTTTCTGGATCAACCTCTGGCGAAAACCGTGAATGTTGCTTTAGACTTTATTTTTAAACCATATTAAAATGGAATCGTTAATTAAATTTGTACAAGACGAATTTGTAACAAAAAAGGATTTTCCTGATTTTTCTGCAGGAGATACTATTACTGTTTACTACGAAATTACAGAGGGCGCCAAAACCCGTACCCAGTTCTTCCGTGGCGTTGTGATTCAAAAAAGAGGTACCGGTGCTTCTCAAACTTTCACTATTCGCAAAATGAGTGGAACAGTAGGAGTTGAACGTATTTTCCCATTGAACCTTCCGGCGCTTCAAAAGATCGAGATCAACAAGCGTGGTAAAGTACGTAGAGCGAGAATTTACTACTTTAGAGAGCTTACCGGTAAAAAAGCCCGTATTAAAGAAAGAAGAAGATAATCTACACATTAGATATCCTTTCAAAAGCCCCGAAAATCGGGGCTTTTTTATTCCCTTGATTTTCGGCATATCTATTGAAAATTTAATATTTATTTCACAACTTTATAACTTTCAAGCACTTGCAATTGATTTATATAATTCTTATATTTATGTATGAATTTAATTAAAGAGAATGTCGCAAGGAGTTCTCTTCTTAATAATTCATGTAAAGCAAAGATCTTTACATTTGTTTTTATCTTTTTGAACTTAAATTAGTTTATTGCGGTTTAATAGATAAAAACGTTTAGGAACAGTTTACACACACTCTTTTGGGACATGTAAATTGTTTCAGATGAAATAACAACTTGCCTGCAAGATGATGAAAAATCTTGTACAGAATGTAAAAGTTCAGCAACCATTGTTATTTCATTAGAAGCCATTTCATTAT
>CAZVKA010000008.1:0-47229 GCA_964627595.1 uncultured Flavobacteriaceae bacterium | reverse complement strand
CTTATCGCCCAGGCCTTTGGAAAAGTTGGAAAAGAAGGAGTGATCACTGTTGAAGAAGCAAAAGGAACAGAGACTTATGTTGATGTTGTAGAAGGTATGCAGTTTGACCGCGGATACCTTTCTCCTTATTTCGTGACCAACAGCGAAAAAATGACTGCAGATCTTGAAAACCCTTACATCCTTATCTTCGACAAGAAGATCTCTGCGATGAAGGATCTGCTTCCCGTACTTGAGCCGGTTGCGCAAAGCGGTAAGCCACTATTGATCATCGCTGAAGATGTGGATGGGGAAGCTCTTGCCACTCTTGTAGTGAATAAATTAAGAGGTTCTTTGAAGATCGCTGCCGTTAAGGCCCCAGGATTTGGAGACAGAAGAAAAGCCATGCTGGAAGACATCGCTATTCTTACCGGCGGAACCGTAATTTCTGAAGAAAGAGGATTCACTCTTGAAAATGCGACTATCGACCAGTTAGGTACTGCAGAAAAAGTAGCGATTGACAAGGATAACACCACCATCGTAAATGGTGCCGGAGAGAATGAAGCCATTCAGAACCGTGTGAACCAGATCAAAGCTCAGATGGAAACTACTACTTCTGACTATGATAAGGAGAAACTGCAGGAGCGTTTGGCTAAGTTGGCCGGAGGTGTTGCCGTTCTTTACGTGGGTGCAGCTTCAGAAGTTGAAATGAAAGAAAAGAAAGACCGCGTTGACGATGCGCTTCACGCGACCCGTGCGGCCGTAGAAGAAGGAATCGTTGCAGGAGGTGGAGTTGCTTTAGTTCGCGCAAAAGCAGTTCTTGCCAACCTTGAAGCTGCCAATGCAGATGAAGGAACAGGAATCCAAATCGTGAACCGCGCTATTGAAAGCCCACTGAGAACGATCGTGGAGAATGCCGGTGGCGAAGGATCTGTTGTGATCAACAAGGTTCTTGAAGGAAAAGACAACTATGGATACGATGCGAAATCTGATTCTTTTGTGGATATGTTAAAAGCAGGTATTATCGATCCTAAGAAAGTGACCAGGGTAGCTCTCGAGAACGCTGCTTCTGTTGCGGGAATGATCCTTACTACCGAGTGTGCCTTGACTGACATTAAGGAAGAGAATGCCGGCGGTGGTGGAATGCCTGCAATGGGCGGCGGAATGCCAGGAATGATGTAATGTTTAGACATTAGATTTTGGACGTGAGACGTTAGATAACAAAAACCCGTTTCCTGATGGAAGCGGGTTTTTTATTTTCTGTCCTACTGCACACAAAACACTGCTGCAAAGAAGTTGTGGTTTTCGAGGATTTCGCAGCAAATCCTTGCCTCCAAAAATGTCATTATTGAAGCACTTTGTATTTTGGAAGATAGAAGAATTTGCTCCTTATTTCTCTTTCATAAAGTCAAAAGCTCCTTTTCTCAGGTTGATCCCGTATTCCACATAGGCCTTCAAACTGGCGAGAAAATTAGCCCAGCCTTCGGTATTTTGTCCATACCATTGTATGCCGGGGGCATCTACTTCCATTTTTCCTTCTTTCACTCTTACCAGGGTGCTGGGGCCTTCCATTTTTTCCAGGCGTATTTCCACTTTTAATTTCCGGCCCTTAGCTCCATCCCATTCGAAAGAAATAAATTCGTTTGGGATAACTTTCAGGATCTTCACAGGAAAAGCTTCCTCAAACTCCGGAAATTTCCAGTTGATGGTCTTCCCTTCTTCCATTGCTCCAGAGCTTTCAGCAATGAAGTAATGAGACATGTTTGACGGATCTACAATAGCGTCAAAAACGGTCTTTTGAGCTTCAGATATCTGCAGGGCAGTTTTGATTTCGAGTTCCTCCATTCTTTCAGTATTTCTTATTTCATACTCTTTTTAGGCATTACTTTCAAAAAGCACATTTAAAATACCATTTTTTTATAAATTGGGATCCAATTAACCTGAATCTTCTAACTTAATTTATTTGTCAATGAGAATATTTTATGGCTTTTTATTTCTGTTGCTCAGTTTTCATGTGGGGGCACAGGAGAAAACGAATCGCATCATACCTACCCAAAAAATCGATTCCACGCATCTTTCCGCAGCACAATGGAGGAACATTGGGCCTTTTCGCGGAGGACGATCTGCAGCGGTCACAGGGGTGCCGGGAAAACCAAATTTATATTACTTCGGAAGTACCGGAGGCGGAGTTTGGCGCACTACCGATGCCGGGAACAGCTGGGAGAATATTTCTGACGGGTATTTTGGAGGCTCTATAGGCGCGGTAGCCGTTAGCGAATGGGATAACAACGTGATCTATGTAGGAGGCGGAGAAAAGACCGTACGGGGAAATGTTTCCTATGGCTACGGAATGTGGAAGTCGGTCGACGCCGGAAAAACATGGGAGCAGAAAGGTCTAAAAAATTCACGGCATATTTCACGGGTACGTATTCACCCGAAAAACCCTGACCTGGTTTATGCCGCTGTCATGGGTGACCTATATAAAAGCAGTGAAGAAAGAGGGGTTTATAAAAGCACAGATGGTGGTAACACCTGGAAAAGAGTATTATTTGCCAATGCCGATGCAGGAGCGGTAGATCTTATTATTGATCCCAACAACCCAAGGATCCTTTATGCAACGACCTGGAAAATAAGGCGTACGCCATACAGCCTGGAAAGTGGTGGAGAAGGAAGTGCCATGTGGAAAAGTACCGATGGCGGGGAGACCTGGAAGAACATTTCAGCCAGCAAAGGATTACCTGCAGGAATATGGGGCATCTCGGGCATTACAGTTTCGCCGGCCAATTCCGAACGTTTGTATGCTATAATCGAAAATGAAAACGGGGGAGTTTTTCGATCAGATAATGCCGGGGATTCCTGGACAAAAGTGAATGATGACCGGAGCCTTAGGCAAAGGGCCTGGTACTACACCAGGATCTACGCCGACTCAAAAGAGGAAGACAAGGTTTATGTACTCAACGTGGATTATCATATATCTAATGACGGAGGTAAATCCTTCTCCTCTCATACCGCGCCACATGGAGACCACCATGATCTATGGATCGCACCAGAAAATAACCAACGAATGGTCATTGGGGATGACGGGGGAGCCCAGGTGAGCTTTGATGCCGGGGCAAATTGGTCTACCTATCATAATCAACCTACCGCACAATTCTACCGTGTGACTACAGATAATCACTTTCCCTACCGCGTTTATGGGGCGCAACAGGACAACTCTACCGTAAGGATCCTGCATAGAACCGATGGCAGATCTATTGGCGAAAGCGACTGGGAAGCAACTGCAGGAGGGGAGTCTGCACATATTGCAGTTGATCCTGAAGATAGTGATATCGTATATGGAGGAAGTTATGGTGGATTCCTAACCAGGGTGAACCACGCCACCAATGAGGTGCGCGCGATCAATGTTTGGCCTGATAACCCGATGGGACATGGCGCTGAAGGAATGAAATACCGTTTTCAGTGGAATTTCCCCATTTTCTTTTCCCCTCACAACCCAAACAAGCTGTATACAGCAAGTAATCACCTTCACGTAACCACAGATGAAGGCCAGTCCTGGGAGGTGATAAGTCCTGACCTTACCCGCGCCGACCCCTCTAAACTAGGTCCTTCAGGCGGACCTATCACTAAAGATAATACCAGTGTGGAATATTATGCCACCATTTTTGCAGCTATTGAATCTCCTTACGAAGAAGGATTATTGTGGACCGGATCTGATGACGGACTAATCCACGTTAGCCGGGACGGTGGAAAAAACTGGAAAGACGTAACTCCAAAGAACCTTCCGGAGTGGTTAATGATCAACAGCCTGGAAGCAGATCCCTATAATAAGGGAGGCCTGTATGTTGCCGGCACACGTTACAAGTTGGGAGACTACCAACCCTACCTCTACAAAACAACAGATTACGGAGCCACCTGGAAGAAGATCACCAACGGTATCCCTTCAGATGATTTCACCCGGGTGGTTAGAGCTGATCCTGAAAGGAAAGGTTTGTTGTACGCAGGAACAGAATCTGGAGTGTACATTTCCTTTGATGACGGCGCAAACTGGAAACCGTTTCAACAGAACCTTCCTGTTGTACCTATTACTGACCTGGCTGTAAAGAACAATAATCTTATCGCCGCCACCCAGGGAAGGAGTTTCTGGATCATTGATGATCTTACGCCACTGCATCAAATTGATCAGGCTGTTATTTCTAAACAGGTGCACCTGTTCAAACCTATGGACAGTTACCGTATGGATGGTGGTCAGGGCCGACCCTCAAAAACAGCCGGAACTAACCATCCCGGTGGAGTTATGGTCAATTTCTTTATTAAGGATACCACCCAAGTGGATACGGTACGCCTTGAATTCAGAAACAACAAGAATGAGCTCATTACAGCATACTCTACTAAACCTGAAAAGAAGCTTAAGGAAGGAAAATTGACTATCGAACCGGGAATCAACAATTTCAACTGGAACATGCGATATCCCGGGGCTGATACTTTTGACGGAATGATCCTTTGGTGGTCCTCCATGAATGGTCCCAAAGCTGTACCAGGCATCTATAAAGTCTCTTTGATCACAGAAGATTCAGAAACAGTACAGGATTTTCAAATTTTGAAGGATCCACGTTCTACAGCGACAGATGAAGATCTACAGGCGCAATTTGACTTTTTGAATTCCCTGGTACAAAAGATCAGCGAGATCCATAATTCCATAGAAGACCTTAGAACGACCAGGAAGCAGATCAATGATGTCCTGGAGCAGGTTGCAGAAGTAGAAGGCGCAGAGAAACTCAGGGAACTTGGGAAAGAGATTACTGAGGAGATCACGGCAGTGGAAGAGCGACTTTACCAAACGAAAAACAGAAGTAACCAGGATCCTTTGAATTTCCCCATAAGGCTCAACAATAAACTCGCCCATCTCAATTCCTTAATGGCGGTAGGAGATTTTCGCCCTACAGATTCGGCCATACAGTTCAGGAAGGAGATTACCGAAGAGATAGATGAAGAACTTAAAAAGCTAAGGGACGTATACCGGGAAAAAATTCCGAAGTTCAATAACATGGTAAAAAACCTGGATTGGAATCCGGTAGAAGTGAAAGCTCTACCTTGAGGATTGAAAATTCAAAAAAGGAAAGGCTGTCATTGATAATGACAGCCTTTTTTTATTCGGTTTTGGTCAAGCTTTTTTGAGCTGTCTGCAACGCTTTTTGTGCCTGCACCAGGTGTCGTTGATTATGATAGACAATTACCCGAAAGGTATCACCGAGTTTCAATTTTATCCATTTTGAGATACTCAGGCCGGTCTTGGTCTTACTCAAGCTCACCTCTGCGGCAGCTTTGAGCAAATCAAGGAGCGTATGTTGCTGCTCCAAAAACCGGGTGATAACGTCCTTATCCAGCCTGCTCCCAATAGGATCTTTATCCCTGAAGGTTTTCATCTTTTTCAAATTTTCCTTCGGAAGCATACTTTTCGCAAAGTAATTTCCTAAAAAGCCACTTTTAAAAGTCTTTTCAGGCGCATGACCGCTTTCCCTTATCCGTTTCTCAATTTCGGGCAGGTAAAAGTCTCCATAGCGGTTAAGATGGGCGATACATTCCAGGGCACTCCATTTCTCAGGTGCCTCTCTGTGATTGAGTTTCTTTAAGGAATGCCTCTGAAGATTTTCAGCTTCTTTGATAATTTTTCGGGTACGCGCAGATAGATCGGCGAGCAATTCACCTGAATCAATTTTCATTAGTTCTAGGTTGAGTTAATCTTCTCCTTTTTCCCTATCGTAATGCACTGCCCAGTTCACCCCGAATTTATCGGTACACTTGCCGAAGTAGCTGCCCGAAAAGATATCTCCTATTTGCATGATGATCTTTCCTTCGCCCGACAGGCTTTCAAAAAAACGGTCGGCATCTTTTTTCGTCCTGGCAGTGATGGAGAGGGAAATATTGTTTCCGGCTACCACGGCAGGGCTCCATTCCTCATCTGAATCACTTCCCATGAGGATGGTTTGTTCCCCTATGGGGAGCGAAATGTGCATAATCTTGTTCATCTTGTACTCAGGTACAATAACTCCCTCATCAAATTGCATATCAGAATACCTGCCAATTGACAGGAACTCTCCTCCAAAAACCGACCTATAGAAGTTAAAAGCTTCTTCGCAATTTCCTGGAAAAGTCAAGCAGGGATTTAATTTTTCCATTTCTTTCACTGAATTTCAAATAATTACATCCTATCTAATTTACATTTAAAATTGAAAAAAGGGAAAAAATAAAAGAAAAAAATACAGGTCTGTAAGTTATATGGATAGGTCCTTCTGGAACATAAAAAAACCCTCCGAGGCTTCGAA
The DNA here is from genome assembly GCA_964627595.1 of uncultured Flavobacteriaceae bacterium. Taxonomy (GTDB): domain Bacteria; phylum Bacteroidota; class Bacteroidia; order Flavobacteriales; family Flavobacteriaceae; genus Salinimicrobium. The sequence continues at coordinate 40,930 of CAZVKA010000008.1, read as the reverse complement.
GGGTTTTCTGAAATCATTAATCTTAATATCTACTATGAAACAGCCTTTAATCTTTTAATACCCGATTTATCGAGTTTCTCTTCGGCATATTCCTTAGTGACCTCAAGGGTATTGCTTTTCCCTTCAGGCATTTCAAACATGGCATCGGTGAGGATAGCTTCACACAACGATCTTAATCCACGAGCTCCAAGTTTATATTCAATAGCCTTTTCTACGATGTAATCAAGTGCTTCATCAGTAATGGTAAATTGAATGTCGTCCATTTCGAACAACTTTTGATATTGCTTGATGATCGCATTTTTAGGCTCTGTAAGTATCGACCGCAGCGTTTTCTTGTCTAGCGGATTCATATGCGTAAGAACCGGAAGACGTCCAATGATCTCAGGGATCAATCCAAAGTCCTTCAGATCTTTTGGAATGATATATTTCAGCAGATTTTCGCGCTCAATAGCGTCATCACTTTTTGAGGCGCTAAAACCAACGGCCTGCATATTAAGACGTTTACTAATGTTCTTTTCGATCCCGTCAAATGCACCGCCGGTGACGAAAAGTATATTTTCTGTATCTACTTCTATAAATTTTTGATCGGGATGTTTTCTACCTCCCTTTGGCGGAACATTCACTGTTGTTCCTTCCAAAAGTTTCAGCAAAGCCTGCTGCACACCCTCTCCCGAAACATCTCTTGTAATAGAAGGATTATCGCTCTTACGGGCGATCTTGTCTATTTCATCAATAAAGACGATACCATGCTGGGCCTTTTCAAGGTTGTAATCGGCAGCCTGTAGGAGTCGGGTAAGGATGCTTTCCACATCTTCTCCCACATACCCAGCTTCTGTAAGTACGGTAGCATCAACAATTGCCAATGGTACATTCAGCATCTTAGCAATGGTCTTAGCCATAAGGGTTTTCCCAGTACCGGTCTCCCCTACCATAATAATATTACTCTTTTGGATCTCGATATCTTCATCAGACGCCGGTTGGAGCAATCTTTTATAGTGGTTGTAAACGGCGACAGAAAGTACCTTTTTGGTATGCTCCTGCCCAATTACATATTGATCCAAAAAGGATTTAATGGCCTGTGGTTTCCTCAGTTTTAATTCTGAAGAAAGTTCACCTACCCCTTCCTGTTTGGATTCTTCTATAACGATCCCGTGTGCCTGTTCAATACAGCGGTCGCAAATGTGCGCGTCCAGCCCTGCAATCAACAGATTGGTTTCGGGTTTTTTCCTTCCACAAAAGGAACATTCTAATTCTTCTTTTGCCATAACTTTTTTATTGTGATCTCTGCGGCACAGAAACCTTCTCTACATTCTTTAAAAAGGCGTTTTACGACCTTGTTAAAATTTCATCTATCATGCCGTACTCCAAAGCTTTATCAGCCTTCATCCAGTAATCCCGGTCACTGTCCTCCTCGATTTTTTCATAAGGTTGACCCGAATGTTTAGCTATGATCTCATACAGTTCCTTTTTAAGAGTAAGGATCTCGCGGGCTGTGATCTCAATATCACTGGCCTGTCCCTGAGCACCACCTAAAGGCTGGTGGATCATTACTCTGGAATGTGGCAACCCACTGCGTTTTCCTTTTTCTCCTGCACAAAGAAGAACAGCTCCCATAGAAGCAGCCATCCCGGTACAAATAGTAGCCACATCGGGCTTTATGAACTGCATGGTATCATAAATACCAAGACCTGCATAAACGCTACCTCCCGGAGAATTTATATAAATCTGGATATCTTTGGAAGCATCTGTGCTCTCAAGAAACAACAATTGTGCCTGAATTATATTGGCTACCTGATCGTTAATGGCAGTACCCAGGAAAATTATGCGGTCCATCATTAACCTGGAGAAAACATCAAAGATCGCGATGTTCATTTGCCTTTCTTCAATAATATTAGGGGTCATCCCCAGCGGATTCATGCTACTAACAATCTGGTTGTAGTAGTTACTGTTGATCCCGTGGTGCTTGGTAGCATATTTTTCAAATTCTTTTCCGTAATCCATTAAAAAATGTGTTTTATCTTGATTTATTCTTTTGAGGAGACCTATCGGGAAACCCCAGATGATTTGCCAAAAAAGGCGTTATCCCAGGAAATGGAATAACGCCCTTAAAGATAAGTATTAATTTATAAAAGTTCTATTGATAAACCTCTTTAACAAATTCTTCGTATGTAACCTCTTTCTCCTCCAAATTCACCTTCTCTTTGTAAAGTTCAAGTAATTTTTGGTTCATTAACTGCTCAGAAAGACGTTTTACTTCATCCTGTCGGGAAAGGATACGTGCCGCAATATCGTCAAGCTCTTTCTCTTCAGGATTCATTTGGCCAAACTGTGCCATTTGCTCCTTAATCCTTTCTTTCGCAAAGGCTTTTAGATCTTCAAACTTCACTTGCAGGTCATGCTCAGCGATCAACTTTCCTTCGATCAACTGGAAACGAAGTCCTTTTTCGCTCTTTTCGTACTCCTCTTTAGCTTCTTCTTCTGTAAGCTCTTTTTCTCCTGCAGTCTGGATCCACTTCTGAAGGAATTCTTTTGGAAGGTCAAACTTAGTGGACTCGATCAACATTTCGGTCACATCGTTCAACAACTGCTGGTCGCCCTGTTGTTCAAACTGCTTGGCCGCATCTTCCTTGATCTTCTCCTTAAGTTCGGTCACAGAAGTAACCTCTCCTTTTCCGAAGAGCTTATCAAATAATTCCTGGTCAAGATCTGCCAGTTCCTGTTGGTTGATCTCCGAAACCGTGAACTCAACCTCCACGTCAAGGTCATGTGCTTTATCATGTTCCAGCTTGAGAAACTCCATCAAGTCGTGCTCATCTTCAAAAAGACCTTTAGTCTTTACTTTGATCACATCTCCTGCTTTGGCACCAATAAATTTATCTTTATTCTTCTTTCCTTTTATTTTCTCTATTGGAAGGGTCGCCTGGACATCAATACCCTCTTCTTCATTCTTAAAAGTTCCGGTCACCTGGTCTCCATCTTCAGCCACTTCTTTAGAAACAAGTTTTCCATATTGCTTCTGAATGGTTTTCACCTGATTTTCGATCATCTCGTCACCTGCAACAATCTTGTAATGAGTGATGGGTTCTTTATTGTCAAGGCTCACCTCAAATTGCGGAGAAAGTCCCAGTTCGAACTCAAAAGTATAGGTTTCGCTGTCCCAGTCGAAATTCTCCTGCTCTTTTGGCAACGGATTTCCAAGAACATCCAGTTTTTCTTCAGTAAGATAATTATTTAGGGAATCCTGAAGCAATTTATTCACCTCATCCACCAATACTGCTTTTCCATATTGCTTCTTCACCATCCCCATTGGTACATGGCCTTTTCTAAAGCCGGGAATATTGGCATTCTTGCGGTAATCCTTTAAAACCTTTTCCACTTTGCCGCTGTAGTCTTCCTTGGTGATATCCACCTTTACTACCGCATTAAGTTCATCAATGTTCTCTCTCGTTATATTCATTACAAACTCTTATAAAAATTGGTTTGCAAAAGTACAACTTTTTTAAGAGCAAGCAAAGTTTCAAAAACCTGAAATTCAGAAGGCTTTATTTCCTTTCAGCTAACGAGAAAAGGAGGGATTGGAAAATGGATAATAAAATACTAAACAAAACCGCGATCCAAAACCCTGAAACATCAAATCCGCTTACAAAAGCATCGGCTAAAAGAATGATGATGGCATTGATCACAATGAGAAAGAGCCCAAAGGTGAGGATGGTCACCGGCAGTGTAAACAAAATCAAAATGGGCTTGACAATAAGGTTGAGCAAAGCCAGTACGAGGGCTACAATGATGGCAGTAAGGTAGCCGGCCACGGCCACTCCGGGAAGGAACTTCGCCAGGAATACCACGACTACAGCTGTTAGGAGAATACGAAGTATAAAGATCATATTGGTTGGATTTTACCCTAAGATACTATTTCAAAATAAAAACGCCGGAAAAAATTTCCGACGTTTTTAAACTATACAAGGGTCAAATCCTATTACTGCACTTTATTACTAACAGTTATAGTGCCGTAGTTCCCCACGTTCACTTTGGGAACCGTAGCATTGTAGGTGGCATTGATCGCATCGATCATTTTGTTGGCCAGTACCGCAGATCCTCTTGGGGTAAGGTGTATTCCGTCAAGAGAGAAAGCACCACCGGTAGCAAATTCAGCGGTTATGAGACCACCGTCAAATGGAATACCCTCATTTGCTAATTGCTGAATGATCTCATTCACATCTACGTATGCCAAACCTTTTTGCTGCGCAATTCCCTGGATAGCGGTATTGAATTGAGTACGAGCCGCATTTAGCATGCCTACCTCATCTTCAGTGAGAACTAATTTGTCTTCCATAGGGAAGGTAATACCCTTTACTGCAAATTGTCCTGCCTGATCTTGTGATAGTCCAGCCTGCATCCACGCCTGTACTGCTGCCATATCTACCTCTGCTATAGCACTAGCACTGGTTAAAAGAATACGATCGCTTGCTGTCGCTTGCCTTGCCTGACCGAATTGCTGAGCGTATTGTTCAGCTATTGGCTCTGGGACCAGGTTTTGCATTAAAGTAAATTTAATTTGAGGACCAATATCAGTTAAAGCTTCATCTTTTATCACTACAGGACTTGCTCCTGCAGGATCGAATTCTATAGTATATTCTGTATCGGCGATTTTATTACCTTCTGAATCAAACTCATCTGTACCTCTTACTGCGGAAATGATCCGATTTAGACTGGCAAATGTTTCATTCAAAGTAGGGATCATTGGACCAAATTCAGGGTTCGTAGGATCTAAAGGCGCATGCGGCACCCGGGTAAAGAAAGGCGCCACGGTAACATCGGGAACCGCATTCACTACTCCCTCTTCAGCACCTGCTGCGATCAAAGTTTCTACGACCTGCATATAGACCCCTGCAAACAATTGTGGATCTGTGATATCATTAGACCCGTAAGTTGTAGGATCTGTATTTCCAGTTTGCGAGATTCCCACTCCACCAGAAGTAGCAAAACTTAAAATATCATTTTTGCCAATCCAAAGACTGAAGAAGGTAGGGTTTTGAGCTACCGCATCTCCCAGGATAGAAGCATTGGGTGCGGAGGCAAAACGGGCAAAATAAGGATTTGCCTGGCCGGTTGCCACTCCTGCCACATTTCCATATCCTTCTGCAAGCAGGTGAAAACTTTTCATTCCCGGTACTCCCAAATTATTTATAGGACCTGAAAGCACATCAGTAACTTCGGTAGTGGGCTCTGCATCCAAGTTCTTTGGCATAGGGTTTCCCTGAGCATCAAAAGCCAGCACCAAACGAGTATCTGCGATCTTATTGCCGTTCAATAGCAGTCCGCCATAATTGTCTGCCATCAAAGGCTGATTGAAAATTCCACCTCCTGCTTTGGCAAACTGATTCGCCATAATATTTGGATAAGAAGCTTCCTGAGCGCTAATGTAAAGGGCATTATCCGCATAACCCGAAGTGATGGAATTCCCTATCGCAACAAAATTGGAAAAATCTGCTTCCCCGCTGGTATATGCGTCATTGGCGTCGACGGGATTTTCAAATTCAGGCTCACAGGCAACTATACCCAGTGCCAGAATCCCGATGTATTTTATATAATTTTTCATTGTATAGAAATCTTTTTATTAGAGTTTATAAGTTACACCCAGGCCAGGAATAAAGGCTACAGATTTATAAGTTCCTCCGAAGGGTACCTGTTGCCCATTTTCGGTATAATGATCATAAGAAGCATCTACCTCATCAAATCTAATGTAAGCAAAGGAAGCATCTATGGCCAGTCTGGAAGTCACATCAAGGGAAAGTCCCCCGGTGAAACCCATAGAATCGTTACGTGGAGTTTCGGGTGCGAAATATCCCGGTTGCACCGGAGATTCGTCATAATAATATCCTAAACGCAGCACCAGTTTATCTGTAGCATTATACTGCGCCCCAAATCGCCATGTATTGGAATCCTCATAATTTCTAGGGTTCTGGGAATCTGGAATGTTGGGATCTGCAAAGTCAAGATCCAGAGATTCGTATACCCCCCAGAAAGTTCGGTTGAAATCAAAAGCAAAAAGCCATTTATCATCAAACTGATATGCAGCACCTACCGTTAGTTCTGCCGGCAATGGCAATGAGGCATCAAAGGTGGTGTCGTTAAATGGTGTCATTGGAGAATCGGGGATATTCTGAAAGTCTGCACTTCCACCTTCCGCATTCATAATGATCTCAGAACGATAGTTTACACCAATATTCAGATCATCTGTAGCTTTGAACATGGCACTAACACTCCAGCCAAACTCATTTACTCCAGAAGCATCTACAGTCACGTTTGAACGATTGCCATCCTCATCGGTTAGGGTCCTGTTCAAATTACGGTTGAAGTTCACCCCTCCCGTCACGAAAATAGGTCCACCCCCAAGGCTGAACCATTCAGCAACTTTTACTGAAACAAGCGGCTGGATATAAATAGCCTGCAGTTCTATATTATTTACCAGATGAGAACCTGCCCAGTTATCTTCCCACTGTACGGTACTACCGTAGGGAGTATATACGCTTAAACCAAGAGACAACCAGTCTCTAAGTTTATAGGAAGCATTGAAATAAAAAGGAGTTCCGGCAGGATTGTCTGTACGGGCCATTTCTCCTGTACTTTGGTTTTGCCAGGCCACATCAGAAAACACGGCGCTAGCACCGGCAGAAATTGTAAGTTTATTCTCAAGGTAAACCAGTCCGGCAGGATTAAAGAAGCCCAGTTCGGCACTGTTAACGACTGCCACCCCGGTATGTCCCATCGCCAGGGCCCGCTGCCCCTGGACACTAACGCGATAACCTCCGGCATAAGTCACAGCACTTGCAAGCGCAAATACCGCCAGAAATAATAATTTTTTCATAATTGCATTTGTAGATTAAAGAATGGATAATGGTTCAAAAATAGCATAAAATGGGGATTACGCAATAATAAAGGGTTATTTATTATGCGTGCACAACAAACTGCGGTTTTAATTACAGGAAGTGCATTACAGCTGTGAAAAATGCCTTTTTATCCTCAGCATGTACCCAATGACCGGCGCCGGGTATAGATACAAATTGGGCTTGAGAAAAGTGTTTCAAAATCAGAGCTTCGTCTTCTTTAGTGATATAATCAGATCGCTCTCCTTTAATGAACAAAGCAGGTTTATTGAAGTAAGCGTCTTTAGGAAGAGCTTCTCCCACAGCTTCGATATTATTGATCAAGGCATCAAGATTCAACCTTAACGAGAGTTTCTCTTTTGTCTTCCAGTACAGATTTTTAAGTAGAAATAATTTTACACCAGGATCTGCCACATATTTTGCAAGCAGGTCTTCTGCCTCGCCCCGGCTGGACAGGCTGGCTTCATCAACTGCCTTTAAACCTTCCAGGATCTGCTGGTGATGCGGCGCATAATATTTTGGAGCAATATCTACTACAACAAGCTTCTCCAGGAGATTAGGGAAAAGAGAAGCAGTCAGCATGGCAACCTTGCCACCCATGGAATGCCCCAACAGTATACACTTCTCCAGGTGATGTTCCTCACAGTACTCCATTATATCTTTGGCCAAAAGAGTGTAATTGAATTCCTCGCTATGAGGACTGCGTCCATGGTTGCGCTGATCAATGAGGTGCACCTGAAAACCCTTTTCAGAAAACTGCCTGCCAAGAGTCTTCCAGTTATCACTCATTCCTAAAAATCCGTGTAGTATCAATAAGGGCTTACCCTCACCTAAAATAGTAGAATGTAATTTCATTAATCTCTTAGTAATTTTAAATATTGCTGTATCACATTTTCTAGCCCCATGTAGAGAGATTCTGCTATGAGCGCGTGACCAATTGAAACCTCCTGCAAACCAGGAATATTCTCTTTAAAATACCTGATATTCTCTAACGAAAGGTCATGACCGGCATTGATTCCCAGCCCCAGTTCATTTGCGAGTTCTGCACACTCGGTGTATGGCGAGATGCCACTCTTATTGCCTTTTGCGTATTGTACAGCGTATGCTTCGGTATACAGCTCAATACGGTCTGTGCCGGTTTTCACTGCCCCTTTGATCATTTCAGGAACGGGATCAACAAAGATCGAAGTACGAATATCATTTCTTTTAAATTCAGAAATAACCTCTTGTAAAAAATCCTTATGCTTTAAAGTATCCCAGCCGGCATTTGAAGTAATGGCATCTTCAGCATCTGGAACCAGGGTCACCTGCTCGGGCTTTGCCCGCAACACAAGATCTATGAATTGTTGAACAGGGTTACCTTCCACATTAAATTCGGTATAAACAACCGGCCTAAGATCATACACATCCTGGTATCTAATGTGCCGCTCATCTGGGCGAGGGTGTACAGTAATCCCCTGGCCGCCAAATCTCTGAACGTCTTTTGCCACCTGTACCACATTAGGAACATCTCCTCCCCTTGAATTTCGAAGAGTTGCGATCTTATTGATATTTACACTTAATTTTGTCATTTTCAGCGATTATTTCGAACAAAAATACAAAGTTGAAGATGCAAAAAACTACAATATTTTAATTAATTTGCAGAAAAAAGGAGGAGCCATGAACATTCAGCCATATATCATCAATGACATTGAAATGCCCAGGGTTTCCGACAAAATTAGTGAGATCAGGTCTATTTTCGGTCAGCTTACCTATTCCCATATTCCCATTCAAAATAACGGGGCCTATATTGGCAGCATTTCAGAAAATGATATTCGCTCCTTTGATTCTCAAAAACCTGTTGAGGAATACCAATATGCCCTGGAGGGTTTTTTCGCCCGCGACACCGACAACTGGCTTGATGTACTGCACGCTTTCGCTAAGAACGAGACCAATATCCTGCCAGTACTTGATGAAGAGAACGTTTACCAGGGGTATATAGAACTTCATGATATTATGACCCTCTTCACAGAAGCACCTTTCCTGAACAGCCCGGGTGCCATCCTTATTATTGAAAAAGGATATAAGGATTATTCTTTTAGTGAAATAAGCCAGATCGTGGAGTCCAATGGCGCACATCTTTTGGGTGCGTTCGTCTCTAAGGTGGAGAACGATATGGCACAGATCACCTTGAAGACAGGGCCCACACCTCTCAACACTATTTTACAGGCCTTTAGGAGGTATGGCTACAAAGTAGCCTCCACACATCATGAGGACAGTTTTTCCTCAAATCTTAAGGATCGCTCCCGATACCTGGATAAATACTTAAACATCTAAAGGCAAATGAGGAAAGTTGGGATTTACGGTCAGTTCTATCATGCCAATTCAGAATTTTATATTGAGGAATTATTAAATGTCCTTGAAGAAAAAGAGGTAGAAGTGCTCATTGAAGAGGATTTTCTTAAACTCATTGACGAGAATAAATCGATTGAAAAGGAATACAAACAATTTAAAACATTTACAGAGCTTGACGACACTTTCGACCTCTTTGTAAGTGTGGGTGGAGACGGCACCATATTAAAAGCGGTCAATTACATAAGGGATCTCGACATCCCTGTAGTAGGCATTAACACCGGGCGACTCGGCTTTCTTGCAACGGTACACAAAGAAGAGATCAGGGGAACCATCAACAGGATACTCCAGAATGATTTTACGCTTTCTGAGCGAACTGTGCTGTGCATCAAAACTGAACCCGAAGACAAACAACTCTGCCATAACAACTTTGCTTTAAATGAAATTGCGGTAAGCCGAAAAAATACCACCTCAATGATCACCATTGAGACCTGGCTGGACGACGAATATCTTACCGCGTACTGGGCAGATGGGCTCATCATTTCCACCCCCACCGGCTCAACCGGCTATTCCCTTAGCTGCGGTGGCCCGGTGATCACCCCGGCCACTAAGGCCCTAGCCATAACCCCTATTGCTCCTCATAACCTGAATGCCCGCCCCCTCATCATAAAGGACAACACTAAAATTGTATTGAAGGTTTCCGGAAGAGAAAATGATTATCTTGTCTCTATGGATTCCCGAATTGCATCCTTGAGAAACAATACCACAGTTACTATTGAGAAAGCTCCTTTTAAGATAAAAATGGTAGAATTTGCTGAAGACACCTTCCTGCGCACCCTTCGGAAAAAGCTCTTATGGGGAGAAGACAAGCGCAATTAAACAATAAATCCCTGTGAATGTTGTTAATGCTAAAGTACTTGTTTGCCTGAATTATTGAAGAGCAAACAATATTATTATATTTGCAAACTTTTGAACCCCATGAGGTATACAGTTGTTATGGTTTTACTATTCATTTGCGGAAACCAGACATATTCCCAGAACTTCGAAATTGGCCCAATGGTGGGTGGCGCAAATTATGTGGGGGATGTAGGCAATACAACGTACATCAATCCAAATTCAACCTTTTTTGGAGGAATCTTCAAATGGAACCGCAGTCACCGCCACAGCATCAGGTTTTCTTTACTGCATGCTGAAATAAAGGCCGATGACGCCAATTCTCATGAGACCAGAAGACAGCAAAGAGGATACTCATTTACCAATACCATCACAGAAGCATCCCTGGGGCTGGAATTTACTTTTTGGGACTGGGACCTGCATTCTGATAAATATCAGTCCACACCTTACCTTTACACGGGAATAAATTATTACTTTGCCAACCATTTTATGTTGAGGAATAATGCTTACACCAATCCGGCGAACAATCACTTGGAGGAAGCAGGGAATAACTGGGAATTTTCGATCCCTATGGTATTTGGCTATAAGCAAACCCTCAATTCATTTTTGGCAGCTGGTATTGAGATTGGAGCCCGGTATACCTTTACCGATAATCTTGACGGCAGCAAACCCTCTGAGGTGGATAGCAGCTACCGGTCGAAAGATTTCGGAAATGCAAACACCACAGACTGGTATATATTTACAGGAATTTACCTGACTCTGAATTTTGGACCCAAATCATGTTACAACGAATATTAAAATGAATTTTAAAGAAAATATTGATCCTAAAAGCCTCCCTCAACACGTGGCTATCATCATGGATGGTAACGGGAGATGGGCTAAAAAACAGGGATTAATGCGTGCCGTAGGGCATGAAAAAGGCACCAAAGCCGTGAGAGAAGTAGTTGAAGGTTGTAGCGAAATAGGAGTCAAAAACCTCACTCTATACGCCTTTTCAACAGAGAATTGGAATCGCCCTAAACTGGAGGTAGATACGCTGATGAAGCTGCTCGTTTCTTCCTTAAAAAAGGAGATCAAAACCCTTCAGGATAACAACATAAGGCTTAACGCGATAGGCAGACTTGAAAATTTGCCAGCCAAGGCATTCCGCGAATTAAATGAGGTGATTCAGAAAACCCGTAACAATGACCGTATGACCCTCACCCTTGCACTTAGCTATGGATCAAGGGAAGAACTTACCAATATGGTAAAGGAAATTGCTGAAAAAGTAAAAAACAACGAGATTTCATCAAAAGCTATTGAAGAATCGGTTATAAATGAGCATCTTTACACCCGAAATTTGCCAGACGTGGATCTTTTGATAAGAACCAGCGGCGAACAGCGCATAAGTAATTTCCTCTTGTGGCAGATTGCTTATGCCGAATTATATTTTACAGAAATACTATGGCCAGATTTCCGCAAGGACGATCTATTTGAGGCCATTTATAATTATCAAAACAGAGAACGAAGATTTGGAAAAACAAGTGAGCAAATTAGCTAGTGCGAATACAACAAAAAAAATTATAGCACTCTTGGCATTCTGCCTTTTTTATAGTTTCACCACCACAGCCCAGGACCTGCCGCTTGCAAATGGCAAAGAATATACCATAGGAGAGATCAACGTAACCGGAACCGTTTCCTATAATGAACAAACGGTGATTGCCTTCACCGGGTTAAAATCAGGTGAAAAGATCTTTATTCCCGGAGATCGAATCAGTAAAGTACTAAAAAAATTGTGGGACCTAGGTCTTTTCAGCGACATCAACATTTACGTTACCAGCATTGAGGGGGACACCGCGAATCTTGAACTTGAGATCCAGGAGGTACCTACCCTTGTTGAAGTAAAATTACAGGGAGTAAAAAAGAAAGAGCAGCAGGAGTTGATCAAAGAGAATAAACTCACCCCTGGAGCCAAAGTGACTGAAAACCTGGTGACCACCACTAAGAACTACATTGAGAATAATTATCGCGAGGATGGGTTCTTAAATACAAAAGTATACATCAATACAATACCTTTTGAAGATACTATTGCCACCAACCAGGTGAATATGGTAATAAATATTGATAAAGGGGAGCGAGTTAAGGTAGGAGACATTGAGATCTCTGGAAATGAAGCTCTATCTGATGCCAAGCTAAGGCGTAAGATGAAGAACACCAAGCAGCAGAATTTCTTCAGGTTCTGGAAAAGATCAAAATTCATTCCTGAAGATTTTGAAGATGACAAGCAGAATATCATTAAAGCATATAAAGAGCAAGGATATCGGGATGCCCGTATTGTTTCAGATACCCTCATTAGAAGAGATGAAGATGAGGTTGCTTTAAGATTAAATATCGAGGAAGGAAATCAATATTATTTTGGCAACATTAATTTTATTGGAAACAGTGTTTATACAGATTATCAATTGCAAAGGGTTTTAGGAATAAACAAGGGAGATGTTTACAACGGTGTCTTACTGGAGAAACAGATCGCCGATGCTACCAAACCAGACGCGAATGACCTTACCAATCTTTACCAGAATAACGGGTATTTATTCTCAAACATTAACCCTGTTGAGGTAAGAGTATACAATGACACAATTGATTTTGAAATAAGGATACGCGAAGGAAAGGTCGCTTATTTCAATGATATTAGGGTAGTGGGAAATGACAAAACTAAAGATCACGTCATATACCGGGAGATGCGAACCAAACCCGGTAATAAATACAGCAAACAGGATGTGGTAAGAACCATCAGGGAACTGGGCCAATTGGGCTATTTTGATGCTGAGAATTTGCAACCTGAATTCAAAAATGTCGACCCTAATAGTGGAACACTTGATCTTGAATACTCTGTTGTTGAAGCGGGGGCCAGTCAAATTGAATTGCAGGGAGGATATGGCGGTGGCGGATTCGTAGGAACCCTTGGACTTTCGTTTAACAACTTCTCACTGGCAGGAATATTTGACAAAGATGCATACAAGCCATTACCGATGGGAGATGGGCAAACGCTATCGCTGAGAGCTCAGGCAAGTACTTTTTATCAAACCTACAGTCTTTCCTTTTCAGAACCCTGGTGGGGAGGTGTAAAACCAAGGAGATTGTCTACCTCATTCCAACATACAGAACAATACTTCTATGATTACAGAAGGCGGGAAGCTGACAGAGACAGGAAATTCTCCATTACCGGTGTGACTCTTGGACTTGCAAAAAGACTAACCGTACCCGATGATTTCTTTACTCTTTCACATGCTGTGGCTTTTCAACACTATAACTTGAGCAATTATAATACAGGCCTCTTTACTTTTGGTGACGGGTACTCCAATAACCTTTCTTACACTGTAGGACTAACAAGGGACAATACTTTTACCAACCCTATATTCCCATTAGGAGGTTCAAAGTTCGAGATCATTGCCAAGTTAACTCCTCCATACTCATTGTTTAATGATGTGGACTATGCGAATTTGGGAGACCAAAGAGAATTCCAGCTTAAAAATGACAATGGAATTTTGATCAATCGCCAGGGACGACCTCTACGTGCAGGAGAAGATCCAGTTCCCGATCAATCTAAGATCGACCAGGAGAAATTTAAATGGCTGGAATTCTATAAGATCAAGTTCAACGGAACCTGGTACGAAAATCTCTATGACAAATTGGTAATGAAAGCCCATACCGAATTTGGATTTTTGGGAGCATACAACAATGAAAGGGGAGTACCTCCGTTTGAAAGGTTCTTTTTAGGTGGTGATGGACTGGGAACGTACAGCCTTGACGGCCGGGAAGCGATCGCGATGAGAGGATATCCAAATCAATCCCTGGTACCTGTTGACCGGGGTACATTAAGTACGGCAGCAGATAATGATGGGGCAACAATTTATAACAAATATTCGTTAGAGTTAAGATACCCCATCACTTTAAAACCTACTGCATCTATCTACGCCCTAACTTTTGTTGAAGGGGGTGCATCTTTTGACGGATTCAAAAATTTCAATCCGTTCGAGCTGAACAGATCTGCCGGCGCAGGGATTCGTATCTTTATGCCAGCATTCGGGTTGTTAGGAATAGACTTTGGTTATGGATTTGATCCTGTTCCGGGTGAGACGCAGGCTAACGGCTGGGAAACTCACTTCATTATAGGACAGCAGTTCTAATTTGGCATGGTATTTTCTATAAACTCTTGAGATATGAAAAAATCAATTCTTGTAGCCCTCGCTTTATTTCTTGCCGGTTTCACCGCAAAAGCTCAGCAAACGGTGAGAATTGGTTATGTAGACATGGAGTACATCCTGGAAAATGTTCCTGAATACCAGGAGGCTTCAGCACAATTGGATCGAAAAGTCCAACAATGGAAAAAGGAGATCGAAACGGAAATGAACCGAATCGATAAAATGAAACAGGAGCTGGCGAATGAAAAGCCTCTTTTAACCAATGAACTAATTGAAGAAAGGCAAGAAGAGATCGCTTTTGAGGAAGAAAAAATTCTGGATTACCAGCAAAAAAGGTTTGGCCCTAAAGGAGACCTTATCATTCAAAAAATGCAGCTGGTAAAGCCAATTCAGGACCAGGTTTTTGTTGCGGTACAGGAGATAGCGAAAAACAGGAATTACGATCTTATCTTTGACAAGTCTGCCGATGTGATCACGCTGTATGCGGCCGACAGATTAGACGTAAGCGACCAGGTATTGAGAAGCATTACCAGGGCCTCAAAACGGGAGCAACTGGACACCCGCAAAGAAAAGCAGGAGTTGATTAGGGATGAGGAAAAGACTGTTGAACAAAGTGAAGCGGTAACAGAGAGAGAAAAGATACAGGAGGCGAAAAAAGCTGAAAGAGAAGCCCTTTTAAAAGAGAGAATGCGCGTGAGAGATTCTATTAGAACTGCCAAACAGAAAGCTTATGAAGAAAGAAAGGCAAAGATACTAGAAGAACGTCAACGCAAAAAAGATTCAATAGCCAAGGCAAGAGAACAGAAAAAAGAAGATCATTAAATAGCCGGATAATTCGGCCTTCAATAAATTCAGGAAATATAAATCAACAATTAATACTTTAAAAATGAAACAATTTAAGACCCTTTTAATAGCTGTAACCCTAGTTTTAGGAGCAACTTCATTTACCAATGCACAAACGAAAGTAGCACATATCGCTACTCAGGAATTGATCGAACAGATGCCTTCCTACAAATCAGCTATGAGTCAATTGGAAAAACTACAAAGAACCTATGACACTGAAATAAAGGATATGGTAACTGAGGCCCAGAGCACCATGAAGAGATATGAAACTGAGGCACAGACAAAAACAGATGAAGAGAATGCAAAAAGAGCTAACGAGCTTCAGCAAACTCAAAGAACTATAGGGGAATATCGTCAAAATGCCATGCAGGAACTTCAGAAGAAAGAAATGGAATTATTAAAGCCTGTTTTGGAAAAAGCGAGAACAACGATACAAAAAGTTGCCCGCGCAAAAGGATTCGATTACGTTCTTGATTCCACAACCGGTACAGGTGTGATCATGGCTGACGGATATGATCTTATGCCTGATGTAAAGAAAGAATTGGGAATCTAATTCCTTTAAAAAAATAAACCGGTAAAACTGCGCATCATTGATGCGCAGTTTTTATTTTTACATCAATGAGCAAAGAGAGCCCTATTGGTATTTTTGATTCGGGGGTGGGGGGAACTTCCATTTGGAAGGAGATTCACACTCTGCTGCCTCTTGAACACACCGTTTATCTTGCCGATAGTGCTAATGCTCCTTACGGAGAAAAGCCAGAGGAAGAGATCATCAGGCTCAGTATTAAAAACACAGAAAAGCTCCTTAACATGGGAGCTAAAATTATCGTGGTGGCCTGCAATACCGCCACGACCAATGCCATCCAAATTTTAAGAACTACATACAATATTCCTTTTATAGGAATTGAGCCGGCCATAAAACCTGCGGCATTGCAAACCAAGACCAGGTGCATAGGGATCCTTGCTACAAAAGGCACCCTCTCCAGTGCACTTTTTGCTAAAACCTCAGACCTCTATTCAAAGGATACAAAAGTCATTGAGGTTGTAGGTAAAGGTCTGGTACAGGAGATCGAAAAAGGAAATAAGGACTCGGAAAAAGTAGAAGGAATGCTTGTAGAATTGCTTGAGCCAATGATCCAGGGAGGCATAGATTACCTGGTTCTTGGATGCAGCCATTACCCCTACCTAATTCCCACTCTTCGCAAGATCCTTCCACAGCATGTCACCATTATTGATTCGGGAATGGCAGTGGCCAGGCAAACCAAACTGGTGCTTCAAAGCCTCAACCTGCTTGCGGTATCTCAACAAACCGCCCCCCAATTCTTTACTAACGCAAACCCGGCCATCCTCCAAAACCTGATAGCAGAAACTTCAGAGAACTACCAGGTTTCTTACCTGGAATTCTAAAGGGTTCTGGTTCAAAAAGAATGATTCTAAATACCCGGCGGGAAACGATTTGATTTTGTAAATTTGCGAAAAATTTAATATGTCAGATTTCACTATATCCATACAGCCTACAACTAAACCCACTATTGTGAAGTTTGAGGCCAATAAATTCCTCACCCAGCATGAAAGTTTTGAGTTTCATAATATTGAGGAAGCAGAGCGTTCACCCCTCGCCCAGCAGCTTTTTCATTTGCCATTCGTAAAAACCGTGTATATCGCACAGAATTTTGTGGCCCTGGAAAAGTACAACATTGTTCACTGGAAGGATGTACAGCAGGAGATCGCAGATCAAATTTCTGCTTTTCTGAACAACGACGGTGTAGTGGTAACCCCTTCTGAAAAAGAGAATCAAAAGATTCCGGTGACTGTATATGCCGAAAGCACCCCGAATCCAACCGTGATGAAATTCGTTGCCAACAAAAAACTGGTCCTTCAGTCGGTAGAGTTTAAAAATATTGATGAGGCAAAAAATGCTCCTTTGGCAAAAGAACTATTCCATTTTCCTTTCGTAAAGGAGGTGTTCCTTGATGACAACTATATTTCTATTTCTAAATACGACATTGCAGAATGGGAAGATATCACTTCTGAGATCAGGGAGTTTATCCGAAGTTATCTTGAGCAGGGCAAAGAAGTACTTTCAGATGATCATGTCACTTCAACACAATCTACGACTTCAGAAAAAACTGAAATTAAAGAGGTTCAACTTGATGATACTTCCAAGGAAATTGTAGCCATCCTTGATGAATATATAAAACCTGCCGTGGCCAGTGATGGCGGCAATATCATGTTCGAATCCTATGATTCGAACGAAAAGTTGGTCAAGGTAATCTTACAGGGAGCCTGCAGCGGATGCCCCTCCTCCACTTTCACTCTTAAGAACGGGATAGAAAATATGCTCAAAGAAATGTTGCAGGGCAGAGTGGAAAGAGTAGAAGCCATTAACGGCTAGCAGTAGATTTCAAAAACTTAATTTATCTGCAGGGAATACTTGAAAAGGTATTCCCTGTTGATTTTTAGCCTTGAGGCGCTAAAGGTTTAACACTTCCTTAGAAAGCCGGGATATATTGTTTTTGTATATTGATAATCAACGATTTAAATTTCAATAACAACCAAAAAAATCCAATTATGGCAACAATGAAAGTGATAGAAATAATGGCGAATTCTGACCAAAGTTGGGAAGAGGCCGTTAAAAATGCTGTAAAAACGGCAGCAAAATCAGTAAAAAATATTCGTTCTGTTTACGTCAAAGATCAGACAGCGAATGTATCAGGTGATAAGATTACTGATTACCGGGTAATTGTAAAAATTACCTTTGAAGTTGATGCCTGATCAACCCGTTTAATTAGTTAGCGATAAAGCTCCCTATTGGGAGCTTTTATTATTTGTAAGTGAATGGCAGGATTTACGGCACTTTTAACAAAATTTAAACATTAAAGAACTCTTAAAAATTTATTCTTTGCAGCAAAGAATAAATATGGAAGATATTGACAATTTAACTGAACTTTCCCAAGAATACGCTGAAGATCTACTGACCTTTCTTCCCGACCTCTTAGGAGCGCTTCTTTGGCTCGCCGTTGGATGGTGGCTCATAAAAGCACTTATAAAATACCTGAAAAAGTTCTTCAACAAAAGACAGTATGATCCCGCATTGAGTAGCTTCCTAGCAACGATCATCAACTGGGCACTCATTATAATGTTGCTCGTTAGTGTGGTAGGCATGCTGGGCATTGAAACTACTTCCTTTATTGCAATACTGGGTGCTGCCGGACTTGCAATAGGATTGGCCCTCCAAGGCTCACTTTCAAACTTTGCCGGTGGAGTACTTATCATTGGCCTGAAACCTTTTAAACTGGGTGATTGGATTGAGGTAAATGGTATTTCGGGCAGTGTGAAAGAAATTTCCCTGTTCTATACTAAATTGAACACTTTTGGAAACCAACTGGCTATCATTCCTAATGGAGAGCTCTCCAATTCAAATGTTGTGAACTACTCCGGCGAAGCTACAAGGAGAGATGCTATCACCATAGGGATCTCCTACGAGAGCAATATAAAAATTGCTAAAGAGACCCTGCTGGAACTGTTACAGGAGCAGGAAGACATTCTTAAAGATCCTGCGCCGGCGGTAATGGTCACCGAGCTTGCCGACAGCTCAGTAAACCTCTCGGTGCGTTTCTGGGCTCGAAATGAGGTTTTTTGGGAACGCCACTGGTACACCATTGAAGAGGCTAAAAGAAGACTGGAAGCGGCCGGAATATCTATTCCCTTCCCTCAAAGAGATGTGCATTTCTTTGACCACAGTAAAAAAGCTGAAGCGGTGAATGCTTCTTAACATTACGCTCCTATAAAACGATAACAGCCGTAGAGTTTTCTGCGGCTGTTATTGTTTTATGGGATAATGTCTTTTAACCCGCTTTAAAGTCTTTCAAATAATACGGCTCAAAGTAAGCGACATCTTCAAAATCGCTTTTTTGAAACTTCTCAAATGCAATAGAAGGCATTTCTGCAGCCGATGGTAATTTACCTTTAATAAAAACTGCATTCTCGTGCCGGCAGATCTTCTGAAATTTTTCCACTCCATTGCCTATAAAGGTCACCACTCCTTTATCAAGATATGCGGCAAAGGCATCTTCCTCCAGGATCTGTGCCCTGGTATCAAAGACCTGATCAAAGCTGGAATTGAATCCGGCGGTGTACACTTCCATGCGACGGGCATCCAAAAGAGGAATAATAAATTCTCCCGCTTCCACATCTACCTGCCTTGCAAGTGAAGTTAGTGTAGGAATGGAAATCAATGGTATATCTAAAGAAAAACAAAGCCCTTTAGCCGCAGAGACCCCTATCCTTAAGCCGGTGTAAGAACCCGGACCTTTACTCACAGCTACTCCAGACAGGTCTTTGGACTCCAGGTCATTTTCCCTAAGTATGGCATCAATGAATAAATGAAGTCGTTCTGCATGCGAATAGTCACTGCTGTAATCCTCCTTCAGCGCTACTAATTTCCCTTCTTTACCTAGGGCTACAGAACAATTTGTAGTAGCCGTTTCAATACATAAAATCAAACTGCGATAAATTTATTTTTATTCCATTTCCTTTTCACCCGATACTTCCACCTTATCTCCTGACTTCAGAGATTTGGTAACGGTATTATAGGGGCCGGTTATTACTTCTTCCCCTACTTCAAGCCCAGAGGTGATCTCTATTTTTGAATCGTCCTGAACCCCGGTCTTTATGACCCGCAATTTAGCTTCTTCTCCCTTCTTGACGAAAACAGTTTCAAACTTTTTGTCTTCAAGGGTCTTTTCACCAACCTTTCTCCCGGTAGCAGTAGAAGAAGTATCACTCTTTACTACAATGGCACTTATGGGTACCGCGATAATATCATCCTTTCTATTGGTGATGATATCAACTGTTGCAGTCATACCGGGTCTAAAAGGAGAATAGTTCTCTGGCTTTCCTTCTAGCAAATGAGAATAGGAATCTTTCAGGATCTTAACCTTCACCTTAAAATTAGTCACCTGGTCTGCAGTTAGTGCAGAATTTGCAGAATTAGAAATTTCGGTCACAAGTCCCTTGAATTCTTCCCTAAGATAGGCGTCAACTTCAACAATGGCCGAATCACCGTAAGAGACTTTTACAATATCATTTTCATTCACATCTACTTCTACCTCCATATTTGAGAGATTGGCTACTCTCATGATCTCAGTACCGGCCATTTGTTGGGTTCCCACTACTCTTTCCCCTAACTCGGCATCAAGAGAAGAGACTGTGCCAGACATGGGTGCATAAATAGTTGTTCGCCCAAGATTTTCTCTCGCCTCGTTTACACTGGCAGCTGCACTTTGCACATTGTAATAGGCAGATTGCCTGTTGGCCTGGGCTACTTCATAGGCAGAAACAATCCTGTCCCACTCTGCTTTTGATATGATTCCCTTATCAAAAAGAGTCTTATTTCGTTCAAAATTTGCTTTGGCTTCCTTTAAACTGGCTTCGGTTTGAGCAAGGTTCGCTCGCACATTCTGAAGTCCTGCCTGCGACCGTTCCAAATTCGATTGATAAATTTCAGGATTGACCCGCACCAAAAGATCTCCCTTTTCAACCTGCTGTCCTTCTACTACAGGCAATTCAATGATCTCGCCGGAAACTTCCGAAGAAAGTTTCACTTCTACCTCTGGTTGAATTTTTCCGGTAGCTGAAACCGTTTCAATAATATTGGTCTTCTCTACCTCTGTTATTTCAACTTCTTTATAATTTCCCGATTTCCCAAACCAACCGGCTTTTTTTCCCACTACCAGCAGGACAATTAAGATTAATGCAATTCCAACAATTATGAAGAGGGTCTTTTTTTTCATGCTTTAAAATTTAAGTTGGGTTACGGGTATACCAAAATACAGCTCCAGAACCTTTAGTTTAAAGATATAATCATATTTAGCCCTTACTACCTCACTCTCGGCGTTCTCAAGATTGAATTTAGCCTGACTAAAATCAAATGCATTGGTAAGGCCAACATTATATCTTTCGGTGGCATAATCATAGGCCAACAATTGCGCCTCAAGAGCAGTAAGAGCCGCTTCATATGCCTTCAAAGCTCCTTTGGCGTCGACATAAGCCTGGTACACGTTTGATTCAAGATCGAGTTTGGTTTGTTCCAGCCTGTATTCTGATCGCAACACTTCCACTTCCCTTCTTTTTACGGAATTCCTTGTGGAAAAACCATTAAAGACGGGTACGTTCAATTGAACACCATAGGAAATTCCGTCATTGTTCTGTAGCTGCTCAAAGAACGGGATGGGACTACCTATCTCGGTTACCATGTTAGGGGCAACCACTATATCGCCAGTACCTTCAACAAATCCTATTTGCCGGTATGGCTCATCGGGGTCTAATCCTCCTGCCACGATCCTTCCTGCACCGGTTTCCCGGGTATTGTAGTTAAAGAAGGCTCCCAGCGTTGGCCAGTAGGCGCCTTTAGCAATCTCCTTTTCTTTTTCTGCCAGTTCCAGGTTGGCCTGTGCTACCTTTACCTCGTATCTCTCCTCCTCGGCATTTTCAAGAACTCTTGAAACAGGAATATCCGTTACTTCACTCCCAATAACATCGTACTCCTCATCTGCAATATTAAAATTCTCATAGTCCTTGATCAAAAGGGTTTGCGCCAGCGCGATAAGGGAAATCTTCACATTATTTTCAGCAACTATTATTCGCTGCTCTTCATTGGCAGCAGTAGCCTTGATCTCAAGAAGATCACCCTGGGGAAGAGAACCTGCCCTTACCAATTCCTGTACTCTTTCCAGTTGCTCGAGTGTGATCTCATGCTGCGCCTCTATCACCTTAAGGCTTTCTTTATTGAAAAGCACCTGCAAATACGAATTAGCCACAAAAAGTGCAATGTCATCCTTCATTTGCTCCAGTGAATATTCACCGGCCAATTTTGCCATTTTCGCGTATTGTAACTGCTTGATATTTCGAAGCCCGTCAAATAAGGTCATACTGGCAGTTACTCCCGCTGAAAAGTTACGGGTGGTTTGTGTTTGCAGAATCCCGGTAGTCACATTCTGTGTAAGACCCGTGTTCCAGGAATTTGAGGCCGAGGCATTGACACCAGGCAAAAAGTTTCCCACAGCATCTGAAATTCCAATTTCAGCCAGTTTAACATCAAGCTCAGACTGCTTGATAGAAATATTATTTTCAAGGGCATAGATAATGCACTCCTGTAAAGTCCACTCTTTTTGTTGCGCATTTACAATTATCCCAAAGGAAAATAAAAGCGCAGATAATATTATTTTTTTCATACTATTGGTTGTGAAAGGTAGGTCTTAGAAAAGTTAAAGATGTTACACTTCTTAATTTGAAGTAAATCCTGCGGGTTTAAGTTGGTTCCAAACCTTGATCCTGTCGTC
Source organism: uncultured Flavobacteriaceae bacterium (assembly GCA_964627595.1). Taxonomy (GTDB): domain Bacteria; phylum Bacteroidota; class Bacteroidia; order Flavobacteriales; family Flavobacteriaceae; genus Salinimicrobium. The sequence continues at coordinate 18,451 of CAZVKA010000008.1, read as the reverse complement.
TTTTGAAATTCCGTTTTTCACCTCGACAAAAATTCCATCACTCACTCCCAGTTCCAGGTCCTGCCTTTTGAACTCCTGGTCTCCTGTTTGTACCTCCACGTAGGGTTGCTGGGTTTTAGGATCAAACTGCACCAACGCCTCCTTAAGCGCAAGAACATCTGTCGCTTTCGCCAGAATGATAGAGGCATTAGCACTTAGCCCGGCTCTTATAAAAGTAGTATCTGCCTTGTTCAGGGTGCCTTTAATATTAAATTGTATAGCACCATTATCTTCCACTCCTTTTGGAGCAATGTAATCAAGAACCGCATCAAAAGTTTTATTCTCTATAGCTCCAACAGTTACTTCCAGTGGCAGGTTTTCCTTTATCTTACCTACTTCACTTTCATCTACTTTTCCCTCGAAGATCATCTCATTCACATCGGCCAACACAGCTAGGGTAGTACCGTCATTGAAGTTGTTACTTTCTATAACCTGGTTTCCAACCTTTACGGGAACATCAAGCACCATTCCTTCTACAGTTGATCGTATCATAGTATTTGCAGAGCTTTCAAGACCACTGGTGGTACCTGTCTTTACGATCTCATAATTTTGTTGTGCAGATCTAAAGTTCTGTTCAGCGCGTTTATAAGCTACATCTACATTATCGAACTCATTGGCTGAGATCACCCCTTTTTCGAAAAGCATCTTCTGCCTTTCATAGATTTTCTTTTCATTATCCAGGTTGATCTTCGCAGTAGTTACGGCGTCTTTAGCGCTTTGCAGTGCAGAAACGTTTGGGATCACTCTAATCTTAGCGATCAGATCTCCTGCTTCTATTCTTTCTCCAGCCTCTATAAATATTTCATCAATTATTCCTGAAATGTTTGGCTTGATCAATACTTCCTCCTTAGGAACAATGTTCCCTGTGGCCACTGTTTTTTTAACAATGGTCTGTACGGAGGCCTGTTCCGTTTCATAGATAACAGGATCTTCCTGATTCTTCTGGTACAGGTAATACAAAGCAAACCCGAATCCCAGTACTATGGTTAAAATAATCAAGATAGTTACAACTCTTCTCATTCTGGTAAATTATTAGACTTCGATTTCATTATTATTCTGTTCTTAAAGCATCTACAGGTTTCACCCTGATAGCGTTCTGCGCCGGGATCAAACCCGCCAGCAATCCTGAAAAAACCAGGATTCCAAGGGCAGTCATCACCACCCCCAGGTCAACACTTGGATTGGCAAACATCATTTCAGATGTATCCATCCCTCTCATTGCATAATTAATTAGCGCGATAATACCTGTTGCCATCACTATTCCGGCCATTCCCGAAATAATAGTTAGAAAAACAGACTCCATAAGAATCTGTCCCCTAATGCTCCAGGGGCTGGCTCCCAGAGCTCTTCTTATTCCTATTTCATTTGTTCGTTCCTTCACTACAATGAGCATGATATTGCTTATTCCAATGATCCCAGATAATAATACCAGGATCCCCACGAAATAAGCAACTCCTTTTAAAGCAACGAACAGCCCGTTGATCTTGCTGAATTCTTCAAAAAGATCAAAATTCCCAACTGCCCGGTCATCTTCAGGATGAATGGAATGGCGCGATTTGATCACATCAATGATCTGTCCTTTCAGTTGAGTTATCGAGGCTCCGTCTACAGCAGTAATAGCCATCCACCCCACATTATTTCCACGATTGAAAGCCTGCGAAAAGGCTGTAAATGGCACATAGATCTGTTTCTGGGCCTCTTCTGAATTACCATTGTTGTTTCCCTTCTTTTTATAAGTTCCTATTACCATGAAATTCACCCCATTGATTTTAAGATAGGAACCTAAAACTTCTTCTCCGTTCTCGTACATTTCCCGGCGTACTCCTTCTCCAATTACAGCAACCTTTCTTTTTTCATTGATATCTGAATAATTGACGAAGCGCCCCGAGGTAATATCCATTGGCTCCTGCTGAATGATCTCGGGATAATCCCCATACACATTGTAGGCCCCGGTGTTCAAACCTCTCACCACATTGTTTGTTCCTCCAAAACCTCCCAACTGGTTGCGGGGAGACACAAACCGTAGATCGGGTACCGCTTCCCTTATAGCGGCAACATCCTCGGTTTTGAAGCTATAGCGTCTACCTTTTGGAAGCCCTTTGTAAGGCTTGGATGCAGTTTGGGTCCACATGAACATGGAATTAGTAGCCATTCCTCCAAAACCTTGTTTTACACCATTTTCTAATCCCTTCCCTGCCGCAAGAAGAATCACCAGGATAAAGATCCCCCAGAGCACCCCAAAAGCCGTAAGGGTGGTCCTGAACCAGTTTGAGCTCAGCGCTTCAATTATTTCGTTCCAGTTGTCCCTGCTAAACATTACTATTCATCTCTAAGTGCAACAATTGGTTTGATCCTGGCGGCACGCCAGGCGGGAAAAAATCCTGCCATCGCCCCTGCAATAATCAGGATGAAAACCGTGGTTAGGGCCACATTAAAGTTGACAGAAGGATTGGCGATGTATTGAGTTTCAATCATTGGGCCTACCCACTCCAACAGGGCCAGACTCCCAATTAAGCCCAAAAATCCTGCAATTGCAGTCACAAATATCGACTCATGAAGCACCATACCAACTATAGACCAGGGTTGTGCTCCCAACGCTTTCCTTACCCCAATTTCACGAGTTCTCTCTTTTACTATAATAAGCATGATGTTACTCACACCCACAATACCGGCTATAATAGTACAGATTCCCACACCCCAGAAAAAGTATTTGATCATGTCCATGAGATCATAAAATCGCTTAGCGTTTTCCAAAGAATTATTAATGATGACCGCCCGGTTATCCTCAGGGGCTATAGAATGTTGCTCCTTAAGGAACTGCACCACTTCTTCTGAAAAACGATTAGAAGCAGCCAGTGCATCCTCAAAGTTCTCTTCCTTCTGAAGGGTGAAGGACATATTGTTAACATTATTGGAACCATTAAAGACTCGTTGTGCGGTAGAAATTGGAACCAGTACACGAGATTCCTCTCTTTCCCCTCCGGGATCTGAAAAAACTCCAATTACCTTGAAATTAATATTTGAAAGTTCTATATACTCCCCCACAGCGTCCTTCTCCTTGAAAAGGTCATCTTTCACCCTCTTCCCAATTACGGCCACTTTTTCATAGTTGTGGTGGTCGCTGTAATTGATAAATCTCCCACCCATCATACTGCTATTTTCGAGGAACTGATAGTCTGGTAGGATTCCTTCTACGCGGTAAGAACCTGTTTCTTTTTTATAGTTAACCACACCGTTCCAGATCCTGTATAATGGGGATTTGTATTCCAAATCTTCAATATGTTTTTGGGATATGAAATCGAAGTCGGCATTCTTCATTTGAATACGTCTACCAGGATTCAGCCCCTTGTGTTCTACAGAGGTCGTTCCCGTCCATATATATAGTATGTTGGCAGCATCCTGCTCGAATTCCCGGGATATTCCATTGCGCATTCCTTCCCCTATACCTAGTAGCACAACGAGAATAAAAATTCCCGAGGCCACAGAAAGGCCGGTAAGAAAGGTTCTCAGCTTGTTCTTACTGATAGTCTCCAGGATCTCCTCCCACCGTTCAAGATCAAACATATTGCATTGCCTTAACCTGGTCTACTTTAGTATCATCTATTATCACCCCATCTTTGAGATTCACGATGCGCTTGGTCATCTGGGCGATATCGTGCTCATGGGTCACTACAAGAATGGTTCTGCCTTCTTCATTGATCTTCTGAATAAGATCCATCACTTCATAAGAGGTTTTGGTATCCAAAGCTCCTGTGGGCTCATCGGCAAGCAATACTTTCGGGTCACTTGCCAGAGCACGTGCAATGGCCACACGTTGTTTTTGCCCTCCCGAAAGTTCATTGGGTAAATGACTGGCCCAGGCTGCCAAACCTACTTTTTCCAGATAATTCATCGCCCTTTCAATCCTTTCTTTCCGCTTCACACCTTGGTAATAAAGAGGAAGGGCAACATTATCTAATGCAGATTTATAGGAAATAAGGTTGAAAGACTGAAAAATAAAACCCAGGAATTTATTTCGGTAGCGAGCGGCAACCGTCTCATTCAGGTTTTTGATCGGCACCCCATCAAGGGTGTAGGTGCCTTCATCGGCTTCGTCCAACATTCCGAGAATATTCAGTAAGGTAGATTTTCCAGACCCCGAAGAACCCATTATCGACACCAGTTCACCCTCGGCAACATTAAAATTTATCCCTTTTAGAACATGAAGGGAGGTACTTCCTGTTCTATAGGATTTGTGTAAATCTTTTATCTCTATCATAATCCGGAAATCTAAATAGGGTTTAAACCTCACCCATTAGACTCTCCAAATCTTGAAATGTTACATTAAAAATTCGAGAAAGGAATAATTTTTCCGCAGTTCGGGAAAATAATGAAGTTTCTAAGGGGTTTTGTCCTTGCGCCGGGATCGCCATACCATATAAGCCACGCCCGCCATAAGAAGATAAGGAAAAACCATAAGGTACATGATACCGTCATTGATCCCTTTGGCAGCAGACTGGTCTGCTTCACTTTCAAGCACGGCACGGCACATGGCACACTGGGCTTCGGTATTAAAAGAAACCAGCACAAGCAAAATAAGAATTAAAACAGTTTTAATTTTCATTATCATCTATTAGTAATAGGGGATCATAAAAATATACACCAACACCCCGGTAACGGCGACATATAACCAAACCGGGAAAGTATACCTTGCGATCTTTCTGTGCTTTTCAACTTCCCCTGTAAGTCCTCTGTACATGGTAAATAAAACAAGCGGCACAATAATAGCTGACAACAGAATATGCGTTATCAGAACAAAAAAGTACAGCGGCCTTAAAATACCTTCCCCTCCATAAGGCACAGGATCATTACTGATCTTAGAGATCACATAACTTACTAAAAATACTGCGGAAAGTAAAAAGGCTGTAATCATAAGATTGCGATGCCATTTCAATTCTCCCATTCGCATGGCAAAGAAACCGGCGACCAACAGCATTGCCGTACAAAAATTAAGCACAGCATGGAAAAAGGGAAAGCTTCCTATTTCAACTCCCACAAAGTTATACCGTTGGGGCAGGTACATTAAAATAAGAACCAGTACAGGCACCAGTATTGATATGCCAACAATTGTGGGCACCATCACCCTGTCCCTGTTTTTAAGCATCATCTTTTAAAAGCTTTTTAATGTCCTGTATTAAAATATCGACCTGTGGCTCTTCCTCTCCCGGACTAACTCTCTTATTTCTTTCAACCGAACCACGATAGTAGATAATAGGGTTTCCAAATTTATCTTTTCGAGATCTTATAAACCCTTCCTTATCGATTAGAGCAAAATACCCTGAGTGCTCAAATCCTCCTTCGGCCTCAGGATTTTGGCCTGCATAGATATTAAATCCTGAATTTGCCAAATCATAGATCTTTTCCCTGTCACCAGTGAGCAAATGCCAGTTTTCATGTTCAACACCATTAAGCTTTGCGTATTCCCTAAGAACAGCCGGGGAATCATGTTGAGGGTCAATACTGAAAGAAGCTATACCAAACTCACTGTTGCCTTTAAATACATCCTGAACATCCACAAGATTCTTTTTCATAATGGGACAAATGGTTGGGCAGGTTGAGAAGAAAAATTCCGCAACAAAAACTTTACCTTCGTAATCTTTGTTGGTGATAGTATCCCCATCTTGGTTGATAAATTCAAAATCTGGAATACTTTTCCTGGAATTATTCACCATTACATAAGACAAGGGTTCTGAAGAGACTGCTCGCTCCTCTCTACCGTCAGAACGGCTGGAGCTTACCACTTCCCTATCGCCCACCCTGTCAATAATCTCGGGCACTACGATGATCCCAAAAATGAGGATCACGAGAGAAATTCCTATGTATGAATAATTCTTCATTGTACTAGTTTCGGTTTTCTTTATATTTTTTCAATTCCAGGCGATATTCTGCCAATATTACCTTTACATCATCATTCATTTTATTGTTGAGAACGGCGATAGACCTCGTATCATAGCCGTATAACTCCCCTATATCTTCATCATTATTCCTGCCTCGAAGTTTCGCTTCTTTGTCAATAATAAAAACGTTAGGGGTAGCATGCTCTTCGGAAAGCTCAAGATTCGAATTGAGACTGGCAAATAAATTCTGAACATCTTCTTCAGAACCGGTCACAAATTTCCACTTTTTAAGGTCAATCACACCTGAAAGTTCTTTCTTAAGCTCTTCTACTTCCTCTTCACTTCCCTGCGGCAACACAGATACAAAGTACAAATCGTGGAACTCTGCATATGGATCGTAGATCTTTTCAGCCAAATGATAGGCATTGGTTAAATAGTCCATAGGTTGTCTTCCCGGAAATCCCAGAATAGTAATATGATTCTCAAAAGTGACATCTTCACCTTCAAGAGTAGAAAAATTTTCCAGGGGCATTATATTCTGATTGAGAACAGGAAGCCTGGCAAAATTGTTCACCCCCGAAGCAAAAAAAAGGTATGCCAACAAAGGAAGGGCAAACAAAACGATGATTACAAAAAATTTCTTCATTTCCGTGTTTAGAAATAGTGCACAAAAATAAAAAAAGGCGGTCTTAAAACCGCCTTTCAAATATCATTTAACTTTTTAAAAGTCCCAGGCTACAAACCCGCGATTCATAACCTCATGGACATAGTCTCCTTCGGTTAGCAAAATGAACACCAGGTAAACAATCAGGAAACCTGCCGTCCATACCACAGACCTACGCAGGCCTTTGGTCTCCCCTTCCATGTGCATGAAGGCCCAGGTAATATAATATGCCTTCCAAACTGTAAGAAGGATAAATATCCAGTTTAATAACTTAAGACTAATAAAATAAGTGTGTACCAGAAAATCGGGTTTAATGATCCCAAGGATCACCTCTACCAAAGTAATTACAGACAGGATGATAAATACTGTCCAGATCCTCTTTGAATTCGATTCGTGCGTATGTGTTGTATCGTGTGCCATTGTAAATATCTTTTTATACCAGATAGAAGAAGGTGAAAACAAATACCCACACCAGATCTACAAAGTGCCAGTACAGTCCAACTTTTTCAACCATTTCATAATTTCCTCTTCTTTCATAAGTTCCCAACAGAACATTGAAAAATATGATAATATTAATCAATACGCCGGTTAATACGTGGAAACCGTGGAAACCGGTAATGAAGAAAAAGAAATCAGCAAATAGAGGATTTCCATATTCATTATTCTTAAGGTTAGCCCCCTCGATCACTGCTACCGCCTCAGCATCTAATTTAGCCAAAGATTCCTGACGGGTCAAAACTACTTTTTCACCTCTTTCAGTTAATTGCTGGGTTCTAATCAATAAGTTAGGATTAGCTCTAAAGCTTGCAAGCACATCATTTACATCATAAGCAGGAATAGTAGGCTCGTCCACGAACCAGAGTCCGTTAGATCTTTCGTGCTGAAGCCTTTCTTTGGGAGTAGCCACTACGAAATCTGCAATGGCAACTCTGTGACCTTCCTCATCAACTACCTGCAGGATATTACCTCCTTTTGTCTGGATCGCACCATAAGTTCCCTGAATGAAATTCTTCCACTCCCAGGCCTGAGAACCAAGGAAGATCAAACCACCAATTATCGTCAATAACATATAAAAGGTCACTTTGGCCTTTTTCATTTGGTGCCCGGCATCTACTGCCAAAACCATGGTTACAGAAGAGAAGATAAGTATGAAAGTCATGAGGGCCACGTAGTACATAGGTGCATCCACTCCGTGTAAGAACGGGAAGTGATTGAAGACCTCATCTGCAATTGGCCAGCTTTCAGAAAATTTATATCTCGCAAAACCATATGAGGCCAAAAAACCGGAAAAAGTAAGTGCATCAGACAAAATGAAGAACCACATCATCATTTTCCCATAACTTACCCTTAGAGGTTCATTTCCACCGCCCCAGGTTTTTCCTTCAGTACCTGTTCTGGTAACAGTAGCTTCCATAGAAAGAATTTGAAATTAAGTATTCGGCAAAAATAAGGTTTTTTATTATCTAAAGAAATATAAAAACAAAAACAGGTAGATCCACAGGGCATCCACAAAGTGCCAATAGGTGGCACCGAGTTCTAAACCAAGGGTTTGCCCTGCCTGATACTTCTGTTTAAAATGGTTATAAATTAGGACCAAAAGGACCACTATCCCCCCTGCCAGGTGGGCAAGGTGAGACAAAACCACTACGTAAATGAAAGATGTGGTAACAGTACTTTCGCTTCCGGTAAAATAATATCCTTCTGCAATGAGGGAACTAAAACTCTGGAACTGTAAAAATATAAACACTCCGGCCAGGCCCAGCGTCGCCCACAGAAGACCTGTTGCCGAAGCTCTATTTGATTTTTTCACGGCCTTTTCTGCCAGATGAATTGTAATACTGCTTAAAAAGATCACCAGTGTACTCCAGTAAAATGCATTAGGCAATTCAAGCTCAGAAAGCCAGTCTGGCCGGCTTTTACTTACCACATAAGCACTGGTAAGGCCGGCGAACATCATGGCCATACTGATAATTCCAAACCATAGCATCATCTTTTTGGCGCGACCCGCCTTATGTTCATGTGTTCCTTGTGTTAAATCCATGTGCGAATCAATTTATCCAATACATATATTATTTGAAGCAAAGTGATATAAGATACACTTGCAAACATTAATTTTTTAGCCGATTTCTCATCTCTGTCCCGGTACAATTTCACGGCGTAATACAACATCCCGCCCCCAATTAGAATCACTAATCCAGCAGAAAATGGAGTAAGATACAGTTTACCGGTCATTCCAAAAACGGGAATGACAGAAACAATAATGGTCCAGATAGTATACAAAACGATCTGCACAGCCGTACCCTTATCTCTTTTCCCGGTGGGAAGCATAAAAAACCCTCCTTTTTCATAGTCCTTATACAGCCACCACCCAAGCGCCCAGAAATGAGGGAATTGCCAGAAAAACTGGATCATAAAAAGGGTACCCGGTTCTATCCCGAAGTTACCGGTCGCGGCTACCCATCCTAGCATAAACGGAATGGCACCTGGAAAGGCACCCACAAAAACCGATAAAGGGGTTTTTGTCTTTAATGGAGTATAGACACTCACATATAGAAAGATACTAATAGCCCCGAACATGGCTGTTCTTGGGTTTATTAAGTATAAAATGACCAGTCCAAGAATGGTCAAGGTGCTCGCAATAAAAAATGCGGTATTCACAGACATTCTTCCAGAAGGAACGGGACGATTGCGGGTTCTGTCCATCAGGGAATCAAGATCTTTCTCGATGATCTGATTATAAGCATTTGAAGCACCAACGAGACAGTACCCTCCTATAGCCAGCATGATCACAGTCATAAGATCAACACTATCTGCACCTAAAAAATATCCTGCCACCGAAGAGAACACTACGCTTACGGCGAGCCTCATTTTGGTGATCTCCTTCAGATCTGAAACTAAAGAAACTGAAGTACTATGTACACGGGTATTCTCCAAAAAACCTGATTTTAATTGGCGCAAAGATACTCCTTAATTGTTTTTTGGCAAGGCGTAGAAAACGTTAATTTTTTAAGAGTTAAAAAAATGCGATATTGATTATCAGGTTTTTAGACCATTAATAATCAAAATACCAGTTGAGAATGTCTGTTCTTAAACCAATATTGATCCAGTAGGTCGTATTATTAAAGGTGGAAGGTGTATTCACCTGAGGATCAAAATTTCGATAAATAAAACTCCCGAAAAACTTCAGGTTGGTGGCAGGATTGACTATGTAACCCACTTCGGTTTCGGCGAAGAAAGAGTTCACGGTATTGCCCTGTCCAATTGACGCAGTTTCAAAAGGCCTCTCCTCTTCTGCCCTATAGATAGTTCCGCCATAATAAGCCATATCCTCAGGTATATTATAATCAAAACCTCGCTGCCCGTAAATAGCTTTCACCATTCCATAGTAACGCCCCTGCCGGTATCTCGCGATCCCCAAAACTTCCTTAAAGTTAGCACCCCAAAAATGTGCCATGGACTGGTTGTTGTGCCCGTAATTAAGGGTGATCGTGTTATGAGAATAGGTATATGGCCGCACCTGGTTATATTCCAGCTGCAGGTAAAATTCAGGAATATTAAAAGCATTAAAATACTTCGCCCCTAATTGGAACCCATGTTTGTTTTTCCAGCTGCCTTCTCCCCCAAAAACATCCACAGAGGAAAATTCATCTATTAGCCATTGACCATACATAAGTACCTGGTCACTCCATTTATATTTCCCGGTAAGTCCCATTATGGCATTCCCAGCCTGGTGACCCGTAGAATATTCTATAGCGCGGTAAAAAATGACGGGGTTGAGGTAGTTGAGATCAAACCCCCGATTATTATCATTTTCCCACAGTACAGATTCAAAAAATCCGATGTTAAGTCTTTTGGTGACATTATAACTGAGGTAATGATTTGCCATGAATTTTGTTCGGAAAGAATCCTCTCCTGTCACCTCTGGTCTTACATCCCGAAGCGACATCCAGGTATTGGTATATTTAATCTTCCAAAAAGTGGTATTTAACTTAAAAAAGGGATAAGGCGAAGCATTATCACTTAACAGAAGAGAACGGTAACCATCTCCAATGAAGTTCTTCCCGTGTCCAAACTGCAGGTTAAAGAATTTGGCAGGACTAAAGGAAAGATAGCCCTCAGCCACAGGATAATCATAAGCCTGCCCCATGAAACTTTTAGCCACCCCTCTTGCAGGAATGATCGCTGCCCCTTCAGTCCCCGGCCTTAATGATACCGCATAGCGGTTAAAATAATCAGCAAACCTTCCCTGACTTTCATATACTACAGAGTAGAAATTAAAATTTTTCCCCAACCCACCTTGAAAAATAGCAGCACGGGTATTGTTATAGGTTACATCAAGTTCACTATCCAGGTCTTTTCCTACCTGCAGATCAAGACCAAAGTCTACCGTGAACCAATAATCTTCCCCCTGAAACCTAAACAGGTGCTCGTTCCATAATTTACGACCAAACCAGCTATCAACCGGTTTATGCAAGAGCTCTTCCTGCGCTTTGAAATCGTAATACGGCTGCACGTCTGAATACAGGAATGGTTTGGAAGCCGAATGGAAATTTATACCTACCCGATTTACTTCGGCGTCAAACCTGCTATAAAGTTCATGAGACAACGGGATATTTAATTCACTGGAAGGACGTTTATTAATAATGGGAAGGGTTTTTATTTGGTCATATTCTTCAGTCATATCTGCCCGGGTAGCAGGAGCACTTTGAATACTCTCAAACTTTAGGACTTTCCAGGCATTTCGATCGAGAGGGATCTTAACAGGCATCCTGAACTGCATACCTATAGGCCTGCTGTTATAGGTTGCCGGTTGAATTTGCGGAAACGTATTAAAAACCCTGGCTATTTCTGTTCTTAATTCAGGATAAGGCGCGTCTACATAAATTGTTTTAAAGTTTCCCTCTTTATTCACCTCAAAAAGAATCACTAATTCCCCTTTAAAAGCATCGTTTACAACCACCTGTGGCATTTCAAATTCCTGCAGCACTTTTGACTTGAGCGTATTGGTAAAGCATTTCTCCTCCTGTTCAAATTCCACTTCACGACACTCCTCAAAAGAAGGATATCGCTCATGATCACCCACAAAGGTTTGGGAAAAAGAAGTGAAGGAAATTAGAAGGAACAGCAGCGGGTAAGACTTCATCATTTTTGAAGGATCCTGTTTAAATTAGCTGGCTGAAAGATACATTTTTTTAGAGAAGTTCCCTTTGAGCCTAAAAAAAAGGTACAGAAATAAATAATTAAAGTAGACTCAACAGGAGGATTCTAAAAGACAAAAAAAATCCCGCACTCATAAAGTGCGGGATTAATATCTTCTATAGAACCTATGTTAGTCCTGAACTCTAAAGGTAATAGGCAAAGAATAAAGTACCCCTACAGCTTTACCTCGTTGTTTACCCGGCTGCATTTTAGGCAGCATGTTCACAACTCTTTCTGCTTCCTGCTTAAGGCGAGGGTGTGGTGCACGTGCCCCAAGAACCGTCACGCTTCCATCTTTTTCGATCCTAAATTGAACGTAAATTCGGTTAATCCCAGATAGTCCAAGATCACTTCCCAGACCTGTATCAAATCTACGGTTCACGAAATCATTGATCTTTTCACTCATACAGTCTTTACGCTCCTGGTTGTTTCTTTTGCTCTCACATCCTGGAAAGATAGGCACATCTTCAATTACAGCAAACGGAACATCCCCAATCTCTTCTTCTTCTTCAACAACCTCAACTTCTTCCACTTCCACGATCTCATCCTGATTCGTTTCTGTAGACTCAATAATGGTCTCTTCTACTTCTTCCTCATCTTCTACAACCTCGATAACCTCGGGAGCTGGTGGCGGTGGCGGCGGTGGCGGTGGCGGTGTATTCTGTAATTCTGTGATTGGCACATCTTCCTCCTCAAAGGCATCCATATCGACCATTCCGGTATCTATGGCTTCCTTATCGTAAGTTCTCCACTCAATTGCCCTCCATGTTATAAAAAGCATCAAAATCATTCCAATCTGAAAGAAGAGAATGCTTCTCCTGGACAAATCAGCTTTTGGGTTTTTCTTGGGTTTCATAATTCCGTTTTAATTATAGGTGGGCTAAAATAATTATTTTTTACTAAAAAATAAATTAATCTTAGCTTTTAACCTGATTAGAGAGTCCTTTAAAAGCCATACCAAAATTCCCGCGCTAATCACTCCAATGCTATTGGCTAAAATGTCATGGAGATCAAGTTGGCGATAAGTGGTCAATCTATCCTGAAGAACCTCAATAAAAATGCCAAAAATGATCGATATTATTGAAATCAGCACAACTTTACTGAACGGGAGCCTGTTTTCTTCGTTAAAAATCACAACGATCAGCCATAAAGCCGCGAGACCAAAATAAGCCCCTCCATGCATGATCTTGTCACTCATCCCCAGCTCCTTAACCGGCGTGTCGGCCAGGTTAATCAGGGATAAATAGAGAATTGCGATCGTATAAACGATGGCGGAAATTAAAATTAGGTGTCTAGCCCTCAATAATTTCAGAATATTCTTCAGCGCTTAACAAATCATCAAGTTCTGAAGCATCACTGAACCTGATCTTCACCATCCATCCATCTCCATAGGGATCTGTATTCACCTTTTCAGGCTCATCTTCAAGGCTTTCATTAAACTCGATGATCTCTCCCGAAAGCGGGGCAAAAAGATCTGAAACGGTTTTTACCGCTTCAACAGTACCAAATACCTCTTCTCTCTCAAGGGTTTCATCAACTGTTTCTACTTCTACATACACTATGTCTCCCAATTCTCCCTGAGCAAAATCGGTAATACCCACAGTGGCTACATCGCCTTCAATTTTCACCCATTCGTGATCATTGGTGTACTTTAAATCTTTTGGAATTTTCATTGGTTAGCTATTTATAATTGCAAAGTTAATTTTTTAATTGTTTTGTTCAAGGGCCATTTGTTAATTTCCGAAGTTATACCTCAAAGTTATCCCAGACCTGATGGTGGTTTGAGGAAAGGAGGTAGAAATGGCATATTTTGAAAAACTGTGATCATAATACACCATAGCCGTAAGGTTTTTGGAAAGGGCATAATCTGCAACAAAGTTTATAGCCCATATGTCCTGGCCCGCCGTGACCTGGTTATTCTGCACATCGAGATACCTGATTATCGTTTCATTATGCCGGTATGAAACATCTGCTTTGAAATTAAGGTCACTGCTCAAGATACGTTGTTGCCCTCCTACGGTGGTTGTAAACTTCAGGTCTTTGATCCTGTACCCCAGCCCCAGGGTGTATTGGTTCCCGCTAATCTCAGTCAGCAGGTTATTGTCAAAGCTAAGGGAAAGTGCCCTGTCCTTTTGAACATCAGCCAGTATCTTTACGGAGTTTTCCATTTCCAGGTCAATGCGTACAAGAGGACTAAACTGCTCGGTAAGATTGACATTAGAATACAGTAATTCCCTTTTGTAGTTTCCTGCCTGGTCAACTGCCGTGGGATCTTCAGGATCATAATCCAGATTGGTCTGGAATTGGTTTATGGTATATCCTGCGCTGTACCCATGATTAACAGAGAATCGTTTAAATTTCTTTTGAAACCAGGGTATTCTCATAAACCCGGTATATTTAAGATTCCAGTTTGGCAGCGGGAAATCCCTGAAAGCACCCATTTTGATATCTCCTGCATCCTTGCCGGAATAGGCCGCCAAAAAAGCCGGAAGTAAAACATCCTGACTCGTTTTCCCGAAACCTACAGGAAAGCCATCCGCATCTGTATTATTAGGATCAAATCCATTCTCAATGGCAAGCCGTCGGGCTACAGTAAGTCTGTTTTCCCGAAACTCCTGAAATGTAGCGGAAGATTCCGCGGTACTTTCATTAAATGCCGTTCCTATAAGAATAGTAGAAATATTAAAGTTTCCAAAGGTCACCGGTGTAAGCGGCATGTATTGATTATTGACTACCCGGTAATTTTCTGAAAATGTTTCAGAATACATTCTACCTGCACTTAATTCAATAGTAAGATCTGGAATAAGGGAGACATTGGCATTTATACCCAGCTGTTCGTTTTCTACTTCTGAATATTGCTGATTAAAATCCTGGTAAAGGGTTAGCCACCCCTTTCTGGCCGCAAGATACCTCACCTCTTCCTGGCTGCCCAGGGTAAATCCAACCGTGGGTTTCCAGGTTCCAAGAAATCCTATGTCATTCATATAACCCGGAAGAAAAATACCGTTGTTTTCCTGAAAGTTCACCTGGATATTTTTCACTGCCGTTAGCATTCCAATTAAGGAGTTGTAGGTTTTATCACCGGCGCTCAGCTCATTATCAACCTCTGTTTCCTGGTTACCTTCACCTTGAGGTTGATTAAGACTGGGTACATTCCTACTCCTTTCCTCTATCGTTTTTCCCGCAATTTGCTTAGTTCTCTTCTTCAAGCCTATATAGTCATAAAGATTCTGCATCTCCAGGTTCGCATTGATCTTGTGAGAATTAGAATTTTGAACACTGTTACCCAGATTGGGAATATTATCCAGAAAACGAAACATCTCTGAACCTCTTTCCCATTGAAAATTTCCTGTATAAGAATAAGTGGTCCTGATAAAATCCAATACAGGAACTTTAGAAAAAGGCAGTTCATAGTTCACCTGAAGGGACTGAAAATGCTGATTGGGGATCCCTGTATTGAAAAAACCGTCCCAGATATCTGTGGTGGTATCGGGCCTGTTCTCCTCATCCAGATAATTCCTGATAATACGGTTGGTTGAAGAATTAAAATTCAGGCTAAGGCTTTTCGTGAAATTATAATTAATGGTATACTGCCAATCAAAAAGAAAGTTGCGCTGGTACAGGGTTGGGATTCCGTTCAGGAACCCCGGAGGCAGATTGATCTCCCTGAAGGTTTGTTCGTTATATTGCCTGAAAATAGTGGAACTGGCAGAAATATTTGACGGGAATACATTAAAGTTAATGTCTTTTAACAAGGCAAAATAAGCGCTGCTGTCCAGAACCGCAATGTTCTTTAAAGGTTCAATAGAGAGAGGTGCAAAAGTATAATCATATGTTGCTCCCAGCCTTACGTTTTGATCAAAAGCATCTTCTATCTCAAAATCCCGGTGATCAACCTGGTTGTAACTGGAAGATACGGTAATATTCTCAATATCGTATGGCATGGGTTTTCCATCTCCCATTCGCTCCTTACGCAGTCCAATTACATTTATGCTCTGTCGTTTGGTATAGCTTTCGGCTCGTTCTTTCAGGTCCTGCTCAATTTCTGGGGTAGCAGCATTTTCAAGAACGGTTTCCAGTTCCAAATCCAAAAATTCTGGATCATATTGTGGAGTAATGAGTTCTTCTCCTATACTGTAACTTACAGGTATTTTGATTCCCCATTTTGGTGGAAGGAGCTGCCCCACATTCATATTACTTACCACATCATACTGCTGTAAATCTTCACGACTTCTCAGGTTCGGTCCCTCCTCCAGAGCACCAAATCCTACTGTGCTCTTTCTCCCGGTAGCCGATAGACTTGCGAAATCGGCAAGATTGGCATCCATATTTACTATGGCCGCCCATCCTCCTTCGTTTTTAAGATCAGATAATCTCAGTTCATTAAACCAGACTTCCCCGCAAAGATTTCGGGAATTTCCTTTAGGTAGTCCGTTTTTCACTCCTAACATGAGCATTCTAATGTTTCCAAAACTTGGATTCCCTTTCATCCCAATCCTGAGCCTGCCCATTTCATAAGGTTCATCACCTTCAACGGGAGTGCCGTCTTCGTGGTAAAAATTCAGCTCGGTCGAAACGATTGTAGGATCGCCAATAATTTTGGCTTTTATTTCCTGCAAAAGCTCAAGTGGCAAATTGAGCCTGTTCTCTTCGGGCCAGATATCGCTAGCACTTGTCACTCCAAACTCAGTAGGTTTTAACGGCACCTCAATTTGATAGAAATTATTAGTAAAGTCTGTTCCTATTCGTATAAAAGCGACTAGCTCCCCTTCATTCCATTTTGACCTGCCTACCAGGGCCTCTGCATGTAAAAACATTTCAAGATTTTTATACTGTCGCATATCAATCTGGAAATTCTTGTAAACCGCACGGGCATCCTGCGGCTCCAGGTCGCATACTGAAAGGGAAAGGGATTGCTCGTTTTGGCGAATTCTCGAATTGTTATTCAATAATTCTTCCCGATCAACCCCAGGTGGCAAAACGTAGGGTATTGGCTGCCGGTTTTCATTTTCCTCAATACTCACAGCTGTTACCTGGAAATTCGTTTGTTGATTGGCAGGATCTGTTTTATCAGGATTCAGACTTTGGTTATACCTCCTGTAATCTCCCCTCACAAGGTCCATAGTTCCAAATCGTAATACGGTAGGATCTTCAAAATTGGTGAGGTACATTCTCATAAACCTAATTGATCTGAAATCTCCAATCCCACCAACAGCCTCTGTAGGCTCAAATACCGGGATCTTGAACTGCACCCACCTTACCGGCATTTCCTGCCCGTTGGCAAGAGTTGTGTTGAATTCCTTTATATCTGTAATATATTGACTATTGTCAATATTCATTCCCGGGTAAAGTGGGACCTCGTATTCAAAATAACTATCAACCGTGTTCATGGTATTGTCCCGATTCACATCTTCCACAGTAGGAAGGGTGGTATTTCCCCTGTTGGTATTTGTTACAGTGGGTGGCGAATTCCCTTCTATTCCATTATATTCAAGATATCTATTGAGAATTCCTCCCTCAGCATTCAGAAAATAATTGTAATTGTCGGCGGCAGGATCAGGAAGACCTGCAAAAGCAGGGAACTGTACAGCTTCCTCTGCATCGCTAATACCGTCAAATCCCACATCCTGGTTCAATCGCTCCTGCCCCTCGGTATTGAATGCATAGATTAATGACTGGTTGGCTGGCACCTTTCCAAAAGCTGTTTGCGTGGTATTTAGGTCACCTCCACCTGGGGGAAGTCCGTTCTCATACTGTTTTCTACCATCCTTTAATACATCTTCGGAAATATTCCCCAGGTTAAAAACCAGAGTTCCCCCATTATTTCCATCATTTTCTGAATAAATAAAAGGATCCATCAGCCAGAACTGGATGTATTCGACATTGCTTTGTTCAAAATTGGTAGCGTTGAGGCCACGGGTTATCCCTCCAAAGTTCTGGGAGGGATTTGGTAACGTATTACCACCGGCTGCCTGAGGACTGTAATTATAAGGTCCCCGAACATCGGGATAATAAGCCAGATCCATTGTGTATAACACTTGTGATTGCCCTTGCACCACGTCTACATTTGGAAAGATCTCATCGAGAAAAACCCTGCGTGTAGCGTAACTCGAAAGATCGGCATCTGTGATCCCATCAGGACGGCTGCTTCCGTAAAAAATAGGATCTATACTATACCAGGCTAATTTTGCTCTTTTATAACCTGTAGCTAAATCCCCGTTACTCAATTCCCCGCCAAAACCAATGGGTGCACTAGACAATTCCCAACCCAAGGGATTATCTATGGAAATCGAAGTCTGGGCGGCCTCAAAATCATCTACGTACGTGGTGGCTTTCCCTCCAAACTCATTACCTTTTGGCGCACCCGGCAAAAGGTAAGCTACTTCCCCCCGTAAAGAGAGGTTGGAAACCACATCTGTATCAATATTAGGAAGCTTGTTGACCATTCTCGTGAGAAAAGGAACTTCTGTGGAGTAATTGAGATTAAACCCTAAAATAGTATTATTGATGGGCTCATAACTGTAGTTCGCTTTTTGGGTTAGCGGTCGCTCATTTAAATTGAGGTAGGTACCACCTATCAAAAAGTTATCAGAGAATTGATGTTCCACATTGATCCCGGTAAAGCGTTTGGTTTGCTGCCCAAAAAGAGCATTATTTTCTGTGGAAACCTGGA
>CAZVKA010000007.1:0-49337 GCA_964627595.1 uncultured Flavobacteriaceae bacterium | reverse complement strand
AATTCGCTTGTGAGATCAAAAACTTTAAGGCCGAAGATTACTTTGACCGTAAAGAGGCCAGGAAATTAGATAAGTTCGCTCAGTATGCCCTGGTGGCTTCAGATGAGGCTATCAAGGATTCAGGAATTGATCTTGAGACCATTGACAAGTTGCGTGTTGGGGTTATTTGGGGAGCCGGAATCGGAGGGCTGGAAACTTTCCAGGATGAAGTCCTTACCTATGGAAAAGGTGATGGTACTCCCAGATTTAACCCATTTTTTATTCCAAAGATGATCGCAGATATCGCTCCCGGGCATATCTCAATCAGGCACGGATTCATGGGACCCAACTATACTACAGTTTCGGCTTGTGCTTCGGCAGCCAATGCATTGATAGATGCTCTTAACTATATCAGGTTAGGACATAGTGATATCATTGTCTCCGGAGGTTCTGAAGCTGCGGTAGCACCTGCGGGAATGGGAGGGTTCAATGCAATGCATGCTCTTTCCACCCGCAATGAAAGCCCCGAAACTGCTTCAAGACCTTTTGATGCGACCCGCGACGGATTTGTTTTGGGCGAGGGAGCGGGAGCTCTTATTCTTGAGGAATACGAACACGCCAAAGCACGTGGTGCGAAGATCTATGCCGAAGTAGTTGGAGGAGGTCTTTCTTCTGATGCTTATCATATGACTGCTCCACATCCTGAAGGTATTGGAGTAGTGGCTGTAATGGAGAACTGTCTTAAAAATGCAGGATTAAAACCTGAAGACGTTGATGCCATCAATACACATGGAACCTCAACCCCGTTGGGAGATGTTGCAGAGTTAAAAGCGATCAAGAAAGTCTTTGGAGAGCATGCCAAGAACATCAATATCAATTCCACCAAGTCCATGACGGGACATTTGTTGGGGGCGGCAGGTGCTGTTGAAGCTATTGCTTCCATCCTTGCTATGAAGCATGGAATTGTACCGCCAACCATCAACCATGAAACCCCAGATGAAAATATTGATCCGGATCTAAATCTTACCCTTAACCAGGCACAGCCTCGAGATGTGAAAGTAGCCATGAGCAACACCTTTGGATTTGGAGGTCATAATGCATGTGTACTGTTTAAGAAACTGGATGAGTAAATAATTCCATGAGTGTTATTAAGAACATATTAAATTCCCGCTCTTCAAGAGGCGGGAATTTTTTTATGGCATTAACCAAGATCATGGGTTTTAAACCCAGGAACATTAGTTACTACAAAAAGGCTTTTACCCACCGCTCTTTAAACAAAAAGGACGAAGAAGGGAACGCCATCAACTTTGAACGGATGGAATTTCTGGGAGATGCCATGCTAAGCGCCGTGATCGCTTCGCATTTGTTCAAGGAAGTGCCAGGGGGGAATGAAGGATACCTCACGAAAATGAGGTCAAAAATTGTGAGTAGAAAACACCTGAATGAGCTGGGGCGGGATCTTGATCTCATAAAGCATATCCAGACCAATATCTCTAAGGACCAGTTTGGGGTTAATATTCACGGCAATTTATTTGAAGCGTTAATAGGGGCAATTTATCTTGACAGAGGCTACAGGTATTGTAAAAAATTCATTTATGAACGGGTAATTAATCCCTATGTGGACATTGAGCAACTGGAAGGTACTGTAATAAGCTACAAAGGACTGCTCATCGAATGGTGTCAAAAGGAAAAAAAAGAATTTCATTTTGAGATCTATGAAGATACCGGGGTGGATGAACTTAAACATTTCGCTGTAAAATTAAGAATAGAAGATCGGGTTGTAGCCAAAGCCCGTGCTACCTCAAAGAAAAAGGCCGAAGAAAAAGCTTCCAAAAGAGCCTATTACGCCCTCCAAAACAGGATAGAACCTTCTTAACAAATTAGTTAAAACTAAAACGTTTTCGTAGATTATTCCGAAAATAGAAGGTTAAAAACTATCATTTCTTCACTACAATTTTTATCTTTAACGTTCGATGAAAATAGAGTATGCCGGCCCATAAACTGGTTTTAGATGACGTTTTTGAAGAAGATTATAAGCTAATCGCTATACATTGTTCGGTAGAAGATTATAAGCTTGCCTTTCTTTTAAATAAACACTTGGACCTGCGCCTGGCGAGGTCCCGAAAAGATATTGATTTTCAAATGGAAAACACGCGTATATTGTTCGCGCTATATTCTTATGAAGATCAACAAAAATATTGCGAATTTCACTTAATCAGCAATATTTCAAAAGCGGAACTCCAATCTACTAATGAATCTAATTCGCTTTTCGGGCAACAGGAGACTACTTTAAAAAAGAGTTATCTGCTTTCCGAATTTAAGAAGGTAGATTTCTTTCTGAAGATCGAGGAGGAATCAGATATGATCTCAGAAAAGCTTCTCCTGGAGAAGATCAGGGAAATCCCACAGGTTTCACTGGCCTATTCTATTGAACACGAAGAAATAAAATCAAAGGAAAATTTAATTTTTGACTAGATGCCAAACACAAAGAAGACCAAGATAGTAGCTACACTCGGCCCTGCAACGAGTACTAAGGAGGTTTTAAAAGATATGATGCGGGCCGGAGTAAATGTTTTCAGGATAAACTTTTCTCACGCCAATTATGATGATGTGAAAAAGCGCATCAAAATGATACGGGACCTAAACGAAGAAAATGGATTTTCCGCTGCTGTGTTAGCCGATCTTCAGGGGCCCAAACTTAGAGTTGGTAAAATGAAGGAGGAGGTCGTGGTTTCCAAAGGAGATGAGATCATCTTTGCCACGGGGGAAGAGTTTGAAGGTACAGCCGAGAGGGTGTACATGAACTATGATCGGTTCCCAAAAGACGTAAGGGCTGGAGAACGTATTTTGTTGGATGACGGAAAACTAATCTTTGAAGTGGTCAGCACCAATAAAGAAAATGAAGTTAATGCTAAAGTGGTACAGGGTGGTCCTTTGAGATCTAAAAAAGGAGTGAACCTGCCAAATACCAATATTTCTTTGCCTGCCCTTACCGAAAAAGATGTACAAGATGCCATTTTCGCGGTAAGTCAGGAGGTGGACTGGATCGCTCTTTCGTTTGTTAGGCACAGTGAAGATCTTATCGAATTGCAAAACCTCATTAAACAGCACACAGATGATAAAATCCCCATCATAGCCAAGATCGAAAAGCCTGAAGGTGTGGAAAACATTGACAAGATCGTGGCTTATTGTGACGGATTAATGGTGGCGAGGGGGGACCTTGGGGTGGAAATCCCCGCACAAGAGGTGCCGTTAATTCAAAAACAACTGGTGTTAAAGGCCAAAAAAGCAAGAATTCCCGTGATCATCGCTACTCAAATGATGGAAACCATGATCACCAGCCTTACCCCTACAAGAGCTGAGGTTAATGACGTGGCGAACTCGGTCATGGATGGGGCAGATGCTGTAATGCTCAGTGGGGAGACCTCTGTAGGGAATTATCCCGTACAGGTTATTGAAAAAATGTGTCAGATCATTATGAGTGTGGAGACCTCTCCGCTCATCAAGGTTCCACATGAACCACCTCATGTTCGTACCAGGCGCTATATTACCAAAGCTATTTGTTATCACGCCGCCCATATGGCCAATGAAATCAAGGCCCAGGCGATTTGTACCCTTACTAATAGCGGGTACACCGCTTTCCAGATTTCTGCCTGGAGGCCAGAATCAAATATTTTGGTATTTACCTCTAATAAAAGAATCGTGAACCAGCTGAGCCTGCTTTGGGGAGTTCGCGCGTTTTATTATGATAAAATGGTGAGTACAGATGAAACGATTGAAGATGTGAACCGCATTGCTACAGAAACCAAGTTTGTGGAAAAAGGAGATTTTATTATTAATCTTGCTGCCATGCCTATTAGTGAAAAAGGAATGGTGAACACTTTACGGGTTTCAGAGGTACACTAATAAAAAGTCGAAAAACGAAGTTTTTGAGCCACCGGTTTCCCGGTGGCTTTTTTTAAAATTCGAATCTTAATTGCACGGCAATTTCTTTGTGATCTACCTCATCCCCGCCTTTATCTGTATTTAAATTCGAGAGGGTAATACCCAGGAGGCGCACAGAATTTTTCATTTTTTCCTGGTACAGCAGTTCTTTCGCGGTTTCATAAATGAGATCTTTGGACGAAATAAAATAAGAAATTGTTTTACTGCGTGTTTGCAGGGTAAAATCACTGTACTTGATCTTCAGGGTGACGGTTTTTCCAGCGACCTTACTTTTAGTAAGCCTTCTTTCAATCTCTTCGGAAATATTCTCCAGGCGTTCCAACATAAATACTTCCGAAGATATATTCTCCTCGAAAGTGCGTTCGGCACCCAGAGATTTTCTGATTCGTGATGGTTTTACCTCGCTCAGGTGGATTCCCCTTACTACCTGGTAATAATATTCCCCGCTTTTTCCGAAATGTTCATTTAGAAACTCCTGGGACTTTTCCTTAAGATCTCTGCCGGTAAATATTCCCAGGCGGTACATCTTTTCTGCTGTGACCTTTCCCACGCCATAAAATTTTCGGATTTCCAGGTTTTCAAGAAAAGCAGGGACTTCTTCAGGATTGACTGTTTTCTGTCCGTTAGGCTTGTTATAATCGCTAGCAACCTTGGCAATGAACTTATTGATACTGATCCCTGCAGAAGCTGTCAAGCCTGTTCTGTCCAATATTTTTTTTCTTATTTCTTTAGCAATAAGTGACGCGCTGGGATTTCCTTTTTTGTTTTCGGTAACATCCAGATATGCTTCATCCAAAGAAAGCGGCTCCACCAGGTCTGTATACTCCAAAAAGATACTTCTTATGCGATTGGAGATCTCGCGATAGCGGTCAAATCTCGGCTTTACAAATATGAGTTCCGGACAGTTTCTTTTGGCAATAACACTGCTCATCGCACTTTTCACCCCATATTTCCTGGCTTCATAACTTGCCGCCACCACCACCCCGCGTTGTGAACTGCCGCCTACCGCGATAGGTTTTCCTTTTAATTCAGGATTATCCAGCTGCTCTACAGATGCATAGAAGGCATCCATATCTACGTGAATTATCTTTCGCTGTTTCATCAAATCCATCAGGCAAATTTAAGCATTCTTGCTCCGGTATTTTCCGAAGAGAACCAATTGAAACCGTTTGATAAGAAGAATAATTCCATTAACTTGAAATGATCAATTCAAAAAATATGAAAACCGCCATTGTTCTTGGTGCCACGGGTTTAACTGGAAGTTTGCTACTGGACCGGCTGCTGCAGGATGACAGCTACTCAACCATTAAATTGTTCTCCCGCTCCTCTGTTGGGTATTCAAATTCAAAGATAGAGGAGCATCTCATCAACCTGTTTGAACTTGAGAAGCACCAGAAGGAGTTTAGGGGCGATGTGGTCTTTTGCTGTATTGGGACCACTAAGGCCAAAACCCCCGATGAAGAAATTTACCGGAAAGTTGACTACGGAATCCCAGTTTCTGCAGCAGGGTTGGCAAAAAGGAATGGGATCACTAAATTCCTGGTCATCTCGGCCTTGGGAGCCGACGCAGAAAGCCGCATTTTTTACAATAAGACCAAAGGAGAAATGGAGCGTGATGTCTTGAAAGAAGACATTCCCGAAACTTATATTTTTCAACCCTCTCTAATAGTTGGGGACCGACAGGAAAAAAGATTTTTCGAGTCCCTTGGAAAAAACCTTATGAAACTGGGAAATCATTTGATGATAGGCTCTTTAAAAAAATACCGGAGCATCCATGCCGAGACAATTGCAAAGGCCATGGTCATCGTGGCGGCTATAGGTCACCAGGAGAAACGAATCGAATCTGATGAGATAAAAGATATTGTAGGATATGAAGGAGATAGAACGTAAATTTTTGATTGCTACCATTCAGCCGGTTAAAGAATTGGCATTTCGAAAGACTCGTATCATCCAGGGTTATCTCAATTCAGCTCCCGAGCGAACGGTGAGAGTAAGAGTGAAAGGGGAGCAGGCTTACCTTACTATAAAAGGAAAATCCAGTGAGAGCGGTATGAGCCGATTTGAATGGGAAAAAGAAATTCCAGTATCCGAGGCTGAAGCTCTACTGAAGCTATGCGAACCGGGATCAATAGAAAAGGTGCGATATGAAATAGACTTTAAAAATCATCTTTTTGAAGTTGATGAATTTTTTGGTGAGAATGAAGGGCTGCTTTTAGCCGAAGTCGAGTTATCTTCAGAAGAAGAAATGTTCGATAGACCATCCTGGCTTGGAGAGGAAGTCACCGGTAATAAAATGTACTATAATTCTTACCTTAGCAAATTTCCGTATAAAGAATGGCAAAATTTTCAATAATGAAACAGGTACTATTAATTGTTCTTTCACTCTTCCTCTTCAGCGCTTGTGATCAAAGCAAAGATACCAGAGGGATCCCGGGACCTGAAGAGGTTAAGGCTAAAGCACCCGATACTATTGCGGATCTGGAAAGACAGGCGCAGGAGCTAAAGGATAAAGGTTATCAAACTTTCCTTTATGAAGAAGGAGGAGAAAAGCATCTCATGCAGCAATATTATATCGTTTTTCTGAAAAAGGGTCAAAAGAGGAGCCAGGATTCTACTGAAGCAGCCGAACTGCAGAAGCAACATCTTGCCCACCTTTCAAGAATGGCCAAGGAGGGTTATTTAAGCCTCGCCGGCCCTTTTGGTGATGACGGAGAGATTCGTGGCATCGCCGTTTATAATACCCCTTCACTGCAGATGGCAGATAGTCTCGCGAAGATAGATCCTATGGTTGTGGCTGGCAGGCTGGAAGTAGAGATCCACCCCTGGTGGGCTGCAAAAGGTGGAGAATTAAGATAGGCCTAAAAAGTGCCTGTCAAACCAATGGCAGTGGGCCCGAAATGTAAGTTCCAGGAGATTTTTTTCTGCGGAAATTCTTTTCTCTTGTGTTCATTTTTGAGGTAGCGATCCACTGTTTCTACAACCGCGACACCTAAAGCCATACTTACCGCCACATCAGTCAGCCAGTGCTCTCCTTCCCAAAGCCGGGAAGCCGGTCCTATCAGCCCAAGACTATAAATCCCTGTTTTTATAAAGGGATTATCGAATTGCTTCCCTATGGCATAAGCAGTTGAAAAAGCGAATAGAGAATGGCCAGAGGGAAAAGACCTATAATGATCGTCATTGAAGCTAAAAGATTGGAATTCCCCCTTCCCTTTCCCTGTGAACGGTCTCGCCCTGCCTGCCGCAACTTTGCTAACAGTTAGAAGTAACCCAGATGCGGCAGCCGAAGTGACCAATAAAAGTCCGGTATACCTGATCTTTTCATTTTTGAATACCAACCCGCTGAGGTATACAGCGCCATTAATAGCAAAAATAGCTTCGGGAGAGCCTGCACTGCCAATGTCGAGTAGCGCCCGAGGAATATCCTCCCGCTGGTTGGTAAAGTACTTTGAGGTTTCCTCGTCCACGGTGTACAGCAGTCCCATTCCCAAACCTACTGCACCGACACGTAAAAAATCATTTTTCTGCCAGTCGAGGGGCCGTAAATAAACTGCTTTTACTCCCCCCAGTGCTATCTTCACATCAGCCCTTAGAACGTCAAGTGATGTTCCTAATGAATCCTGATGCTGTGCATAACCCGGTTTGAAAGTGAAAACAAAAACAAGGATAAAAAGGACCTTCCTAAGGGAGCTATATTTCACGTGCTGTGGTACCATAATGTTCCTTTACTCCCAACCGCCGCCGAGAGCCTGGTAAAGGTTTACAATTGCATTGAGTTCATTGAACCTGATGTTGATTAGCTCTAGTTGTGTGTTAAGGGAGTTTTCCCTTGCATTTAACACTTCCAGGTAATTGGCCAATCCGTTGTTCAAAAGTTCTTCGGAATAGGAAGTCGCAAGATCATAAGATTCTGCTTCCCGGGCCTTAATTTCCATTTTATCCACGGCTGCCTGGTAATTGTAAAGTGCGTCTGAAACTTCCCTGGAGGCATCCAAAATAGCTCTTCTAAACTCCAAAAATGCGATCTCCTGCTGAGCCTGGGCTACTTCATATTGAGTCCTAATTTGTCTTCGGTTAAAAATGGGTTGGGTAAGATTCCCTACAATTGTCGCAAACAAGGAATTGGTATCAATAAGTTCTGCCAGGTCAAGACTTTGAAAACCTCCGTTAGCAGTGAGTCGCAACGCCGGATAAAAATTGCTCCTGGCAACATTCTCAAGCTGGAAAGCATTCTCGAGGTTGTATTCTGCCGCTATGACATCAGGTCTGTTTCTTAATAGCTGGAGAGGCACTCCTATTCTTAGATCGGTATTTAGATCCTGGATTTCCAAGGCGGTTCGTTTCACAGGATGTGGTGCTTCTCCAAGAAGAATAGAGAACGTATTTTCGAGAAGTCTTATCTGGTTTTCCAGGTCCACTACTACAGCTTGTGCCCGGTACAACTGGGCTTCGGTCTGCTTCACGCCAACTTCTGTTACATTTCCGGCTTCTTTAAGAGCCTTTATGGTTTCCAGGCTATTTATCCTGTTCGCAACAGTTTCCCTGGTCACCTTCAACTGCTCATCCAGGGCAAGGAGTTGGTAATAAAGGTTGGCAATGTTTGCAATCAGTCTTGTCTTTACGGCCTGGTGTGCAGCCACAGATTGCAGGTATGATGCCTGCTGTGCCCTTTCATTGCTGCGTATTTTTCCCCAAATATCCGCTTCCCAGGAAAGATTCGCAGTAGCTTCAAATTGCGTAATTGAACCATCAAAGAAGCTTCCAAACTGGCTGTTCGGTGCCAATTGTTGATGCGTGACCTGGCCTGTTACTCCCAGGTTTGGCAAATAACCAGCCTTGGCCTGCTTCAGGTAAGCACCTGCAGCTTCAATTTGCTGCAAGGCTATTCTAATGTCAATATTATTCTCCAGAGCCTGTTCAATATGATAAACCAGGAGGGGGTCTGTGAACATTTCTCTCCAGGAAATTTCTGCCATGCTAAGGGTATCCTGCGGGAGCTGATTTGTCCTGAAAGATTCTTCCTGAATGACAGCTTGGGGTCTCTTATAATCCTTCGCTACAAAACAAGACTGGAGAGACATTAAAATTGCGGGAACGAGAAATATTTTATAGATAATTGATCTTCTCATGTTAATTTTCTTCACTTTCAGTTATCATTTCCGGTTTGGTGGCAACCTTTTCATGTAACCACTGGAACAGGATAAACAGGATGGGAATAATAAAAACTCCCAGCAAGGTTCCGATCAAAAGTCCTCCTACCGCTCCGGTACCAATAGACCGGTTACCAACGGCTCCAATTCCACTTGCGAAAACAAGAGGCAATAAACCAATGATAAAGGCAAATGAGGTCATAAGTATAGGCCGCAGACGGGCTTTGGCTGCATCAAGGGCAGCATCTACGATGGTCATTCCTGCGTTACGTCGCTGTATGGCAAATTCCACGATCAGAATGGCATTTTTGGCCAGTAATCCCAGTAGCATGATAAGGGCGATCTGGAAATATATATTGTTTTCCAGGCCAGATAAGCTGGTGGTCAAATAAGCTCCCATGACCCCAACCGGAAGCGAGAAGAGTACTGCCAGGGGTAACAGGTAACTTTCATATTGAGCGGCGAGGATAAAGAATACGAACAGGATACTGAGCAGGAATATGAAGGTGGTTTGATTTCCTGCAGAAATTTCTTCCCTTGTCAAACCTGAAAATCCAATATCGAATCCCTGCGGAAGGGAACCGGTACCAATCCGTTGCACTGCCGCGATGGCATCTCCCGAAGAATATCCAGGGGCTGAAGCACCATTCACACTGGCCGAATTGAACAGATTAAACCTGGTAACCGATTGCGGGCCATAGACCCTGCTCAGGGTGACAAATTCGGTAATGGGCGCCATTTCACCCCTGTCGTTTCGAACAAAGATCGAATTGAGATCTTCAACAGATGAACGATCCTCTGGCAGAGCCTGTACAAATACCCTGTACTGCTTTCCAAATCGGGCGAAATCTGCAGCGTACACACTTCCAATATAGGACTGCAGGGTAGTGAAAATACTGCCAATATCCACTCCGGCTTCTTTTGCCTTGGGGATGTTGAGATCAATTTCATACTGAGGGTAATTGGTGTTAAAGGAACTTTGTGCATAAAGAATCTCCGGTTGTTGAGAAAGATCGGCAAGATATTCCTGAGTGGCGGCATCGAGCTCCTCAAAATTCCCCCCGGTGCGGTCGAGGATCTTCATCTCAAATCCTGAGGATGCCCCGAATCCCGGTACCGAAGGGGGCTGGAAAAAGAGAATATTCGCGTCACTTATTCCGGCGGCCGCCTGGAAAAATTTTCCAATGATGGCTTCGGCAGACATCCCTTCTTCAGTGCGTTCATCCCATGGGTCTAATCTTATGAACCCAATTCCGTAATTGCTTCCCGCTCCTCCAAGGAAACTAAAACCGTTTACCAGGGAAATGGTTTCCACTCCAGGGATCTGCTCCAGCCTCCTATTAAGTTCGGCGGTAACCTGCACGGTACGGTCTAAAGAAGCACCTGCAGGGAGTTCAATGTTTGCAAAGATCATACCCCGGTCTTCATCAGGCACAAAACCTGTTGGAGTATTTGAGGAGGCCCAAAAAATCGCACCTACCGCGGCAAGAATAATCATCCCGGTGATCCATTTATGTTCATAAAGAAAGGACACCGATCTCACATATTTTCTGGTGGTCGCTTCAAAGGCAACGTTGAAACCTGTAAAGAAACGCTTTAAAAATCCTTTTCTTTTTCCTTCTTTTTTATGGTGGGGCTTCAGGAAAAGGGCACATAAAGCAGGACTCAGCGTTAGTGCATTTACTGCTGAAATTGCAATAGCCACCATAAGCGTGACTCCAAACTGCTCATAAAAAACTCCAGTTGGACCTGTGATAAAAGTTACCGGAATAAATACTGCTCCCATTACCAGAGTGATGGAAACAATGGCTCCTGCAATCTCCTCCATGGCAGAATGGGTCGCCTTTTTCGCACTTTCGGCTCCCTGCTCCAGCTTGGCATGAACTGCTTCTACTACCACAATAGCGTCATCTACCACAATCCCAATAGCGAGTACAAGGGCAAAAAGGGTAAGCAGATTGATGGAATACCCGAACATGTTGAGGAAGAAAAACGTACCTATGATAGAAACCGGCACAGCTATAGCCGGGATCAGGGTAGACTTAAAATCTTGAAGGAAAATGAACACCACCAGGAATACCAGTAAAAAAGCTTCAAAAATGGTTAGAACCACCTTGTTAATTGAGGCATTAAGGAACTCATTTGTGTCGAAATTAATACGCACCTCGAGGCCGGTTGGAAAATTTTGTTCCAGTTGCTCCAGTTTTTCATGAACCTCTTCAATGATCTCCTGGGCGTTGGAGCCCGGGGTTTGGTATACCCCCATGCTCACCCCTGGGTTGCCGTTGGTGAAGGAGATCACGTTATATCCCTGGGCATCCAATTCCACATCAGCCACGTCTTCCAGCCTCAGGAACCTGCCGTTGTCCAAGGCCTTAATTATAATATTTTGATATTCTGACTCTTTATTGTAGCGCCCGCTATACCTTATCACGTATTCAAAGGCTTCGGCATTATTTTGTCCCAGGGAACCCGCAGCGGCTTCCTGGCTTTGCTCATTGATCGCCCGTATCACATCAGAAGGGATAAGATCATAGGCGGCCAGTTTCTCGGGTTTTAACCAAATACGCATGGCGTAGGTCTTGGCCCCAAATACGTTCACATCTCCAACCCCGTTGATTCGTTTAAGCTCCGGTATTACGTTGATGTTCAGGTAATTTTGGATAAAAGTGGCATCGTATTCTTCATTTTCAGAAACAACCGTAAAGAACATGAGGGCACTGGTCTGTTGTTTTTGAGTGGTTACCCCAGATTGCGTTACCTCCCGCGGGAGCAGTGGCGTGGCACGTGCTACCCTGTTTTGTACGTTAACTGCAGCAATGTCAGGGTCTATGCCCTGGTCAAAAAATACCTGGATACTGGCACTACCATTGTTACTGGCGGTAGAGGTGATGTAATCCATTCCTTCTACCCCGTTGATCTGTTCCTCGATGGGAATGATCACACTCTCCAGTACCGTGGCGGCATTGGCTCCAGGATAGTTTGCATTAACCTGTACCGTGGGTGGTGCGATATCAGGATACTGCGTTACCGGCAAGGTGGTGATGGCCAGGATCCCCAGCATCACAATGACGATGGAAACCACTGTTGAAAGTACCGGCCTCTCTATGAATGTTTTTAGCATTTTTGGTAGCTGATTATTTGAAAACTGGTTTGATGGAATTCGCAATACTGTCAAATGGCACGGGCTGTGGAATAATGGGAGTATTGTTTCGCAATTTACCCACTCCCTGAGCTACTATCATGGTTCCCGGTTCAATTCCCTTTTCTATAACGATCAGGTTCATTACCCGATCTTGTACTGAAATGGGTGTGGAGATTGCCATGGTATCTCCCTGCACTCTGTACACGTACACTCTTCCCTGCTGTTCAAAGGAAGCAGACTCGGGTATTACCGGTGCATCTTCATAGGTTCTGGGAATTCGAATCTTTCCGCTGTTTCCGCTGGCAAGTAACAGGCTTGGATTAGGAAATACTGCTCTAAAGCTCACCGTCCCGGTAGATGGATCCACCTGCCCGGAGACTGTTTCAATCTTTCCTTCCTTTTCATAAATACTCCCGTTCACCAGTTCTAACTGCACAGGGGGGAAATTCTTTATTTTTTCTGAAAGATTTCCTCCGGGAGTCTTCTGAAGAAAATTCAGGTATGCTTTTTCGTTCATCGAGAAAAAAGCATACACTTCTTCGATGTCTGATACCTGTGTGAGAGGTTGGGGATCATTGGGACTTACCAAAGCTCCTTCTCTGAAGTTTATCGAACCCACAAAGCCATCTACCGGACTTTTTATTGTCCCATAGCCAATATTTGCGGCAATACTGCTGTAATTGGCTTTTGCCTGTTCAAGACGGGCCTTTGCCGTTTCCAGTTGCACGTTGCTAATTATCCCTTTTTCCACAAGAGGTTCTAGTTTTTGGACTTCTACCTGTGCAGCGTCGACATTAGCCTTAGCAGCGCCTGCATCCTGAGTAAGGGATTCGGTTTCAAGTTTAAAAAGCGTCTGCCCCTTTTTTACTTTTTCCCCTTCATCAACCAGAACATTTGTAATATAGCCGGGAACTTTTGCACGTACCGCACTATTAACTATTCCCTCAATACTCACAGGATAGGAGGTGTATCCAGTCACTGTTCTTACCGGCACCTCAATGACAGGATAAGACATCGTGCCTTGTTGCTGGGCTTGTGGCTCTTCATTCTTGCAGGAAACTAAACTGAAAAAACTTAGGACAATCGTTAAAAAACTGATCTTATTCATAATGATCTCTGGGTTCTAAAGCCCTTTTTTATTGATAAAGTTCGATTTTAATTTTTTGATAGCTGCTGTGGTCTCCTCCAGGAATACGAGCAGGCTCTTCTGGAATTCGAGATCAAAAAGAGGCAGGTCTTGCTCACGATTATAGTGATTTCGCTTTTCTTTATACTGAAGGATCTCCTGGTGTACATTTTTTTCTGATTCCCAGGTGTTGATCATTTCATCGAATACTTCAATAGTGAAATTGGTATTAAGTTTAAAGTATCTTTTTCGATCCCCGGGTTTAGTAAAATATTCAATTCTCCTGTTTTGCTGGAGAAATTCCAAATTTGTGGAGACAGTGCTTTTGCTGGCTGCCAATTGCTGTACCAGTTCATCAAAGGTAAGACCCGGTTTCCCACTGAGAATTAATGTGGAAAGAATACGGGCAGCGACCGGTGCCAGTTTGTATTTCTTTTCCATGATCACTCCCAACTCCTCTGTGAGCCGGTTTTTTTCCTTTTTTAGTTCTTCTTCGGTCATTTTTAAAAATTGAGATGCAAATTTACAGAATTAGTTCGGGTATCACCGAACCTTCCAAACTAAAATGCCCAAAAAAAAACAGCTTCTACAAAAAGCTGTTTTTTTAAAGGTTTAATATTGAGCTACTTTCCGTAGATCCCGATCTCCAGTTCGCCGTTTTTATTCATTTTGGCGCGGTACATTCCCGCCGTATTGAATTCCATGGCTACATTTCCTTCGTGGTCAATAGCGACAATTCCGCCGTCTCCGCCAAGAGCCGGAATTTTCTCCTGGATCACTTCCCTGGCAGCTTCCTGCAGGCTTAAGCCTTTGTATTCCATTAAGGCTGAAATGTCATGTGCCACCATTCCCCTGATGAAGAATTCTCCCCAGCCGGTACTGGATACCGCGCAAGTGGCATTATTCGCATATGTTCCGGCACCAATAATAGGAGCATCCCCAATTCTTCCCCATCTTTTGTTCGTCATCCCGCCGGTTGAAGTCCCTGCCGCGAGATTTCCGTTTTTGTCTAACGCGGCACAGCCCACTGTACCAAATTTGGAGTCTTTGATAAAGGGGTCTACAAACGCCGTTTTCCCATCATGATCCAGTTCTGTCTTTTCTTTATCTCTAATGCGTTGCAGGCTATTGTAACGGTTTTCAGTAAAGAAATACTGTGGATCAACCAGTTCGATACCCTGTTGTTTAGCAAACTCTTCGGCACCCTGGCCTCCCAGCATGACATGCTCAGAGTTCACCATTACCTCATGCGCCAGGTTTATAGGATTTTTCACAGTGGTAACACCTGCAACCGCACCGGCGTTAAGAGTTTCTCCATCCATAATCGAGGCATCGAGCTCATTGGTTCCTGCATTGGTGAAAACGGCTCCTTTCCCGGCGTTGAACAGCGGGGAATCTTCCATTATATTGATGGTTCGCTGTACTGCTTCCAGGGCGGTGCCACCATTGGCCAGAATTTCATGTCCTGTTCGGATAGCCTCTTCCAGTTTGGCGCGATATTCCTTTTCAAGGGAATCGGTCATATTTTCTTTGAGGATCGTACCTGCCCCTCCATGGATCACAATTCCAAAATTAGGGACTGTGTCTTTTTCTTTGGAAGGAGTAGTGGTTTGCGTTTCTTTTTGGTCTTCTTCAGTTTTATTGTTACAACTAACTGATAGGATAACTAAAAGGAGAAAAAGTATTCTTTTCATATGAAGTTGATTTTGTGCTGAAAGTTAGGAAAATTTTCAGTTGGGCCGTTTCTCACAGCGGGATTACCGGCGGAAACCTTCCGTTAAGCAAAAAGATTCCGTAAATTTAGCCTTTAAAACACTACAATATGCCCATAGCAAAGCCATTCAATCTTAACAAATGGATTGAAGAGAACAGAGATCTTCTCCAGCCTCCTGTAAGCAATAAAAGTCTATACCCCGATGCCCAGGACTATATAGTCATGGTGGTAGGTGGTCCCAATGACCGCAAGGATTACCATTACAACGAGACCGAAGAACTTTTTTATCAACTTGAAGGGCATATTAAAGTTCACGTTCAGGAAGGCGGGAAGAAAAGAACTATGGAACTGGGTCCGGGTGACATGTACCTCAATCCTGGAAAGGTGCCACATTCACCTGAACGTAGCCAAGGATCTGTCGGCATTGTGGTGGAGCGGAAAAGGGCTGACATTGAGGCGACAGACGGTTTGCAATGGTACTGTGACAACTGCAATAATTTGCTTTACGAGGTGTATTTTCCATTGCATGATATTGAAAAGGATTTTCAGAAGCATTTTGATCATTTTTACAATAGCGAAGAATTACGCACCTGCAATAGGTGTGGTACGGTGATGGAAAAAAAATAGTGATAGAATCGCGATAGGATTTAGGTTTTTCTCTAAAATACCTTTCCGTTTTTAATTTTTTATATTCGCAAACATCCAAACAAATACATAACAAAACAACAACAACAAATGAGTTCAGTAGCTGAAAAATTCGGAATTGATAAAGCGCTTAAGGAATTAGGCATAAATGATACCAACAACGGGACATCGACAGGAAAGGACTGGTTCTCTTCGGGAGAGGAGATCGAATCTTATTCTCCTGTAGACGGGGCTTATATTGGTAAAGTAAAGGCAACTACAAAAGAGGATTATGAGAAGGTGATCGAGACTGCTTCCAAAGCTTTCAAGACATGGAGGAGCATGCCTTCGCCACAGCGAGGAGAGATCGTTCGAAAGTTCAATGATGAATTGAGAAGATTGAAAGAGCCTCTTGGAAAGCTGGTTTCTTATGAAATGGGAAAATCTTACCAGGAAGGCCTGGGAGAAGTTCAGGAGATGATCGATATCTGCGATTTTGCAGTAGGACTCTCAAGACAGTTGCACGGGCTTACCATGCATTCAGAGCGTCCCGGTCACAGAATGTATGAACAATACCATCCGCTGGGGATAGTAGGGGTGATCTCTGCGTTTAACTTTCCGGTTGCCGTTTGGTCCTGGAATACTGCCTTGGCGTGGGTATGCGGTGATGTCACCGTATGGAAAGGTTCAGAAAAAACTCCGCTGACCTCTGTTGCCTGCCAAAATATCGCTGCACGTGTTTTCTCAGAAAACGGTCTTCCCGAAGGAATTTCCTGTTTGATAACGGGAGATTATAAAGTAGGGGAAATGATGACCAATGACAAAAGGGTTCCTTTGGTTTCGGCCACGGGATCCATTAGGATGGGTAAGATCGTTGCCCAGGCTGTTGCTGCACGTTTAGGAAAATCTTTACTGGAACTGGGAGGGAACAATGCCATCATTGTTACGCCAGATGCCAACATTAAGAATACAGTTATAGGAGCAGTTTTTGGAGCGGTAGGTACCTGCGGACAACGATGTACTTCTACCCGAAGATTGATTATACATGAGTCTATTTACGACAAAGTGAAAGACGCTATCGTTGATGCTTACAAACAATTGAGAATAGGAAACCCATTAGATGAAAACAATCATGTTGGGCCACTTATTGATAAAGATGCAGTTGAGAAATACCAGCATGCGCTTGACAAGGTGGTAGAAGAAGGCGGAAAAATTCTAGTGGAAGGTGGAGTTCTTGAAGGAGAGGGCTATGAAAGCGGATGCTATGTAAAACCCGCCATTGCTGAAGCACAGAATCATTTCGAGATCGTGCAGCACGAGACCTTTGCACCTGTTTTATACATCATGAAATACAGAGGGGACCTGGAAAATGCACTCGAGCTTCAAAACGGGGTGGTACAGGGACTTTCTTCTGCGATCATGACGAATAATTTGAGAGAGGCCGAAAGGTTCCTTTCTGTGGAAGGCTCTGATTGCGGAATCGCAAACGTGAACATTGGTACTTCGGGAGCTGAGATAGGTGGAGCCTTTGGCGGTGAAAAAGAAACCGGAGGGGGTAGAGAATCAGGTTCTGATGCCTGGAAGATTTACATGCGCCGTCAAACCAATACCATAAATTATACTACTGAGTTGCCGTTGGCGCAGGGGATCAAGTTTGATCTTTAAGAGTACAGAGTATAGAATATTGAGAAAAACCCGCTTCGAGAGAAGCGGGTTTTTTTATACCACAGCAAAAAGAATGCTTATCTTAGGGTAAGTCAAAACAATTATGATATGAAAAAGTTTTTCTTCCTTCTGATATTTATAGGGTATTTTACAGGATGTGTGCCCGAAGACCATGTTCTGGAGATCGAAATCCAAAATAACTCCGATGATACTATTGAAAATATTAAAGTTTCAACTGCAGATGATAAGGCAACCTTTCTGGCAGATGCGTTACCTCCGGGTGAAGAACTTTCTCATACTCTAAGGGTTCCAAACAAATTGGTGGATGGAATCTACAAGTTGGAGTTTTACAGGAATAACGGAAAGAAGGAAACTTCAACCGGTAGATATCTCGAGGAAGAAGAAGGTTACCTGAAGAAAATTCTGAGTTTTACCATACGGGAAGGCTCTGTCAACGTACAACAAAAGGAGCTTGAGGTTAAGTGAAAAAAGTCATGAATAGTTATACCCGCTTCGAGAGAGGCGGGTTTTTTTTGTTTTAAAAATTTAAAAATCAAAGAATTAAATTTTTTATAGGGGATTTCCCCTATTTGAATACGCTGGTAATTTTCTGATATTAAGGTACTTATTATTCCCTCCTCAATTTTTATCCAACTTATTTCCCCACATAGTAATTAGGTCCTCCTGCCTCATTTTAAAAATATTCCCTGCTAAAGCTGAATATTAATTTTAAAGAAAAGGAATTATGAAAAAAATTATTTTGTTGTTGATGTTGTTATCTGCGCCACTTGTTAGGGGGCAAATTAATCCCGATTGTCCGGAAATTGTATCTCAGATGAACTATGAAAATTGCCCTGATGCTATTTTTGTAGAATTGGCAGTAACAGATATGTTAGGATATTCGGAAGTTGAAGTCAGAGTTTTTGAAGAAGGAACAACCAATGAACCTCAAATTCATATTTTTGAATCTGCTTTTAATTTTGCTTCATTCGGGCCATATCCGGCAACTAATACCACCATCAGGATTGAAGAATTTGCCCATGACGTGGATACTGGGGAGACTTGTAGCCAGATGTTTGGAATAACATTTTTTGGATGTCCTGGAGTAGATAATGACGGTGATGGTGTTGAGGCTGACAGGGATTGTAATGATGATGATTCAACCATTTATCCTGGCGCTCCAGAAACTTGTGACGGTATTGACAATGATTGTGACTTCCAAATAGATGAAGGTGTAAAAACTTTGTTTTATGCAGATCAGGATGAAGACGGTTATCCACATCCAACTCTTAGGACCTCGAGTTGCGAAGCTTTTTATCCATACACTATTCCAATTGATGATGTCACTGAAACTGATTGTGACGATATGGATGGAAGCGTCTTTCCCGGTGCTCCAGAATTGTGTGATAATGTAGACAATGATTGTGATTCGGTTGTAGACGAGGACTGTCCAGCCTGTACCGA
Organism: uncultured Flavobacteriaceae bacterium; assembly: GCA_964627595.1. Lineage (GTDB taxonomy): Bacteria > Bacteroidota > Bacteroidia > Flavobacteriales > Flavobacteriaceae > Salinimicrobium. The sequence goes on along the minus strand of CAZVKA010000007.1, from coordinate 30,525 downwards.
TACTGACGGAGACCTGATTTGTGATGAAGATGACAATTGTATCTCTATTGCGAATGCTGAACAGGATGATGGAGATGGTGACGGAGTAGGAGATGTCTGCGATAATTGTTCTTCAATTTCAAATTCCGATCAGGCAGACGGTGATGGGGATACTATAGGAAATACTTGTGATAACTGTCCATTCGATGCCAATGCCACCCAAATTGATACTGATGGAGACAGCATAGGGGATGCCTGTGATAATTGTCCTTTGGATGCAAATGAGGATCAAAAAGATACTGATAATAACGGGGTAGGAGATGCTTGTGAAGCCTGCCCTGATGGAGACGGTGACGGAATTTGTGATGCAGATGACAATTGTCCATCCAGTTCTAATAACGATCAGGCTGACGGTGATGGGGACGGAGTTGGCGACGTATGTGATAATTGCCCATCACTGGTAAATCCTGCACAAGAGCCAGATGGCGATTGTGATGGTGTGATTACTTCTGAAGACTGCAATGATGACGATGCAACTGTTGTCCTAAGAATTGGTGCAGATACAGATAATGACGGAGTCCTGGATTGCAGCGATGCAGAGGTTAATTCGCCTTGTCCCTCATCAGTAGATAATAGAGGTATCTCCTTGGACAGTGATAATGATGGAACTCTGGATTGTAATGATGAGTGTCCTAATGACAGGTTTAAAATTTTAGAAGGGTCTTGTGGTTGTGGTGTTGAAGATGCAGATACTGATGAAGATGGAGTTCTTGATTGTGATGACCTAGAAGTAAGGTCGAAATGTTTAATTGTGGATGCAGACGGAATTTCCATGGATTCAGATAATGATGGAGTTCTTGATTGTGATGATCTTTGTCCTGGGTTTGATGACTCACTTGATACGGATAAAGACAAAATTCCAGACGGTTGTGATAATGACAATACGGTAAGGGGCGTTCCAATATGTCATGTTAGTAAAAATGGAACCTCCAAGACGCTTTACGTTTCTCCTCGTCAAAGGGAAAGACACCTTTCAACTCATGATCTTGATACAGATGGGGTATGCAGTTCATCTACAGCTATCCAAAATCAGACAACGATCGTAACAGAAAATAGTCTATCTCAGAGCCAGATAATGTTGTATCCTAACCCTGCCGCTCAAGAATTGAACGTGGAGGTGAATGCAGGGTTATCCTCAGAAGCAGTGCTTAGCGTTCACGATTTTATTGGTAAAACATATATGCAGATTCCCGTTCCTAGAGGAGGTTTATATACTCTTGAATTGGATAGCAGATTTAGTTCCGGAATGTACTTTGTGAAAATCACTGACGGTGCTACTGAAGTCACCAAACAGTTTGTTGTAAATCAATAATCTCTCAATATTCTTTTAGACCCGTCTCAATAGAGGCGGGTTTTTTAATTGTATTGATATAAGTCATTTATAATTAATTGTTTAAGACGTAAATTGGAGAGGTGTATTAAAACTGATTTATTCAATTTTAAAAAATAGCTATGAAGAAATTAATGATTTTTACAGTGGTTTTATCCCTGTTTTTTATTTCCTGCCAGGAAAGTGAAAAACAAGGAGAGAGGACTATGGCTACAGATCAATCTAATTATGAGGTTGCTTCGGACAAATATTCAGAACTCAGCGATGAAGCATTAGATCGTATGTCCAGCCTAGATTTTGACGCTTGGGGAGAATTACTTGCGGAGAATGTTGAATATTATTTTCCCGATGGAGACGCCAATACCAGAACGATCTTAAGAGGTAAAAAAGATGTGGTGGACTGGTGGAAGAACTGGAAGGAGACTACAGGAATAGACACTATGGAATTTAATGATAGGGTTCATATTCCTGTACAGGCGAACCAAAAACTCAATTATTCTGGTCTTACAGGTGTGATTGTGATCTCTTATTTTTCTAATAAAATGGTTTATAACGGTCAACCTGCCGAGGTTAGGACAAACGTAGCTGTTCATTATACTGAGGATAGCCTGATCGATAGATTTTACACCTACTATGACCGTACCCCAATTCTAAAAGTGGTGAATGCAAATGTTTTGGAAATTGTGGTAGAGGGAGGAGAGCAGGCCGAGAATGATAAATGAGTGGATTAATTATTATTGCTGATCACTCCTTTCCGGTATTTTACTGCTGAATCTTGAGAGCATAACCAGTTTCTTTTTGGTGTTGATAAAATAAACCCCGGTAAGTAAAATTGCTGCGGCCAGGGCAGACTGTAGGGTTATTTGCTCATTGAGAAAATACCAGCCGAGGATCATCGCTATGACCGGGTTTACATAAGTGGAGGTAGCAACTTTTTCAGGTGAGACTACTTTTAATAAGTAGTTGAAGGCCGTAAAGGCCAAGATACTTCCAAAGAGAATTAAAAGGATCATCGAAAACTGGGTGGCACTGCTCCAGTTGACAGGCGAGCTCCAGGGTTCATCAAATCCTAAGCTGGCAATGCTTAGAATGATTCCGGCAGTGAACATTTGATAGCCGGTATTGACAAAATGGTTGGAGGGAAGACTGGCCTTGCCTACAAAAAGACTTCCATAAGACCAGCTAAGCAGACAGGCAAAGATCATGGCAATTCCCAGCATGGAATTTTCCTGGGTCTCCAGTTGTTTTTGGCTCACCAGCAAATAAATTCCCAACAGGCCCAGGAAAACACCCACCATGGACATTGGCTGAATTTTTTTTCCCTCAAGGAGGAGCATTAACAGCAGCACCATCAAAGGCTGTGCAGAGATCACAAGAGCGGCGAAGCCGCTGTCGACAAATCTAAGCGCCCAAACCACCACGCCGTTTCCAAAACTAAGGAACAGGAATCCGGCTATAACAGTATTAAAGAATTGTTTGCGACTAATACGAAGACTCTTTCCGGAAATCTTGGCTAAAATAAAGATCAGGGCTCCTGCGGTAATGAATCTTATAGCGGCAAGCATGAACGGGGGCAGCTCTGTTACCGCAATCTTATTGAGCACATACGTGGAACCCCAGATCACGTAAATAGCGAAAAATGCCATGATGATCAGTAAAGGACTACGGGCCTGGTTCATTTATTTTAAAAATTAGAAGCCGTAAAATTAGAAATAAACTTGATCTAATCTGTTTATGGCTTCAAAAAGAACTATTGTGAATTTTAAGATGATGGAAACTGTGTGTATACAGAAGTTAATATTTTTCACTTTGGTGGGGTTAGTTGGTTTTTGTTTTACTGCCGTGACACAGGAAAAGAAGGAACAGATGGAAAGAGGAATTAAATTATTTCTTTGCGGAGACGTCATGCTGGGGCGGGGAATTGACCAGGCTCTTCCTAACTCTGTTGCGCCCGTTCTGTATGAGTCATATGTTAGAGATGCACGTGATTATATCAAGCTGGCAGAAAGGGAGAATGGTAAAGTTAAGCTTCCTATCAGCTTTAGATATTTATGGGGTGATGCATTTGAAGTCTGGAAGAAAAATGATCCAGATCTTAAACTTATAAACCTCGAAACCAGTATTACTACCCACGACATTCCATGGAAGGGAAAAGGAATTCATTATAGAATGCACCCCAGGAATGTTGAGGCGCTGAAGATAGCCGGGATAGACCATATAAGCCTTGCAAACAATCATGTACTCGACTGGGGCCGCCCTGGATTACGGGAAACAATGGCTACTCTTAAGGCTGCAGGTATTTCATTCTCCGGCGCGGGTTTAAATGAAGAAAAAGCCACTGAGCCTTCAGTTTTCAAGGTGAAGCATGGAAGGGTGCTGGTTTTTTCCTATGGTTCCCCGAGTAGTGGAATTCCGTATGACTGGGCTGCAGAAAAAGTGCTTCCAGGAGTGAATTTTCTGCCGGTCTTGAAAGACGAACAGATAGAGAACATTAAAAGAAACATTAGAAGATGGAAGCAAAGCGGTGATCTGGTTATTTTTTCTATTCACTGGGGCGGTAACTGGGGCTATGAAATTTCTTCCCGGCAGCGCAGTTTTGTCCATAAGCTGATCGATGAAGCCGGGGTGGATGTAATATTTGGACATTCTTCCCATCACCCCATGGGAATTGAAGTCTATAAGGAGAAGCTGATCATATACGGCGCGGGAGATTTTATTAATGACTATGAGGGAATAAGCGGACACGAAGAGTACAGGAGTGAGTTGTGTTTAATGTATTTTCCTGAATTCAGTAAAGATGGAAAGTTGCTGGCGATGAAAATGGTTACTATGGAAATCAAAAACCTGCAACTGCACCTTGCCAGGGAAAGAGATGCCGTATGGCTACGGAATGTGCTGAGAAAGGAGGGGAAGAAATTGGGAACTTCGGTGAGAATCGAAAAGGACCATTCACTTTGGCTGGAATGGTAAAACTACAAGTCAAATAAAAACCCGCTTTAAAGCGGGTTTTTAATATTTATAATGTGCCGTTTGGTGCGACCCATGCAAACTGGTGCGGATCTTGAGGCACTTTAATTCTTTCAGAAATTCTTGTCATCCTGTCGGGAAGTTTCATTAAGTAGTCCCGTGCTTTTTCTGCTTTATCTGTAAGAGAGGTCATTTTGTCGATCTCCCAGTATTCGTTCAGCTTTTTAAGAATATCAATATAATCATGTGTGGTATATACACCGAGTCTTTGTGCGGCATTAGAGAAGTTTTCAAAAGCCTCTCCTATTCCCTGACCCGACTCCCTGATGAATTGTGCAGGCATCACGATTTTCTTCTTCATCATATCTTCAAATGCCAGCATCATCTCACTGGGATCGTATTCAAAAATGGTCTTTACAAACTCCCTGTAGGCAAGGTGATGGCGCATCTCATCTCCTGCAATAATGTTACACATCTTTGCGAGCATCTTATTTCCTTTTTTTCGTGCTAGCTGTCCTACGCGTTTATGGGAAATGTTAGTGGCGAGTTCCTGGAAACTTGTATATACGAAGTTTCGGTAGGGATCCCTTCCGGTACCAATGTCAAAACCGTCATTGATCAAATACTGAGTAGTCTTCTCAACTTCTTTCATATCTACCCTTCCGGAGAGATAGAGATATTTATTAAGAGTGTCCCCGTGCCGGTTTTCTTCCCCGGTCCAGTGTCGAATCCATTTTGCCCAACCATTCTGCATTCCTTTTTGCTGCCCGTGCTGCTCTACTCCCTCCATATCCATTAACCAGGATTCATAGGTGGGCAAAGCCTCTTCAGTGACCATATCGGCTACCAAAACCACCCAAAAATCATAGCCCAATTCTTTGGCTTCTTCCCTGATCTGGGTGACTTCGTCAAAAAAGCCCTCTTCCTGAGAATTAGGCAAAAGATCTGTAGGCTGCCATATATCTTCTACGGGGATAAGATATTTCTCCACGTACTCATCTATAGACTTCTCTACAGTCTTCATTACTTCTAATCGAATATTCTCTAAAGGCATATTTTTAACTTCTTAATTATCTATACGAAAATAGTTCAATAACCACACCAATTTTTTGCGGCTAATCTACAAAGGTAAAAAGATAAGAAGAGAGAAAAATTAAAAATATTCTTAATTTCTACCGTTTTCTTCGGGATACAGCGTCCAGACTTCATCACTTTGATATATTTCTTTTGTGTAAACATCTATAAGGGAGAGTCTTCCTTTAAATGCCGCCCCTGTATCTACATTATATACATTAGCTGCTTTTACAGGTTTGCTTTGTCCAATCCTAGTCACGGGAGTATGACCAATGAAAATTTCCTTGAACAATTCCAGCCTTTTTGGATAACCGGTCTCCCCTGGCTCAAGTGAAGGATCAATGCACAATGCCATTTCCCAAAGGGTACGATCCCAGTAAAAAGGTGTAGGTGTATATTCTTGTGAAGGGCCTTTTAAGTTGGTGAAGCCGGCGTGAACGAATAAACGTTCTTCTTTATCGATATAGTAATTCACCATTTGTTCGAAGAATTCAATATGCCTTACCTTTTCTTCTTCGGAAAATTGCCGGTAAGCATCAATGCTCGATTGTCCTCCGTGCTGCAGCCATTGATCATTCAATTCGCCGTTTTTAAGCCAGCGATGGGTAAGGTCGTCATGATTGCCTCTAAGGAAGATACAGGTATTTTGTTTTGCCAGTTCAATAAGATAAGTCACCACATTGGCCGAATCACTCCAGCCGTCCACATAATCGCCTAAAAAGATCAGTTTATCATCTGGTGTCACTTCAGCTTTCTCCAAAAGCTGCACCAGCGCCCTTAACCCGCCGTGAATATCTCCTATAACAAGCGTTCTACCCATTTTAATTGTATTTTACTTTTCGCAGTATTCTGAAAGTCTCTTTATACTGCTGATATACTTTTTGATTGTAATTTTTTAATTCTTCCCGGGCCTCTTCCAACCGGTCTATAGCATCCTGAAAACCATTAAAGAAAGAAATAAGGTAGGTAGTAGGTAAATTATAGAGGTCTTTTTCTTCGTGCAGGGTTAAGCTTTGCCTGTTCTTTAATTTTTTGATGAGGGAATTATTGGTGTTGTAAATGTGATAGAGTGTGGTTTTCTCAAACTTGGGTGGCTCAAATAATATATTCGTTGACATTTCATAAGTGGCATTATCCTTAAAAATAATTTCTACTTCTTCAAGTGGGTAATACCGGTACTTATCGTTAAATCCCAGTTTTACAAATTCTAATATCCTGAATTTGTCAGTAGAAATACTTATACTCACTTCATCAAGATCTGAGTAGAACAACTTCACCTGTTCATTGATCAAGGCTATATCCACTCGAGAAAAATAGACCTTATCCTTGCTTGGCTTTTTTTTACCTGACCAACATACCACAAAATATTCTTTAAAAACCTTATAAGTAGGATTCAGGTCCTCGTGTTTTTTGAAGAAATCAAAAACCCCATCAAGTGTAAGTTCTACGTTGTTTTGGGAATGGGCTTCAATGGAGGCCACTACTTTTTGATTCTCATTTTCAGGTTCACTCCAAATTGAAGCCGGCATGCTTACGCTTCCTTCCCTGTAAAAAGCGGTTCCTGAGGTATATTTCCAGATATTCTTACGCAGAGAACATTTTTTGCCTTTGTTGGGTCTAATGCTTACCAAACCTACCACAAGATCATCGGGGAGATGCGGGAAGGGTATGTTTTCGTAGGAAATAAGGGGAGGATTATCGAGATAAGCATTGATAAGGTTCTGTATTTTACTGTCATCAAAGAAATCCACACCTTTTATGCTGTTATCTTCATCCTCAACGCCTATCACGATATATGAATTGTTCTGCGGATTCGAATTAGCCAGCGCGCAAACATGTTTCAGGAATTTTGCCTTGCCTTCTTTTTCACTAAGATTGATCTGCCGTTTTTTGTCATAAAAACTGTTTTCGCTGTTATGAGCAAGAAGGTTCTTTATAAGAAGGCGTTTGTTGATCATGGGAGAAATCTTAATTATTCCTCGTCCTTGTGCAGAATGGTAGAGCTGGCCTGGGCAGTGGGCAATACCAGGAGGTCAGCTATATTAACATGAGAAGGACGGGTGATCATAAAAACAATGACTTCGGCAATATCCTGGGATCTCAGCGGCTGATATCCTTCATAGACCGTTTTTGCCCTTTCAGAATCTCCTTTGAACCTCACCTCACTGAATCCCGTCTCCACAAGCCCTGGATTAATTGCTCCCACACGAATCCCCAATCCGTTGAGGTCTATTCGCATCCCTTTGTTTATGGCATCTACTGCATGTTTGCTGGCACTATACACATTGCCTTTTGGATAGACTTCCTTGCCTGCAATTGATCCTATGTTAATAATATGTCCTGATTTTCGCTCAGCCATTTGTGGAATAACAGCGTTACTCACATAAAGCAGGCCTTTTACATTGATATCGATCATGGCATCCCAGTCCTCTGTACTTCCAGATTGAATGGGATCCAGGCCATGAGCATTTCCTGCATTGTTCACCAGGACATCTATAGTACTAAAATCTGAAGGAAGGCCCATAATTGCCTTTTTAACCTCTTCTTTTTCACGTACATCAAATTTGAGAGTGTGGATGTTTACCTTTTGCCCCAGTTGCTCTGCAAGTTCATCAAGAGCATCCATGCGCCTTCCGCAGATGATGAGGTTGAAACCCTCTTCTGCCAGGGCAAGGGCTGTGGCTTTTCCAATTCCGCTTGTTGCGCCGGTAATTAAAGCTGTTTTATTCATGTAAATAATTTATTGTGCGTGTAGTAAATTTGGTAATTTATTCCAGTCTTCCTCAATGATCCTTAAGTGGTGAGCTCTTGCTGCAGAGTCTATCCCTTCGATCTTATTTCCTAACAAAACAGGATGAAAGTGGGAAGGATGCTGTAAAAACCAGGCCAGCAGCAATTCCTGCGAATTGTGCTGGTATTTCTGCACCAGGGGAGCCAGCTCTTCGTTATACTTTTCGGTCTCTTGTAGATTAATCCACATCATTTCTGTCAGGTTTTCAGTGGTTGGTTCATTCAAAGTCAGGCTTTTCATGGAAGCGGGAGTAAAACTCCAATCGGTGAGATTTGCTTTCACTGAATTTTTGTCCAGAGAAACGGAAATAGCCGGATCATGAAGTTCATAAACCCCTGTCTCCACTATCTTTCCCTGTGAAAAAAGTCTTTCAATAGCCGGCATAACTATATCTGCCGGGGAATGAAGATCCAGGAAAAAGAGATCCAGGTAATCTGTTTTCAGGTGAGTCAGGGTTTGCTCCACCTGTGCTATTAACTCATCGGAGTTCTTTGGAAGGGAGCTTACTCCTCCCAGTAATTGTATTTCGTCCCGGCTTAAGCCGCTTTCACTAAGAGCTGTGCCCAGGGAATTGTCTTGCAGGGTTTCCCGCCGGGGTCCCAGGGCCAGGAAGGAGGTAATGTCCTTTTCCACACAATGTTGAAAGAGCCTGATCTTCTCTCCCCATCCGGTTCTTTCCCAGTCGGTTAATCCTTGTAGGATACGGGAATATGAATTTTTTTGCCTCATTTTTTAAATGTAAGAAACAAATTTTTGTCGGGTGAAAAGGCCGCTGTTAAAGGACCTCTCTGTAAAGTTAAAAAAAGTTAAAGTCCGTTTATCGATAAATTAAATCCTTTTATCGGGCGTTATAAAGCCTGAAAACCTAAAAACCTATTTATGAAAAAGTACAATTTATTTTTGATGCTCTTTGTTCTTGCTGCCACATTGGTAAGCTGCAGCGATGATGAAAACCCCATTAACAACCAGGATGGCACTGCCAAAATAGCCGTCAAACTTACAGATGCCCCCGGGGATTATGATAAAGTTTGGGTGGAGGTAGAGGATGTGAAAATTAAACTTACTGAAACAAGCAATAGAGAAACTGACACTGAAGCCACTACTGAAACCGGGCAAGAAGAAGGATGGATGAGCCTTGAAGGCGTGGAAAATCAAAGGATCAACCTGCTTGACCTTACTGGGGGCGTTACCGAACTTCTTGCCGAAGCAGAAATTCCTGCAGGTAAGCTCGAAGAAATGAGACTGGTTTTGGGAGATAATAATACTATTGTGGTAGACGGACAAGAGTTGGCCCTTAAAACACCCAGTGCTCAGCAATCTGGTCTTAAGGTAAAAGTAGATCAGGAATTGATGGAAGATACTTATTACACTTTTATCCTTGATTTTGATGTAGATAAATCTATAGTGAACCAGGGTAATGAAGGACATATCCTGAAGCCGGTTCTGCGTCTTTCCATAGATGAGAACTCTGGTTCAATTGCGGGCACTGTGACTCCATCTACTGAGCCTGTACTCGTGGAAGCCCAGGGAGCGAATGCAACAGTGTCAGCCTATACTAATGCTGAAGGAAAATTCCAGCTTCATGGATTAGAGCCGGGAGTGTATATTGTTAGTGCTATCCCAGTAGAAGGTTTGGGATTTGAGGTGGCCGTGATCAATAATGTAGAAGTGGAGCAGGGATCTGTAACCACATTGGAGCCTATTATCCTGGAGGAAACTTCTGAGGAGGCAGCTGAGTAAATTTTTAAAAAAATCTTATCTGAAAAAGGCAGCGAAGAAATTCGCTGCCTTTTCTTTTAACTTAATTTTAACAAAAGTTGGTTGGGTATTTGCAGGATTTGCGGCGGTCCCTCGGGATGATTATCTTCACCACACTAAAATTTAACATAAATGCAAGAAAATACCGGTGCAATAGATATTGCAAGCATCAACGAAAAAATAGAGCGTGAAAGTGCTTTTGTCGACATTCTTTCCGCAGAAATGAGGAAGGTCATTGTGGGCCAGAAACATATGGTAGAGCGGTTACTAATTGGATTACTGGGACAGGGCCACATTCTGCTGGAAGGTGTTCCCGGACTAGCCAAGACTCTTGCGATCAATACCCTTTCCAAAGCCGTTCACGGAAGTTTCAGCAGGATCCAGTTTACCCCAGATCTTTTACCGGCAGATGTTGTGGGTACCCTTATTTATAATATGAAGCTGAATGACTTCAGCATAAAAAAAGGACCGATTTTCGCCAATTTCGTGCTGGCAGATGAGATCAACCGTGCCCCGGCGAAGGTACAATCGGCTTTACTGGAAGCCATGCAGGAAAAGCAGGTGACCATTGGGGAAGAAACATTCATATTAGATAAACCTTTCCTGGTAATGGCCACCCAAAACCCGGTGGAGCAGGAAGGTACTTATCCACTGCCTGAAGCGCAGGTTGACCGTTTTATGTTGAAGACAGTTATCAAATATCCTGAAATGAGTGAGGAGCAAATGATCATTCGTGCCAATCTAAAAGGTGCCTTTGAGCAGGTGAATCCTGTGGTAAGCCTGGACCAGATCCTGCGGGCTCAGCAGGCCGTTAGGGAGGTTTATATGGATGAGAAGATCGAAAAATATATCCTGGATATAGTTTTTGCAACGCGGTTCCCCGAAAAATATAACCTCGAAAACCTGAAGCCACTGATCAATTTTGGAGCTTCTCCCCGAGGTAGTATTAATCTTGCCACAGCGGCAAAATGCTATGCTTTCATTAAAAGGCGGGGTTACGTGGTGCCCGAGGATGTTAGGGCCATAGTACACGATGTACTGCGCCACAGGATAGGCATTACCTATGAAGCCGAAGCAGAAAATGTCACTTCAGAAGATATTATCAATAAGATCGTCAACGAGATCGAAGTACCTTAATCAATGATCAATTATCAGTTAACAATGATCAGGTTGAGTGATTTATTGTTAATTGTTCATTGTTAATTGTCAATTGAATAAATGGATACTAAGGAACTACTAAAAAAAGTACGGAAGATTGAGATCAAGACCCGCCGGTTGAGTGATCATATTTTTGGCGGGGAATACCACTCCACCTTCAAGGGCAGGGGAATGACCTTCAGCGAAGTACGGCAGTACCAGTTTGGCGATGATGTGCGAAACATTGACTGGAATGTGACCGCCCGGTATTCTGAACCTTTTGTAAAGGTTTTCGAGGAAGAACGGGAACTTACGATGATGCTTGTCGTGGATGTTTCAGGTTCCGGGTTGTTTGGTACCCGCAACAGCTTCAAAAAAGATATTATAACTGAAATTGCAGCTACCTTGGCATTTTCGGCTACGCAGAATAATGACAAGATTGGGCTGATCCTTTTTTCAGATAAAGTTGAGCTTTACATTCCTCCTAAAAAAGGACGTTCCCATGTGCTTAGGATCATTAGAGAGCTACTCGAATTTGAGCCTCAGAGTCAAAAGACCGATATTTCCAATGCGCTGAGTTACCTCTCGCGGGTAATGAAGAAAAAGGCCATTGTTTTTGTGCTGTCAGATTTCATGGCAGAAGATTATCAACACACCTTAAAGATCACCAGTGGTCGCCACGATGTTACCGGCATCAGGGTATATGATTCGAAGGAAGAAGAAATTCCAAACCTGGGAATGGTGAACATGCTGGATGAGGAGACCGGAAAAACAATTTTAGTCGACACCTCCTCAAAAGCAGTAAGAAACAGTTATGCGAAGCATTACCGGGAAAAGGTGGAGTACTTCCAGGAAAGTTTCAGGAAAAGCGGCTCCGGAAATCTGAGCAGCAGGGTGGATGAAAGTTATGTCAAAAAATTGCTGGGCTATTTTAAAATGAGGGCCTAAATAATGATAAAGTATAAATGGATCAATTAAAGATGTGGAAGAAAAATGCAAGAGACTCAAAAATGCAGTTTTTGGGGAATATTATCTTTTGTGTTTTTCTGTTTTTAGGTTCTTCAAATGTAGTTTCCCAGCAGGTTGAATCCTCTGTTGATACAGCATCCATTCGTATTGGGGAACAGATCCGTTATAATATTACTGTTGAAACCGATTCAACCGATCTTGTGGTCTTTCCTGAAGGGCAATCTTTTTCACCCCTGGAAATGGTAGAATCCTACCCTGCCGATACGAATCGTATTCAGGAAAGGTTCAGGCTGATCAAGGAATATACACTTACCCAATGGGATTCTGGGAGTTATACCATTCCGCGGCAACGAGTGACCATTAACAATAATACCTTTTTTACCGATTCTCTGTTGGTAGAAGTAGGGACGGTAACAGTGGATACTACAAAACAAAAAATGTTTCCCATAAAACCTTCGGTTGAGGTACCTTCCGGATTGTCTGTGCCAAATTGGGCCTGGTGGGTTCTGGGAGTGCTCTTGCTGGCGGTGTTGGGAATTTACCTTTTCTTCCGAAGAAGGAAGAAAAAAGCAGAGGCAGCCAAAAAATTACCACCTTATGAACAGGCTATATTTGAATTACAGGAACTAGACAGTTCTCACTTGTTGGAAAACCGGGAAGTGAAGGAGTATTATTCCCGGCTCTCGGCTGCAGTACGCCACTACCTGGACGGGGAAGTCTACGACCACGCGATGGAGAGCACGACTTCAGAATTGATCAATTACCTGGAAAAGGAAAGGGAGCGGGGACGTCTTAACCTTACAGATGAGACCATCAGGAGGTTAAAGATCATCCTGGAAAGAGCAGATCTTGCCAAGTTTGCCAATTCCCGTCCCGATGTCATCACTGCCAGAGAAGACAGGAGTAGTGTGGAAAATGTCATTAATGATACAAAAGCTTCCATTCCACAGCCTTCAGAAGAAGATCTACTGCGGGACCAGCAATACCGTGAAAAATTGGCACGAAAGAAGAAGATCAGAAAGCTCGTTACCGGCATTGCGGTAATTATCATTTTGATAAGTGGAGCCACGGCCTACATTATCTCCACCCAGGGATTTGGATATTTTAAGGACACCTATCTGGGTAATAAAAGTAAGGATATGCTGGAAGGGGAGTGGATTAGAAGCGAATACGGCTCGCCGCCTGTAACGATCACCACCCCAATGGTATTAAAGAGAGTGCTAGCTGATTCTGCTGCAATAGCTTCGGAGAAAGAAATTTTTAGAGCCGGCGACATTGATCAAAATTTATACGTAGATCTCAACACGAGGTCTGTAGGTCAAAATTTTAATCTTGATAGCGCAGTAGAAGAGGTTTATGGGTATCTGGAAAAAAGAGGCGCCAGGAATATTATAACCAAACAGGAGGAGATATCAACTTTAAATGATGCTAAAGGTCTCAAGATATATGGTACGATGGGATTACAAACAGAAAAATCTGACAAGATCCTTCAAAAGCAATATGCCATCCTCAATTTTGCTGAAGCCGGGGGCTACCAGCAGATCGTGGTGATCTATAATGAAGGTGACACGTATGCCGAAGAGATCGCACAGCGAATAACCACTTCTGTAGAACTAAGAAATATTGAAAACTGATGTTTAATAATATGATATTTGAAGATCCTCAGTTTTTTTGGCTTTTGCTGCTTTTGCCACTGGCCCTGGGCTGGTTTATATGGAAAAGAAAGCGACAAACAGCAGAGCTAAAGATCTCCAGCATCAGCGGTTTTAAAGCCCGGCAGGGCTGGCTGGGAAAATTAAGACCTGTGCTTTTCATACTTCGGCTGTTGGTACTTGCCCTGGTGGTTACTGCCCTGGCCCGTCCAAGGACTGTTGATGTATCCAGTCGCACCAATACTACGAGCGGAATTGATATAGTTCTGGCTATTGATGTTTCGGCCAGTATGCTTGCACGCGACCTGGAACCAAATCGGCTGGAAGCGACCAAAGAAGTAGCCTCTGAATTCATTAAGAATCGGCCTGGAGATCGTATCGGATTGGTGGTTTATGCCGGAGAAAGCTTTACAAAAACACCTATTACCAGTGATAAAAACATTGTTCTCGCTGCCCTGGAAGATATGAACTATAACAATGTTCTGGAAAACGGAACAGCAATAGGAATGGGGCTCGCGACTTCTGTGAACAGGTTAAAAGACAGTAAGGCAGAAAGTAAGGTTGTCATCCTGTTAACCGACGGAATGAATAACGCCGGATTTATTGACCCAAAAATAGCCAGTGAACTGGCAGTGGAATTCGGAATTAAAACGTACACCATTGGAGTAGGAAGCAATGGGACTGCTTTGTCACCGGTTGCCATAAGACCAGATGGGACTTTTCAATATGGAAGAGTGCCGGTAGAAATTGATGAAGACCTGTTAAGAGAGATAGCACAGGCTACGGGAGGAAAATATTTCAGGGCTACGAACAATAAAAAACTGGAAGAGATCTATGAGGAGATAGATCAACTGGAGAAAACGGAAATTGAGGAGTTCAAATATTACAATTACCAGGAAAAGTTCCGGCCGCTGGTATTGCTAGCCGGTGTGGTACTGATGTTTGAAATCCTGTTGAGGTTCACCCTTTTTAGAAGCTTTATATAAATTATTACTGAATGTTTCTTTTAGAAGACAATACATATTTCTGGTTCCTGCTGGCCATTCCGGCGGTCGCATTGCTTTTTGCCATTTTGGTGATCTGGCAGCGGCGAACCCAAAAGAAGTTTGCAGATAAGGAGCTGCTCAAAAAGTTGAGTCCCAATCGTTCTTTAGGTAAATCCATATTAAAAGTTGTCGTTCTTTCCCTTGCCATTGTAAGTTTGGTGATCGCCCTGGTAAATCCACAGTTTGGCACAAAAATGGAAACTGTGAAAAGGGAAGGGGTGGATGTGGTTTTTGCCATAGATGTCTCTAAAAGCATGCTGGCAGAGGATATCGCACCAAACAGGCTGGAGAAATCCAAGCAGCTGGTCACGCAGATCGTTAATAACCTGGCAAGTGATAGGATAGGTATTATCGCTTATGCCGGAAGCGCTTTTCCGCAGTTACCTATCACGACAGATTATGCCGCGGCCAAGATGTTCTTGCAGTCCATGAATACAGATATGGTTTCCTCGCAGGGAACGGCGATAAAAGAAGCTATTGAACTGGCGACCACGTATTTCAATGATGAAGACCAGACCAACAGGTTGTTAATTCTCATTAGTGACGGGGAAGACCACCAGGGAGAGATAGATCAAATTGCGCTGCAGGCTTCCCGACAGGGAATCCGGATTGTAACCATAGGAGTGGGTACGTCCAAAGGCGGGCCAATCCCCCTCAAGAGAAACGGCGTAATTCAAAGCTATAAAAAAGATAATACCGGTGAGACCGTGATTACGAGACTAGATGAACAGACACTGCGAAAAATTGCTTCGGAAGCGAACGGCAAATATATTAGTGGCCGGGTGACTAATCAGGTAGTGGAGGAAATAACAGAGATCCTTCAGAATATGGACAAAAAAGAATTTGAATCACAACAGATCGCCGAATATAAAAGTCAATTCCAGTGGTTTTTGGGAGCAGCTTTGTTTTTTCTCCTTTTGGATATCCTGTTGTTGGAAAGACGTACATCCTGGTTAAAAAGGCTAAATTTGTTTAATGAAGAAAAGTAGGGGACACAGATGATGAAAGAACGTTTTTTAAATATCATGTTTTTTAGCATTCTCATGCTCGCAGGGAGTTCTCTTGTTGCGCAGGAAGATCCTGAAAAGGACGCCCGAACAGCAAAAAAGTACATGCAGCAGGCTGAGAAAGCTTTGGCCGAGAATGATCTGTCTACTGCCGAGGCTCTGTACCGTCAGGCTATTGCCAAAGATCCTGCCAATGCCGAAGCCCGCTATAATCTAGGTAACATTTATTATAATAACGAGATCACGGGAGAAGCAGTTCAGCGTCATAGCCAGTCTGCCAAAGTAGCTGAAGAAAAGCCTCTAAGACATAGCTCCTATCACAACCAGGGTAATGCCTTCATGAAACAGAAGAAATACAAGGAGGCAGTGGAGGCCTATAAAAATTCTCTACGCAATAATCCTAATGACGAGGAGACCCGGTATAATCTAGCACTGGCCAAAAAACTGCTGGAAGAAGAAAAAAAGGGTGGTGGTGATGAGGATAAGAATGACCAGAAAAAAGATCAACAGGATCAAAACAAGGATCAGCAGCAAGATAACAAGGAGCAGGAAGGGGACGAAGGAGAAAAGGAGAAAAATGAGAAAGGACAGCCTGAGGATAAAGACAAGGGGGGAGAAAAGGACAATAAAGACAAGAAGGAAGGAGAGGATAAAAAGGATAATGAAGGTAAACCTCAGGACCAGGATAAGCAAAAAGAACAGGGAGAAAAATCTGAGGAAGAGCAGCCTCGTCAACCCCAACCACAACCCGGACAATTGTCTCCCCAACAGGTAAAGAATCTCTTGGAAGCCATGGGGAACGAAGAGAAAAAAGTTCAGGAGAAGATAAACGCCAGAAAAATGAAAGGCGCACAAAAGAAAACTGAAAAGGACTGGTAACCACAGGAGAAGAAAAAATGAAGATCAGCACTCTATTTCTAGCATTTATTTTGATGATCCCGGGGCTAACCCTGGCACAGGTGCAGTTCGAGGCAAAAGCCAGTAAATCCAAATTAGGGGTTAATGAACGCCTGCGGGTTGATTTCACCATGAATGAGGACGGGGATAATTTTAATCCTCCTTCCTTTTCCAATTTCGCAGTAGTTGCGGGCCCCAATCAAGCTGTCAGTAACAGCTGGATAAATGGAAAAAGAAGCTATTCCAAAACCTACAGCTATTTTCTGGCACCTAAAAAGAGAGGAAAATTTACCATAGGCCAGGCAGAGATCACTATAGAAGGGAATGTGTACAAAACCACTCCCATTGAAGTGGAGGTAACTGCAGCCGTGGAAGAACCTACAGACGGGAATAATTCTGAATACGTGGCTTCAGAAAATATTCACCTGGTAGCCGAGATATCCAACACCAATCCATATCTCAATGAAGCGATCACAGTGGTGTATAAGCTATATGTAAGTCCAAGAATTAATGTGAGCGACTGGAGACAGATTGATAACCCTACTTTTAGCGATTTCTGGAGCCAGAACATCGATATGCAGCGCCTACAGGTAGAATCAGGAGAATATAAAGGCGAACCATACAGATATGTGGTTTTGCGAAAAACGGTTTTGTATCCGCAAAAGACTGGAAAACTGGATATTGAACCGCTAACCTTATCGGTGTCTGTTGAGGTGCCGGGGAACCGAAGGGATATCTTTGGAAACCGATTTTATGAAACAGTAGACAAAACAATAGCCGCGGGTAAAAGGACTATAAACGTGAAACCCCTTCCGCAGGAAGGAAGACCGGCAGGATTTACCGGGGCTGTAGGAAAAAATCTCCGGTTTAGTGTTGCCGTTGACAAGCAGGAACTTAATGCTACAGAATCTCTGCAGGCTAAGGTGCAGGTAAGCGGCCAGGGAAATTTAAAACTGTTTGATCTTCCGGGGTTGACAGTCCCTTCGTCTATAGAGCAGTATGAGCCGGAATTTGCTGAAGACGTGAGGACCAATTTGAGCGGAATGCAGGGGAGCATTACCAATACATATACTTTAGTGCCTCAAACCCGTGGAAAATATCCTATCCCGCCCATTTCATTTTCTTATTTTGATCTGAATAGTGAAACTTATAAGACACTCACTTCCGAAGAAATTTTATTAAATGTGAAAACTGCACCTGCAGGCCAGGCTACCGCTTCGGGCAGTGCGGGAGAAATGAACCGGCAGGTTCCTTTGGCGGCTAATCAATTTAGGTATATAAAACTTAAAACCAATTTGCAACCTGTGGGGCAGGAGCCGTTTATACGATCTGTATTATTCTGGAGTCTTCTCTCTTTGCCTTTGGTGTTCATTCCGCTGGCCATATTCTTCGGAAGGAGACGTGAAGCTATCGCGGGTGATGTTAGCGGACAAAGATTAAGAAAGGCTAACAAACTCGCTAAAAAATATCTTTCAGAAGCCAGAAGAAACCTGGGAAATCAACAGAAGTTCTATGAATCCCTGGAAAGGGCGCTTCACAACTATTTAAAGGCCAAGCTTCACATACAGACCAGTGAAATGAGCAAAGAGCATATCAGGGCTTTGTTGGCAGAGAAAGGAGTGTCTGCCAATACCGAAACTAATTTTATAAAGCTGCTGGAGAGCTGTGAGTTTGCCCGGTACACTCCGGCTTCTAAAGTGGGAATGCAACAAGATTATGATAAGGCAGTTGAAGTTATTTCAGAAATAGATAAACAGGTATGAAACAATTGATTTATATACTGCTATTCTTCATTGGATTTACGGCTGTAGCTCAAAGTGAAGACCTTTTTAACCGAGCCAATGATGCTTATGCAGAGGGTAATTACGAAAAAGCGGCAAAAGCATATAACCAGATCCTGGAGAACGGAGAAGCTTCTGTCGCTGTACATTATAACCTGGCCAATTCCTATTACAAGCTTAACAGGATAGCACCCAGTATCTATCATTATGAGAAGGCGCTGCAACTGAAACCGGATGATAAGGATGCAAAAAACAACCTCCAATTTGCCCGCAATATGGCTATTGATGATATTGAGGAGCCTGTAGGAGAGGGCTTTGCACAATTCTTTGCCTCATCTACAGCCATTCTTTCCCCCGCCGGTTGGGGTTGGGTGGCCATATTCAGCATGTTTGTCTTCGTAGCCTTCATTTTAGCCTATTATTTTAGCCGAAAAACCCTTTTCAAGCGAATTTTCTTTGTTTCGGGGATGTTTTTTCTCCTGCTCGCTATCACCTCGACCGTGATAGGAATCATGAAACAGAACATACAGGAGAGCCGGTCTTTTGCGATTGTCTTCGCTGAGGAGGTCGAGGTGAAGAGTGAACCTAATGTGAGAAGCGCTGAGGTTTTTACCCTTCATGAAGGTGCCAAAGTCAAATTGACCGAAGACTTCCAGGACTGGTATGAGATCGAACTGCCCAACGGCAGCCAGGGATGGTTGAAAAAAACAGAATTGAAACCCCTCTAATCTCTTGTTAAAATCGGGAAAATATGACGCTCGTCGTAAGAAATTTTTTTATTTTCGCGAACTTGAAAAGTATAGCAATTACATTATCGATCATATTCCTGTCATTTGTGGCAGGTCCAACCATCATCACTCTTATTGATGATTCGGTCGATGTCTCGTATGCTTTTACCGCAAATGAAGAAGAAACTTCTTCAAAGAACCTTGTTTCTTTCGAATCTCTGGTTGAGGAAACATTTTCAAGCCACGCCAGTATTGAGTACTTAAGGACTCATGAAAAACGCGGATACTCCTATAAAGAGGATTATCACCAGGTCTACCTTGAGGTCATTTGCCCTCCTCCCAAGAACGCCTAATACCTTAGTTTTTTGAGATCTGTCCTCCCGGAACTGTTTTGTTATGGTTTCCGTAGAACTGTCTGTTGTTGCCTTTTTTAGGCCGCGTCGGATCTCCCTTTCAATTCACAATTTTTTAATAATTAATGGCAGGAAACAATTTTCCTGTCCAAACGTATATTTTTTATGTTCAAAAATCTTAAAAGTGATCTGCCA
The DNA here is from genome assembly GCA_964627595.1 of uncultured Flavobacteriaceae bacterium. Taxonomy (GTDB): domain Bacteria; phylum Bacteroidota; class Bacteroidia; order Flavobacteriales; family Flavobacteriaceae; genus Salinimicrobium. The sequence continues at coordinate 10,801 of CAZVKA010000007.1, read as the reverse complement.
GCCAGTATCGTAGTATTTTTCGTAGCCCTTCCTTTGTGTTTGGGTATTGCCTTAGCCAGTGGAGCACCGCTGTTTTCTGGTTTAATTGCCGGTATTGTGGGAGGTATAGTCGTTGGGGCCATGAGTGGTTCCAATGTTGGAGTAAGTGGGCCGGCTGCCGGGCTTGCGGCGATCGTACTTGCCTCTATTGCCAGTTTAGGAAGTTACCAGGATTTTCTTTTAGCTGTTGTTCTGGCGGGAGTCATTCAAATTTTATTTGGAGTTCTTAAGGCGGGAATCATTGGTTATTACTTTCCTTCATCTGTGATCAAGGGAATGTTAACCGGGATCGGGATCATCATTATCCTGAAGCAGATCCCACACTTTTTTGGGTACGACGGTAACCTGGGGGATATATATTCCCTTGACGGTTTCGGGAGTGCTTTCAGCAATATAAGTGCGGGGGCTACCCTTATAGCCTTGATAGGTTTAGGGATCCTTGTTCTATGGGATTCTGTTCTTACCAAGAAGAGTAAGATCTTTAGACTGGTTCAGGGGCCACTTGTGGCTGTAGTAGTAGGAATTATCTTTTACCTGGTAACGCGCGATTCAGAAATGTTTGCGATTGATAACAAGTTCCTGGTAAACGTGCCTGTGCCCGATAGTTTTGATTCATTTATAGGGCAATTCACCTTTCCATCGTTTAGTTTGATTGGGAGTACAGAGATCTGGATCACGGCTTTTACCATTGCACTGGTTGCCAGCCTGGAAACGCTGCTATGTGTGGAAGCTACAGATAAGTTGGATCCTCACAAAAGAACCACCCCTACCAACAGGGAATTGTTTGCACAGGGAACCGGAAACCTAGTTTCAGGTTTTATCGGAGGCCTTCCTATCACCCAGGTGATCGTGAGAAGTTCGGCGAATATCCAGTCTGGAGGACAAACAAAACTTTCCGCTATCATACACGGATTTTTACTGTTGATATCGGTAATTATCATTCCAACGGTACTTAACTTCATTCCGTTATCGGTTCTTGCCGCTGTGCTTTTCCTTGTGGGATATAAACTGGCGAAACCACAGCTTTTTGTCCAGATGTACAAGGCGGGCTGGAAACAGTCTACACCTTTCATTGTCACTGTACTGGGTATTGTTCTTGGGGATCTTTTAGTAGGGATCGGATTAGGACTTTTAGTAGGAATTTGTGTGATTCTTATTAAGAGTTACCAGAATTCTTATTTCCTTCACAAAGAGAACGTTGGCGACGGGGGCAAGACCGTGAAGATGACGCTGGCCGAAGAAGTTACCTTTATCAATAAAGGAGCAATTATTAAAGAACTTAACCAGCTCGAAGAAAATTCTTATCTTATCATGGATGTGTCTAAAACTCATTACCTTGATAATGATATTATAGAGATCCTGGATGATTTTAAGATCAAAGCAGAAGAAAGAAATATTAACATTAAGATCATTTCTGAAAGAGGTGAGGTTGAAAACCCTGAAAGCTATCAGCAATTCTTTCGAAAGCCAAAGACAGCTTAAGGTGCTGGTAATCAGGAATAGATAGAAAATTAATTTAAAACTTTAAAATATTATGATTAAGGATATTATCAATAAGGAAAAACAAGATTCGTTAAATGCAGACAGGGTCTTAAAAGACCTGATGTCAGGTAATGAAAGATTTACCTCAAACAATAGACAAGAGAGAGATTATAGCAGTCAAATAGAAAAAACCAGTGGCGGACAATGGCCACAAGCGGTGGTGTTAAGCTGCATTGACTCCAGAGTTCCTGTAGAAACTATTTTTGACCAGGGGATAGGAGATATTTTCGTGGCCAGGGTAGCCGGTAACTTTGAAAATACCGATATTCTTGGGAGTATGGAATATTCCTGTAAAGTGGCAGGAAGTAAACTGGTATTTGTATTAGGTCATGAAGCTTGTGGAGCCGTAAAGGCGGCCTGTGATCATGTGGAGTTAGGCAATATCACACACCTGCTTGAGAATATCAAACCGGCTGTAGAGTCTACAAAGACAGAGGGCGAAAGAAGCTCGAAAAATGACTCTTTTGTTGCTGATGTTATAGAGAATAACGTTAAGCTTACCATTAAAAGGATCAGGGAGAAAAGTCCTATTCTTAAGGAAATGGAGGAGAATGGAGAAATTAAGATCGTGGGAGGAGTTTATTCTATTTCCAACGGGAAAGTGACCCTTTTATAAGAGGTCTTTTTCTATAGCTTATTACTTTTATAGATCCGGCTTGGAACTTCGGTTTCTGCCGGATTTTTATTTGATCCATTTTTTGACGAACAATGGTTGTCAGTAACTACTCAGGGTGTGATCATGTAGCTGAAATGAGCTGAACCGCTATAAATGCTTTAAAAAGTGAGATTTTACTGTTCTTCTTCCTCTTCTTCTTCAGAAGGAATTTCAAAAAATTCTCCTTCTTTTATTTCTTCAATGATTGTCGGAAGAAATAAAGGTGCAAACGCATGTACTGGTGCATAAAGAACAGATTCTTCCCGTGTTTCTTTGTCAACATGAAACAGGTCAAAACTCTCCAGGAACATAAAAAAAAGACTAGCCAAAAATGCCATTTTTAACATCCCAAAAATTCCGCCTAAAAGTCGGTTGACCAGGCCAAGTGCCACGAGATGTGCCATTTTGGTGAGGATTCTTCCCAACATTGAAATAAGCAGGGCAACGATGAAAAAAGTGAGGGCAAAGGCGATGATCGAAAGAACTTTTTCATCCCAGGAGAAGAAAATCGCCAGAAAATCAAAGGTGAGGTGAGAAAAGTGTATAGCGGCATAAATGCCAGCAATAAGGGCGACCAGTCCTGCCAGTTCTGCCAAAAATCCCTTAAAAAGCCCTCTTACTATTCCTAGGAGCAGGAAAATACTGAGGATTAGATCAATGATATTCATGGACTCAAATATAGCAATTTCCCGTAGTTAGTCAGTATCTTTGCAGCATGTCAAGAGATGAACAACTAAAAGAGCGCTGGAGGCAGGTGGAAGAAAAGCTTTCCCAGCAGTTTGCAGACGGGGAAAAACTGGAGCTTGATGCTATTATATATTTAATTGGCCTGCAAGAGTTAGGGCAGGTACACCGTAAATTCAAAAAAGATCATAAGCTGGATCTAATGCATATTGCGATCTGCCGATTATTGGAGCCATACGGATATTACGAATTCGATTATTTTGATGAAGAAGGCTGGCCACACTACAAAATGCTGGAGCAACTGCCGCAGTTAAAGGCAGGAGAACAGTCTGTCCTTATGAAAGAAGCCATCGTACAGTATTTCCTGGAAAAGGAGTATATTAAATAAGTTTTACACTCTCCCCAATCAATTAATTTCCAGTCACCCAAAACGCGCAGGGCAAGGGCAGGAAATGTCGTATTATTTCTTAAATTTGCGCTTCCTAAAGAAAAGGGATCATGATAGATAAAATTGAGAACTATATTTCTGAAATTGAAGCTTTCACAGCTACGACCAAAGAAGAAGTTGAAGATTTTCGAATAAAATATTTGGGTAAAAAGGGAATTTTGAACCAGTATTTTGCTGAATTCAAAAATGTGTCCAAAGAACAGAAAAAGGAATTTGGGCAGGCAGTGAATAACCTGAAGAATGCGGCGGTGAACAAGGTGCAGCAGCTTAAGGAAGAACTGGAGAGCAAAGAAGAAGAAAAAGGGATCTACGGAGACCTTACCCGCCCCGGAGAGCCAGTGGAAATTGGCTCACGTCATCCTATTTCCATCGTGAAAAACCAGATCATCGAGATATTTTCGAATATAGGGTTCAATGTTTCTGAAGGTCCAGAAATTGAAGATGACTGGCACAATTTTACAGCCTTGAACCTTCCGGAGTATCATCCTGCCCGGGATATGCAGGATACTTTTTTCATTCAAACCAATCCCGATGTGCTGTTGCGTACCCACACCTCTTCAGTACAGGTGAGGTACATGGAGGAGAATAAACCTCCCATTAGAACCATCTCTCCGGGAAGAGTTTTTAGGAATGAAGCAATATCTGCGCGATCTCATTGTATCTTCCACCAGGTAGAAGGCCTTTATATTGATAAAGATGTATCCTTTGCTGATCTAAAACAAACCTTGTTGTACTTTACTAAACAACTTTTTGGGAAGTCAAAGATAAGATTGCGACCTTCTTACTTTCCTTTTACAGAACCAAGTGCCGAGGTAGATATTTACTGGGGGCTGGAAACGGAAACAGATTACCGCATTACCAAAGGTACCGGGTGGTTGGAGATCATGGGCTGCGGAATGGTAGACCCTAACGTGCTTCGCAACTGTAACATAGATCCTGCAGAATATTCCGGATTCGCTTTTGGAATGGGAATAGAACGAATCGCCATGTTGCTATATCAAATTGGCGACATCAGGATGTTTTATGAAAATGACATGAGGTTTCTGGAACAATTTAAATCATCTATATGAAAAATCTGGCGTTAATAATCGGTGGGATCGTTGCTTTTGCAGTGATCATTCTTTTGATTGCGGTTGAGATCATTGAATTTACCATAGGGGCTATTCTTTTGGGTGTTGCCGCATTGATCCTGTGGGGAATATGGAAATGGCTTAAAAATAAGATCAGCGATAGGTGAAGAAAGATATTGACATTCCAAAGGTGGAAGGTATTTTTGTGGCTGCCGTACGGGAGGAGAATGAAGAGTTCCGGTCTATGGACTGGAATGCATATGTCATAAATGACCGCGACACTGCTGTTGACACTGTTCTGATCGTTTCAAAAGGTTATGATGACAAAGAGGTTACCTCCACCATGAGGCATACTATTAAAGAATTACCGCCCCAGTCTTTTGCTAAAGTAGAATTTCTCCAGGATGAAGTTCTAAAGCTGAACAACGAGTTCTCTATTTCCTTTTTTGCTGAAGGAAAGATGTTTCATAAAAATTACGTTTTCAGGAAGAACAGTATCAATGAAAAGGCACTGCAGGAAATTCCGGTAATGACCAAAAAAGGTGTTCTGCTCAAGTAATTTTCTACCTTTTTACAGAATTTTCATAAGTAGAGATCCATTCCTGCGGCGACATTTTAGTGGCCAGCTCTGCAATTAGATCGTAGGGAATATCATCAACTTTCTTAAATCGAATACAACTTTTGCCCATATCCAGCTTTCTCCTGGAGTACTTGGGGTACTCGCGAGTGAACCATTCCAGCAATTCAGGTTTGGAATATAAACCCATGTGGTAAAGCGCTACATGGTTTTTTTGTGAAGCAAGGTTTATGAACGGAAGCGGCTGCCCCGGTTTTACATGATAACCTTCTGGATAGATGGACAGCGGCACGTGAAAGCTTATCATGCCATAGCCCATTCCTTCTTCAAATCCCTCAGGAATGTTATTTAGTATACTATTTCTCAGTTTTCTAACAACCAGCCTTCGGTCCTCAGGAAGGGATGAGATATATATTTCCGGGGAGGATTGCATAGTAGATCAATTTAATCCAATTTTTCTGCCAGTTTCCTGAACACTTTTTTAGGCTCTTTTCCCTCGTATAATATTCCGTATACAGCGTTGATAATTGGGGTTTTTGCTCCGGTGTTCTTTCCTATCTTGTAGGCGCTATTTGTCGCGTAGTAACCTTCGGCTACCATGCTCATCTCCATTTGAGCGCTTTTTACCGTATAGCCTTTCCCTATCATATTCCCGAACATCCTGTTACGGCTAAAAACAGAATAACCGGTTACTAATAAGTCACCGAGATATGCCGAATCATTGATATTCCTCTTCATTTTATGGACCTTCTTGATGAACTTTTTCATCTCTCTTATAGCATTGCTCATCAGCACACTCTGAAAGTTATCACCATAACCAAGGCCGTGAGCAATTCCTGCAGCAATGGCATAAATATTCTTAAGCACTGCGGCATATTCGGTCCCAATGATATCATCACTGGTCTTGGTGGTAATGTATTCACTGCTTAGGTATTGCGCCACCAGTTTTGCTTTCTCTTCATCGGCACAGGCAATAGTGAGGTAAGACAGGCGTTCAAGAGCCACCTCTTCGGCATGGCAGGGGCCTGTGATCACTCCAATATTGTCATAGGGGATTTCATAGGTCTTATGAAAGTGTTCTCCCACGATAAGGCTGCTTTCAGGGACAATCCCTTTAATTGCTGAAAAGATGATCTTTCCATCAAACGATTCAGTGAGATTATCAAGTTCCCGCTTTAAAAATGCCGAAGGGATCGCGAAAATCAGGATATCAGCTTCCTTTACAATTTTATTGATATCATTGCTAAGGTGTAACTGGTTGATGTCAAATTCAACAGAACTTAAATAATTGGGATTGTGTTCCTGTTTTTTAATGTGTTCAATAGCATACACGCTTCGCATGTACCAGCTTACCTCATCAAGATTCTCACATAACATTTTCACGATAGCCGTAGCCCAACTACCTCCGCCTATCACGGCAAATTTTGGCGATGATTCCATAAGAAATTTTTTCTGCACCCAAAAATAAGGAAAATTAAGAGCTTGAGAAGGGAGGGGGTCCTAAAGATAAATTTAAATGTCTGTGTAGGAGCTTAAAACTTTAACATTCAAATTTTTAAATCCACGTACGATTGAAAATAAAAGTGCGTTATACCATTAGAAAGATTATTTTTTAGAAGAGTTTAATCTTTTTGGTTGGTTAGTTAGTGAAGAATTGCCTCCGTATTCTCAAAATGCGGGGGCAATTTTTTATTTGTAGAAATTCATTTCGTCTATATACTGCCAAACCACCGGTGGCAGGAGCGGTCTTACATCTTTTCCTTCCTTGATCGCTTTTCTTATGAAAGTTGACGAAATTTCAATACGAGGTGCATCGATCCTTGTGATACGAGGGTGGTCTTTAAAAACGGTTTCTACGATCCCTTCCGAAAATCTGGGATAAACCATGATCTGGTGTCGCTCCAGGATCACCTCGTAATTTTTCCATTTTGGAAAGCTCTTGAGATTGTCTTCGCCCATGATCAAAAAGAATTCATAATCAGGATACTTTTCCTCCAGGTGAGCCAGGGTAGATACAGTAAAATTTGGCTGCGGAAGTTTGAATTCTATGTCACTGGGCCGCAGTCCCGGATAATCTTCACATAGCCGCCACACCATCTCGAACCTGTGATGATCATTGAGAAGGCTTTTTTTCTTTTTCAGCGGATTATGAGGAGTAACTACCAGCCAAACCTCATCAAGATCAGAATACTGGTACAGGTGATTAGCCAGGATGAGATGACCAATGTGGATGGGATTAAATGTTCCAAAAAAAAGGCCTATTTGTTTTTTCACTTTTTGGGTTTTTCTGCTTCCACAAAATCTGATACCAGCGTATAGGCTTCTTCAAGAGCGGTATTGAGATCATTGTTGATAATGATATGATCAAATTGAGGAGCGGTAGCCAGTTCTATAGATGCTTTTGCCACCCTCATGTTGATCTTATCAGGGGATTCCGTTTGGCGCTTCTTAAGGCGTATTTTTAATTCCTCTATGCTTGGAGGTTTTACAAAAACGGCCAACGTCTTTTCAGGATAGATATGTTTAATATCCAGGCCACCTACCACATCAATGTCGAAGATGACGTTTTTTCCTTTTGCCCAGATTCGCTCTACCTCACTTTTTAAAGTTCCGTAGAAATTGTCGCGGTAAACCTCCTCCCATTCCAGGAATTCATCATTCTTGATCTTTTTCTTGAAATCCTCTAGGCTCAGAAAATAATAGTCTTTGCCGTGAACTTCTGCGCCACGAGGTTCCCTGGAAGTCGCCGAAATGGAAAAATCCAGTTTCAATTCTTCCTGTGCCAGTAAATATTTTACGATGGTTGTTTTTCCCGATCCTGATGGTGCCGAAAAGACAATTAATTTTCCGTCGGCCATTACAGTACGTTTAGAAGTTGTTCCTTGATCTTTTCGAGTTCGTCCTTCATTTGCACCACCAGTTGCTGCATGGGCGCATAATTGGATTTGCTGCCAATGGTGTTGATCTCACGTCCCATTTCCTGAGAAATGAAGGCCAGTTTTTTCCCGTTCGAATCTGAAGAATTAAGGGTCTTTAGAAAGTAGTCCATATGATTTTCCAAGCGCACTTTTTCTTCGGTGATGTCAAACTTCTCTATGTAGTAGACCAGTTCCTGTTCAAAGCGGTTCTCATCTACAGTTTCTTTTAAATCGGCTATGCCTTTTAGTAACCTTTCTCGCACTGCAGCGATCCTTTCAGGATCCATGGCTATTACCTCCTGTAATAACTGCTGAATGTTTTTTGCGCGTTGTACCAGTTCGTCCTCTAAAGCTTTACCTTCAGAAGAGCGAAAATCATTGATTTCCTTGAGTGCTTCTTCTACCGCGGCTTCTATGGCTTTGAATTCTTCTTCATCAATTTCATCCCTTTCTGTCTTAAGGGCATCGGGCATGCGCACCGCCATTTTTAGCAATTCGGTCTCATCTCCCTGCACAATTCCGCGAAGTTGTTCCATATATTTCTTCACTACCGCAGGGTTTACGGCTGCCGTGGTTTCCTCTCCCGTGATCTCCACATAAACTGAAAAATCAACTTTCCCCCTGTTAAGGGCCTTTGAGATCATATTGCGCAGGAGCAGTTCTTTTTCCCGGTACTGGGAAGGAATCCTCGCATTAAGGTCCAGATTTTTGCTGTTAAGGGATTTGATCTCTACGGTGATCTTTTTGGACGGAAGCTGAGAAACACTCTTCCCAAAGCCGGTCATTGACTGAATCATGCTTTATTTTTAAAGGTTGGGCAAAGATAATCAATTCTGTAGCAGTGCAAACCCTGAGGTTGTCATTTTGCTTTTTCCAGTAGGCAGAATTTGTTTTACTGGATCGTTGTGAGATCTGCATGCCGGGCTACCATTAAATTGAAAACGCCATAACCTATTAATCCCACTGCAGTAGCACCCAGGAGATAATCACCATAAGAAAAGCTTAGGAGATACTGGAGGGCTCCCTCTGTACCTTTGTAGATATTGGCATTATGATGCAGGACTACTTTAACCAAAAAAAAGGAAATAATTCCAAACACCACGCCACGTGCGGCATATCCCAGTCTTCCAGATTTACGGATAATATTGTACTCATGTTTAATATCGGGATAAGTATCGATCTTTTTCATAAACCTGGCAGAGTAGGCCAGTTTAAACTGCCAAATAGCCTGGCCTGCAACAACAAGGGCAATGACCCAGATGACTGCGCTTCCCCAGTTTGTAGAAAGGAGTTCCCACAAAGCTGCTTTGGATTCCATGTCACTGCCCGAATCATTTTCTGTGCTTTCCCCGCCGGTAATATCCTTTATTAAGGGGCGTGCAAAGGAATAGGCAAGAATTCCATATATAACACCCGAATAGAAGTATCTAAAACGTTTAAACCATTTTTTGGCAGATTTTTCAGAATCTTCTGAAAATCCCGGAAGAAACAGCGTTTGATACAGGCGCCAAAGGGTGTAAGCGAACAGGCCAAAAGCAACGACAGCTCCCAAAAACTTTCCTAAAGGGAGGGAAAGCAAGAATCTTATTACGCCATCGGTGCTCGTGACATCTCCTCCCAGATTGAAAGCTGCCATAAAAGTAAGGGTGCCAATAATGGAATATACGATCCCTTTGGCAAAAAATCCTGCTGATCTTACTTTGGCAACATGTCCTTCGTGAGGATTGAGATTCATGGGGATTTTTATTTCTAAAATAAGGCTTCAGCAGGAGTTATTGTTTTGGGTTTTGCTGTTTTAACCTGAATTTAATATTCATTTTTTAGCCGTTTACATGCTTGTTCAGGAATTCTTTTGCTCTTTTTTCATGATAGAATTCCGGGCCAGGTAACACAAATCCCACATGACCGCCATAGAGAGGAATTTCAAGGTGCAGATGATCTGAATCTTCTGCAATTTGCTGCGGATAGGAGGCATTGCAAAGGAAAGAGTCATCACGCGCATTGATCAATAAGACCGGCCGTTCAATTGAGGCTAGAAATTGCAGAGAACTGTTTTTTCGATAATATTCTTCAGCATTCTCAAATCCGTGGGCTTTCGAGGTGTACAGGTCATCGATATCCCTCAGCGATTTACACGCTTCAATTTCATCCCTGGAAATCCTGTCAGGGAACTTTTTCGAACGAGCGAATAATTCAGATTTCAGTTTCAGTTCAAATCTTTTGGCGTAGATGAAGTTTCTGAAACGGTCGATCTCTCCAAGGGATCCTGCCAGGTCGCAAGGAACAGAAATTGCTGCGGCAGCCCTGACTTCTTGTGGAATTGTCCTCTCTTCTCCCAGGTATTTTAAAACGACATTACCGCCAAGACTAAAACCAATAAGGGATATTGAAGTGTATTGCCGGGTTCTCAAAACATGCTTTATTACCTCGTCAAGATCTTTTGACACACCGCCGTGGTAACTTTGAAAATAACGGTTCAGTTCCTCACTACAACCCCTAAAGTTCATAGCCACGGCATCCCAGCCGTCACGATTAAAAATACGGGCCATCCCTCTCATATATGGTCTGTCGGAATTTCCTGCAAGTCCGTGCAGGATGATCACAAGCCGGTTGGTCGGAGTGTCATTAGAAAAGCTCCAGTCAAGATCCAGGAAGTCCCCGTCTGTCAGGATCATGCGCTCCCTAGCAAAAGGAGGGAGTTCGACTTTTCTAAGAGTAGCGGCATAAATGGTATTTACATCTGCCACTTTGTAGATGCCCGAAGGGGTATATGTGGATTTCTCAATAGGCATTAAACCGGATTTGGCGCTAAACTTAATTAAAATTGCTATGCGTGCATAATAAAAAAATAGTAATTTTATCCCAAAA
>CAZVKA010000006.1:0-52993 GCA_964627595.1 uncultured Flavobacteriaceae bacterium | reverse complement strand
ACGCCGAATTTTTTCAGGGAAAATCCGCAGGCATTAATAGTGACTCCTGCTTTTTTAGCTTTTTCCATAAAGCCGTTCATTGATTCTTTATTAGTGAGATCCTGTACGGTTTTACCGCAAACGACGACCTGAAAGTCCCCGAACTTGTCACCGTCCTGGGCAGCAAGTTCTTCGGCTGCTAGCAGGATAGGTTTTAATTGAGGGACTTTGCGGGTGAGGACTACATAGTTAATATGGTCTGCATGTTTTTCATGTCCGTTCTGCGCCTGCACAGGGTTTGTGAACAGGCTAAAGAATAGTGCGAAACTTGCTAAAAATATTGTTTTCATTGGTTATTTTGTTGTGTGTTATTAAAATCGTTGATGATAAAAAAGATGAGTCCGCCCAGAATGGCGATGTTCTTAAAAAGCGGTCCCAGGGTGGTGATCTGGCCCACCTGTACGGTAAGGGTGATAGGTATCAGTACTGCAGCGAGAATAATAGCCGACCACCGGGTTTTAAACCCCGATAGCAGTCCTAGACCTGCAATAAACATCACGATACCCGAAGCGATCACCAGGACCTTCGGTTCTCCGAAGAAATAAGCGAGGCCTTTAAATCTGGCTTGTTCTATGCGTTGCACTGTTTTTTCCACTTTCATTAGATGGCTGAAACTGGCAACGAGAAAGATCCCGCTGAGCATCATTCGGAATACCTGTACCGAATGACGATTCACTAAGATGTTAGTCATTGATAAAAAATAAGTTTATAGAAGGGGCTGGAGAACAGGGAGATTAACCTATTCTTGTGTAGCCTTGGAAAAGTTTGTACGGAACTACGCTTTAGGAGGCGGATAGAATTTATCACCGGGTATGGAAAAAATACCGGGCGCGCGATAAGAATATTTCTTGAAGTTGTTTTCTGAAAGAGCTTCTAACGAATAGTCAATTTGTATGTCAAAAGCTGAATGGCATAGATAATCGATCTCAAAGCTGGGAGCAAAATCATTTGTGGCATACTCCTGGGGCGATTTTGTCTGCAGTTGCTTTTTAGGACATAATTTGTTTACCAGCATCACTTCGGACGTGTCAAATACCATCCCAAGGAATTTTGCATCCATGGAGATCATCTTTCCGAGGAAAACCATTACCAAAAAAGCCGCTATGTAATTTCTAAATTGCATGAACAGCAAATATAAAAAATAACAATCCAAAGTTTATGTCACAATTGTTACATAGGGAGCCTAACATTTTGGGAAGAGCAGGTTTTTAGGTAATTTAGAGGCTTGTTTTTAAACTATTGATCAAATAAATCAAAACTAAACCAAACAGTATGAAAGCCAAACTATTAAACTTCGCATTATTTTCTACCATTCTTTTGTTCTTTGCCTGCGGGGAAAGCACAGATGTAGTAGAATCGGGTACTTACCAGGGTACAATTAAGGAGGTGGAGCCTGCAAAAACCGAAATTTATGTAGAGACAGATGATAACAAAACCCTGGAATTGTACTTCACTGATCAAACTGAATTGACAAGAGATGGAAGTACAGTAGAGTTTTCTACTCTCGAAGAGGGAATGAGAGTAGAGGTGGAGGTGAAAAAAGAAGGAAAAAGATTGGATCCTCTTTCGGTTAAGATTCTTGAATAACACCTAAAATGGAACAAGTACCAGACTTTTGGCGGACGGAGGTATTTCATCCTCTGTCTGCTCATTTTCCAATAGCTCTTCTTATTGTGGCTTTTCTTTTTAAGATCATAGCCCTGTGGTATAAAAGAGAGGTATGGGAACACGGTGGTACAGTCTTATTGATATTGGGGGTGCTGGGGATTTGGGTGGCCATATACACCGGAAATCTCGCAGACGGAGTGGTTTCCAGGAAATTATGTGACCCTACCGTTTTAAAGGAACATGAAAATATGGCATGGATCACGGCCTGGCTTTTCACTGCAGGGCTTGCCATTGACCTCCTGAGGTATGTAAAATTTCCGCTTTTTAGAAATAAAGTTTTTTTAATAGTTGTTCTCCTAATTCTCACCGGTGGTACAGCTATTCTTACTTATGTGGGCCATTTAGGAGCTACCCTCGTATACCAACAGGCTGCGGGAGTTTATGTTCCCTCTGGAAATTGCGCAGAGTTTGAATAAAAACTAAATATCATTTTTATAATCTTGGGATACAATCAATTGTAACTATTGTTACGGAATGTATGGGCTGAATAAAGTATTTTTGTATTCCAATTTTTAAAAGGCTTGAATAAATATTTAGACATATTTCTAAATTCTTTTACGGGATACTTCAATTATCTCGTGGAGGAAATCATGGATCCTTCCTGGACCAATTACTTTTACTGGTTACTGGGATTGTCATTACTGGTTTTTGCATTGGAAATTCTGGTGCCCTGGCGAAAGGATCAAAAGATCATTAGAAAGGACTTTTGGCTGGATGCTTTTTATATCCTGTTCAATTTTTTTCTTTTTTCACTGGTAGGCTTTAATGCCTTATCAAATATAGGTGTGGAGCTTTTTAATGACGGTCTTTCTTATTTTGGAATCCGGAATATCGTTGCGGTAGAGGTACAGGATCTTCCGGGCTGGGTGCAGCTGTTGATTATGTTCGTGGTCGCTGATTTCATTCAATGGAATATTCATCGGCAACTACATAAGAGAAAATGGCTATGGGAATTCCATAAAGTTCATCATTCGGTGAAAGAAATGGGATTTGCGGCACAATTCAGATTTCATTTTATGGAAACCGTAATATATAAGACCCTGCAGTATGTACCGCTGGCGATGATAGGTTTTGGAATCCATGAATTTTTTGTGGTGCATATGTTCACTGTTCTGGTGGGGCATATCAATCACGCCAATGTTGGCTGGAGCTATGGCAAACTCGGTTATATATTTAATAACCCGAAAATGCACATTTGGCACCATGCCAAAGAACTTCCTGAGGAGCATCCTTCGGGTATGAACTTCGGACTTAGTCTGAGCATCTGGGATCACTTGTTCAACACTGCTTACATTCCGCAGGATGGACAGAACATAGAATTAGGATTTGAAGGAGATGAAGATTTTCCAGAAACGTTCAGCAAACAGTTGATCCTTCCTTTTCAGAATAACCGGAAAAACGAAACAGAATTAAAATTAAGATCATGAAAATAAAACAATTTAAAGACAGCCCTCTTGCACACTATTCTTACGCAGTAATTAGTGACGGAAAGATGGCTCTTATAGATCCTAGTAGAAACCCATTGCAATATTATAGGTTTGCTGAAGAGCAGGATGCGAAGATCGTTGCAGTGTTTGAAACGCATCCTCATGCCGATTTTGTAAGCAGTCACCTGCAGATCCACGAGCAAACAGGGGCCACGATTTATGCCAGTAAATTGTTAGGGGCCGATTATGAGCATAAAGGATTCGATGATGGTGACAGCCTGGAAATGGGGCAGGTCACTTTTAAAGCGATCAATACACCGGGCCATTCACCTGACAGTATCACCGTTGTGGCCGAAGATGGTAAAAAAACCGCATTATTCACCGGAGACACTTTGTTTATAGGTGATGTGGGAAGGCCTGATCTTAGGGAAAAAGCCGGTAACATGACGGCAAAAAGAGTTGATTTGGCCAAAAAAATGTACCACACCATGCAGAACAAGTACTCTGGATTACCAGATAATGCCGTTGTCTATCCCGCACATGGTGCAGGTTCCCTCTGCGGAAAAAATATGAGCACCGATTCTTCTAGCACCCTGGGACAGGAGCGTAAGTTTAATTGGGCCTTTCGGGACCAAACCGAAGAGCAGTTCGTGGACACTATTTTAAAGGACCAGCCTTTTATTCCTCATTATTTTGGATTCAATGTTGATGTGAACAAGACTGGAGCAGACAATGTTCAGCAAACAAAAGCAGCAGTTAAACTGCACCTTTTAGTTGAAGGTGTGGAAGAGGGGATCACTATTGTAGACACCCGCGACGGTGATGCCTATAAAAAAGGTCATTTACCCAACAGCATCAATATTATGGCCAGGGGGGAAAATGACAAGTATGAAACATGGTTAGGTGCGATCCTTCAGCCCAAAGAACCTTTTTACCTGGTAGTGGGAAGTGTGACTGAAATAAGAGATTTATTGGAACGTACCGCCAAAATTGGGTACGAAAAGCAATTGAAGGGGATCATGACCTTATCTGAAAAAGTTTCCCATAGCTCTGATCACTTTAACCTGAAGGAATTTAAATCAAATAAACAGCAATATACGATTGTTGATATAAGAAATAATAGTGAAATTGCTGAAGGAAAGATCTTTGAAGATGCCATTCATATTCCGTTGAATGAATTGCGGGAAAGGGCAGAGGAAGTACCTACAGATAAACCTATTGTTGTACATTGTGCAGGAGGGTATCGTTCTTCTGCCGGAAGCAGCATTCTTGAAAATAAACTTCAGGGCGTTAAGGTGCTGGATATGAGTGATGACGTGAAGAAATTCAGTTAATTTAAATAGTCTCTAAAATGAAGTTTAACACCATTATTCCGAAGCACGTCCGGTTCTATTATTTGAAAGAATTGGAAGAACACAAGGAGTCTTTTAAAAAAGGTGATCTTATTCACGCATGGTATCACCTGGAGCGAGCGCATGTAATTGGACAGGCGTATCCTATAGAGCACTCCAAAGCTCATTGGTTAATGCTGAAATTTGGATTTGCCATTAAGGATTGGAAGGAGATCCTGGGGCAGATCCCTAGGTTGCTCATAGGTGGTGTAAAATCATTTGTGGGACAGATACCAGTTGGAAATACAGGGGGAGCCAATGTGCCTCCTTTGCAGCCAATGCCTATACCTCCTGATATTCAGGAAATATTGAGGTATTAACCCATTCTTTAAAACGAAATAAAAAGGTTGTTCTAGCGAGCAACCTTTTTTATTAGGAAATTCTTAAATACACAGGCAGTTTATTTTTATATATTTACAAAAAGAGCAGAAAAGGCCGCTATATGGAACAAAAATTCAAAGTTGTCGTCAATGGAGAAATGGAGTTCTTCTTCACTAAAGAAGAAATTGAATCTCTTGATATTAAACAATATTCTCATGACTTCTTTCATGTCATAAAGGACCAAAAATCCTTTAAAACTCAACTTTTACAAACCAAATTTCTGAATAAGGCTTATACTTTAAAGATCAATTCCCGCAGCTATGAGGTGAAGATATCCAATGAATTAGATCTGTTAATAGAGGATATGGGTCTTACCCTGGCAGCTGCCAATGTGGTCAATGATATCAAGGCTCCCATGCCTGGATTGATCCTTGACGTGCAGGTGAAAGAAGGTGAGGAAGTAAAAGAAGGGGATTACCTGCTGGTCCTGGAAGCCATGAAAATGGAGAATACTCTTACCGCTCCTCGAGATGGGATCGTTAAATCTGTTTCTGTAAAAAAAGGGGAGACTGTAGATAAAAATCAATTGTTGATCGAAATGGAGTAAATGAGAAACTCTTGAATGATTTCTGAATCCAAAAGCATATTGAACAAATGAAAAAAATACTGGTTGCCAATCGCGGCGAGATCGCCCTGCGGGTAATGAAGACCATTCAAAAAATGGGAATAAAAACTGTGGCAGTTTATTCAACAGCCGACAGAAATTCGCCTCATGTGCGTTTTGCCGATGAAGCAGTGTTATTAGGAGAGGCACCTTCGAACCAGTCATACCTGCTGGGTGATAAGATCGTGGAAGTTGCCAGGAAATTAAATGTAGACGGTATCCATCCCGGTTATGGTTTTTTAAGTGAAAACGCTGAGTTTGCTGAAAAGGTAGAAAAGAACGGCATAACCTGGATAGGGCCCGGCTCAAATGCCATCAGGGTCATGGGAAGTAAACTGGCCGCAAAAGATGCGGTGAAAAAATATGACATTCCCATGGTTCCCGGAATTGATGAGGCCATAACCGATACAGAGGAAGCAAAAAGGATTGCAAAGGAAATTGGATTTCCTATTCTAATAAAAGCTTCTGCCGGAGGTGGAGGTAAGGGAATGCGCATTGTAGAGAAAGAAAAGGACCTGGAGGACCAGATGAAAAGGGCTATCAGCGAAGCTGAATCAGCTTTTGGTGACGGGTCGGTCTTTATTGAAAAATATATTGGAAGTCCGCGGCATATTGAGATCCAGGTATTGGCCGATACCCACGGAAATTTTGTGCATTTATTTGAGCGGGAATGTAGCATTCAGCGGCGACACCAGAAGGTAGTTGAGGAAGCCCCATCAATGGTGCTGGATGAGGAATTACGTCGACAAATGGGAGAGGCTGCAGTAAGAGTGGCACGTGCTTGCGACTACGTAGGTGCAGGAACCGTGGAATTCCTGTTGGATGAGAACAGGAATTTTTACTTCCTTGAGATGAATACCCGCCTGCAGGTAGAGCACCCAGTCACCGAGTTCATAACCGGGAAAGACCTTGTAGAACAACAAATTCTGGTAGCCAGGGGAGAGAAATTACAGTTTTCTCAGGATGAACTTCGAATTGACGGTCATTCGGTGGAATTGAGGGTGTATGCCGAAGACCCCCTGGAAGATTTTATGCCCAGTGTGGGGCTGCTTGAAAAGTACCGGGGACCTTCGGGGCCGGGGATAAGGCTTGACGATGGATTTGAAGAAGGAATGGAAGTTCCTATCTTTTACGACCCCATGCTGGCCAAGCTCATCACCTACGGGAAGACTCGTGAAGAAGCCATTCAAATGATGATCAAAGCCATTGATCAATATGAAGTAGAAGGAGTGAGTACCACCTTGCCTTTCGGAAAATTTGTTTTTGAACACGAAGCTTTTCGCAGCGGAAATTTTGACACTCACTTTGTGAAAAAATATTATTCCGCAGAAAAGTTACAGGAACAAACCGAAGAGGAGGCCAGGCTTGCAGCTATGATCGCCCTTAAAAGATACCTCAAAGACCAGCAGGTATTACGATTACCAAACCATTAGTTCATTCTGAATTGAGAAGATTTTAAGCATGAGTGAAAATACACAAAAGTTACAGGAAAAGATCAACGAAGCCCTGAAGGGTGGAGGAGAAAAACGTATTGCTAAACAGCACGAGAAAAAGAAACTCACCGCAAGGGAAAGGGTGGATTACCTGCTGGATGAAGGTTCTTTTGAAGAAATTGGGATCCTGGTGACCCACCGCACCACAGATTTTGGGATGGAAAATCAGAAGTTCTATGGTGACGGGGTAGTAACAGGATATGGCACCGTGAACGGGAGACTGGTATACGTTTTTGCTCAGGATTTTACCGTTTTTGGAGGATCTCTTTCAGAAACCCATGCCGAAAAGATCTGTAAGGTAATGGACCATGCCATGAAAGTAGGGGCTCCCATTATAGGATTAAATGACTCGGGAGGGGCAAGGATACAGGAGGGAGTGCGCTCTTTGGGAGGCTATGCCGATATTTTTTATCGTAATGTGCAGGCTTCGGGTGTAATCCCGCAAATATCTGCTATTATGGGACCTTGTGCCGGGGGAGCTGTTTATTCACCTGCGATGACAGATTTTACCCTTATGGTGCAGGACACGAGTTATATGTTTGTGACCGGTCCCAATGTAGTGAAGACGGTAACGAATGAATCGGTTACTTCTGAAGAACTTGGAGGAGCCAGTACCCACTCAACCAAATCAGGCGTTACACATCGCACGGCTGCCAATGATCTCACATGTCTGGAAGATATCAAGAAGCTACTGAGTTATCTTCCGCAGAACAATAAAGAAACTACAGCCAAATTCGAGGTTTCCCTGGGGGATGAAATGCGGGATGTACTAGAGGATATCGTTCCCGACAGTTCCAGTAAACCATATGATATGCATGAGGTGATAAAGGGTATCATTGACGAAGACTCCTTTTTTGAGATCCATAAGGATTACGCCGATAATATTATCGTAGGATTCGCAAGGCTGGGAGGACGCAGTATTGGAATCGTGGCGAATCAACCAATGAGCCTGGCCGGGGTGCTTGACGTCAATTCCTCGAAAAAGGCCGCCCGGTTCACTCGTTTTTGCGACTGCTTTAATATTCCCTTGCTCGTGCTGGTAGATGTACCAGGATTTCTTCCGGGTACAGACCAGGAATGGAACGGGATCATATTACATGGAGCCAAGCTGCTTTACGCGCTTAGCGAGGCGACAGTGCCACGGGTAACTGTGATCACCCGCAAAGCTTATGGTGGCGCGTATGATGTGATGAACTCTAAGCACATTGGGGCAGATCTCAACTTCGCGTGGCCAACTGCCGAGATCGCGGTGATGGGAGCAAAGGGAGCCAGTGAGATCATTTTTAGAAAAGAGATCCAGGAAGCTGAGGATCCAGAGCTTAAATTGTCTGAAAAAGAGGCGGAATATGCCGCTAAGTTCGCTAATCCTTTCAAGGCGGCGCAACGTGGCTTCATTGATGAGGTGATCATGCCGCGGGAAACCAGAAGAAAACTGTTGAAAGCCTTTAGTATGCTGGAAAATAAGCAGGTGTTGCGCATTGACCGAAAGCACGGGAATATACCGTTGTAGCTTGTTGTATGTAGTTTGTATGGTTTGGAATTCCTAACCAAATACGACTTAATCCTTATTTTGAACTTCACAACATAGTCCTTGAATCTTGAACCTGAATCCTTACCCAATAACCGTAACTGAAGAATGAATTTCAACAAAATAGTTTGTGTTGATCATACCAAACTTCAGGACTGGGCCCTGGAGGAACTGCAGCAATACAGTGAACAAAAGATCCGGGTCTATGATGATTACCCGGCTTCGGAAGAAGAAATTTTGAAGAGAATAGATGGAGCCGATGCAGTGATCGTTTCATGGCACACCAGGATTGATGAAAATATCATTTCCAAAAGTCCTAATCTTCGATATATTGGAATGGCATGCAGCCTATATGATGACGCCTCGGCCAATGTGGCAGTAAAATATGCGCGCAAAAAGGGAATCACAGTGACCGGGATTCGTGATTATGGAGATCCCGGAGTGGCCGAATTCATTATTTCTGAACTGGTACGGCTGCTGCATGGATTTGGGGAGTATCAATGGCGTGAAATGCCCGAAGAACTCACCGGTAAAAAGATCGGGATTGTAGGTCTTGGTACAACGGGCCAATTACTGGCCAGCTGTCTGCAACCTTTTGGGGCAAAGCTTTATTACTATAGCCGTACCCGAAAAAAGGAGTGGGAAGAAAAAGGCGTCACATACCTGCCGTTGGAGGAATTATTGAAGACCACAGAGGTCATCTCCCTACATCTTCCCAAAAATACTGTTCTCTTAAAAGAAAAAGAATTTCGACATTTTGGAAAAGGAAAGATCCTGATCAATACTTCTCTTGGCCTGCCCTTTGAAGAAACTGCATTTAAAGCCTGGACCAAAAAAGCAGGGAACTTTGCCATTTTTGATGCAGATGCTAAGAAACAGCTCTCTGTAGAGACCGAAAAATTTTTTAATGTACTCATCTCAAATAAAAGTGCAGGCTGGTCTGCAGAGACTGAAAACCGGCTTTCACAAAAGGTGGTGGAGAATCTCAGAAATTATTTAGGTCAATAAAGGCACGTAATTTGCCAAAAGAATATCTGTCTCTCGAAAAAGGGCAGATTTTATTTTTACTCAAAACATAAGAAATGAAGTTTATTTTAGAACCCTGGCCATGGTATGTGTCGGGACCCCTTATTGCGCTGATCATGTTTCTGTTGATCTTTATGGGTAGGAAATTTGGAATGTCCTCCAACCTCGAAACCATGTGTGCCATGTGCGGGGCAGGGAAGAGATCTGACTATTTCAAATTTGACTGGCGTGCCAATCGATGGAACCTGGTGGTGATCCTTGGTGCGGCCATTGGTGGCTTTATAGGGGCACACTTGCTCAGTGAAGACAATTCGGTGGCGATCAATCCGGTTACCGTAGATAAGTTGGAAGAACTGGGGTTTTTGAGTGCAGGGAATGCCTACCTTCCGGAGAAACTCTTTAGTACCGCTGCACTTTCAGATCCTTTTGCGCTTGCGATCCTGATGATAGGCGGACTCTTAATTGGTTTTGGAGCGAGATATGCAGCTGGGTGTACATCTGGTCACGCTATTTCAGGATTGAGTAATCTACAGTTACCGTCCCTTATAGCGGTAACAGGTTTTTTTATTGGTGGACTGGTTATGGTTCACTTGTTATTTCCTTTAATTTTTTAATATGAGAACTTTAGGCTATTTATTGATAGGTACCTTTTTTGGGGTGGTCATGTATAAATCTGAAGCGGCTTCCTGGTTTCGTATTTATGAAATGTTCCATTTTGATTCATTCCACATGTATGGAATCATTGGCTCTGCTCTAGTGCTGGGAGTGATTGGTATCCAGCTCATCAAAAAGAACAATGCAAAAACCTTTTTCGGGAATCCCATAAAAATAGCCTCTAAAGAAAGAGGCTTTAAAAAATACTTTTTTGGAGGAACTATTTTTGGCCTTGGATGGGCTTTGGCGGGGGCGTGTCCCGGGCCTATCTATACCCTGATAGGCGCGGGCTATGTGTCGATCCTGGTGGTGCTGGCCGGAGCCCTACTGGGAGCATTTCTTTACGGGTTGCTTCGGAAGAAATTGCCTCATTAGATATTGGCATAAGCCAACAGGGTATCTGAATAATCTACAGAGAGTTCATAGATCAAACCTTTCCTCCAGAAAGAACCTGATAAAAATCGGCCTTCGAGTTCTTTTTTCACAAAATAATCAAGATCCTCATTTCCCGATGCTACTGATATATATTGGATCGTGTTATCTTCAGAAATAGAAAAGAAAACAGTGACTTCCAGCTCCTCATCAAGAATATAGTGGGACTCCTGCAGGATTACTTCTATTTCATGTGAAATGCAGTTTATATCAGTAAATCTATCGTTTGAAGGATTAGCGTTCATTAAGGTGCTCATTGAAATTGCACAACCGAGTAATAGCATTTTGAAGGTTTTCATGACAATACGTTTTAATAATTCTACAATGGCGGGGGAGAAACGTTTCTTTACTTAATAGACTGTTTGAAAGTCAAAACGTTACATAATAGGGAAATCTTTAACACAGGTATTGAAAAGAAAAAATCCTATTCTTAAGATCTCTATTCCAATGTCATTAGAAAACCTGCTGGGGGGAAACCTTTAAGTACGGGATGAAAGGTAAAAAGAGGGAAGGGAAATATGGTATTTTACCACTATCAGTCTAATAAGGATTACAGTAAGGGTAGTAACAATATAGATAATATCTGTACCCACACCCAGTTCATGAAGGAGCACAAAGGCGAGCCCGCCAATTATGCATGCGGTGGCATAGATCTCTTTTCGAAAGATCACCGGGATCTCATTACAGAGAATATCCCTGATCACTCCGCCAAAAGTTCCGGTCATGGCTCCAATGGCAATAGAAATAATGGGGTTTAGATCATTTTGTACACCCATTTCTACTCCTGTGATAGTAAATACTCCGAGCCCGATTGTATCGAACAGGAAAAGCGATTTTTTGAGATAGTTTAATTTCTTTCTGAAAATAATGGCAAAGATGGTGACCATACCTATAAGATAGATATAGGTAATGTTTTCCATCCAGGTGACCGGGGTACTTCCAATAAGTACATCTCTGAGGGTTCCTCCTCCAATAGCTGTCACAAAAGCTATGATGAAAATCCCGAATAGATCCAGTCTTCGGTTCATGGCTGAGAGTGCTCCAGAAATCGCGAAAGCAATAGTACCCAAAAGATCCAGGATAAAGAAAAGGGAAATGTCGGTCATAGGAACAAAGGTAGTCTTTCAGGCCAATTTTTAAAACCTCTTACATAAGGACATTTTAGTAATTCTCCTTACTTATTGAAGTATAATAAATCTGTATCTTGAATACTATAAGTTTTTAATGAAAGTTACTACTTTTACAAGAACAAAAAAGAACCACAAAATGAGTGAAACTATAGAGAGAATCAAATGCCTGATCATAGGGTCGGGGCCTGCAGGATATACTGCTGCCATATATGCCGCCAGGGCAGATCTTCACCCCGTTATGTATACCGGTTTGGAGCCCGGTGGCCAGCTTACCACGACTACAGAAGTAGATAACTTCCCTGGCTATCCCGAGGGGGTAGACGGTCCTGCCATGATGGTTGACCTGCAAAAGCAGGCAGAGCGTTTTGGGACTGATGTGAGGATGGGAATGGTGACCGAGGTACAATTCAGTAAAGAAGCGGGAGGTATCCATAAAGTTTGTGTAGACAACTCCACCTGGCTGGAAGCTGAAACTGTGATCATTTCTACGGGAGCCACGGCTAAATATCTGGGTCTCCCAAGTGAGCAACGCCTAAGAGGAGGCGGAGTTTCTGCCTGTGCTGTCTGTGACGGATTCTTCTATAAAGGGCAGGATGTAGCCATTGTTGGTGGTGGAGATACTGCTGCTGAAGAAGCTACCTACCTGGCAAATATCTGTACTAAAGTGACCATGTTGGTTAGGAAAGATGAAATGAAGGCTTCTAAAGCCATGCAGCACCGCGTTTTGAACACTAAGAATATTGATCTTCGTTTTAATACCGAAGTTGATGAGGTAATAGGTGATCAAGTGGTGGAAGGTCTTAGGATGGTGAATAACCAAACAGGGGAAAAGGAAGAAATAAAGATCACTGGATTGTTCATCGCCATTGGTCACAAACCAAACACCGAGATTTTCAAAGGTCAGCTGGATATGGATAGCACTGGCTACCTAATTACCCAGGGAAAATCTACAAAAACCAATATTCCGGGAGTCTTTGCATCTGGTGACGTACAGGACAAGGAATACCGTCAGGCTATTACAGCTGCCGGTACTGGGTGTATGGCCGCTCTTGATGCGGAGCGCTACCTGGCTACTGTAGAAAGTAGCGAGGAAGTGACGGCCAAATAATTACCAGTATAGAACCAATAAATAAAGGCTGCCCGAAAAAATACTTTTTCGGGCAGCCTTTATTTATTGGAAACCGTTTAAGAATTAAACAGTCTCTTTCATTTCGCAACCGCCCGGTACCTTTTCGGAAACCTGTTCGGTTTTTACCTTTTCGGGCTTTTGTTCCTTTACTTCCGTTTGGGGCGAAAGAAGTGCAGAGAACACGGTAGCTATTAGAATCTCATATAGGATACTCATGGTCTGCAATTTTAATTTATTAGGTATTTTTTGAATTTACTCTCAGAATCTCGCGATCATTTTCCTTGACCTTGATTCCCCTTTTATTGATCTTAACGTTAATTTCTTCTCCGTCTATATCAAGACGGGCATCAACACCCTCATCTGTCTCCCAATCATCTTCAGAATCATGCCACGGGTCTTCTTCCTCTTCTGGACAATCTAAACATTCTGTCCCATCACGGGTGATCAACAGGAATTGTTCTTCATCTCCGTTCTTAAGTATGTCGTTATACCAATCTGAATTGCGGTGAAATGAATAAGTGTTATCTGCGGCATAAAGTACAGATCCTTCAGGTAGAAAAACCGTCACCTGAACTTCCTGATCCCGATATTTATTTTGGGGGTCTGTTGTTAATTGGCCATCCAGTTCAAGTCGACTGTTAGAGAAGTTCGTGGAGTAATTGATCTTTTGAGCACGAGATCTTGCTTCCTCCCTGGATTTGCCTTCCGCAGACTTCCTTATTTCGAGACGACCAACAGAATCCTGGGTGGATCTTACAATTAATCTAATGTCTTGTGACCAGATCATATCTTTTCCGTCAATATTGGAAAAGTTAAAGGTTCCGCTTCTATAGGGTGTGGAATTCAGCTTTGGATCTCCTTTCATGCTCATGTACAGCGTATCATTAATTTGAACCGGAATGGTCTGGGTGATGACCACCTCTCCTTCATGTGCCCTCTCTGTGGCTTGTTTGATGCCGAAGAAGATAAGACCCAGTACAGATATGATCCACACACCAAGCAGTACCAGCTTAGGAGTCCTTCCAATAGACTTCAGTTTTTTCACCAGGATCTTCAAACCAAGGACGAACAGGAAGAAGAAAGGGATTCCCACCGCAAAAAATGCCAACAGAGAAATGATCCAGATACTGTCTGCTCCCGGCCCTACCATTTCAACATATTCTGTCCAGGGTGCCTCAATTATTCCGAAGGTTCCTATTGAGAAAAGTCCAATAAAGAGTCCTATTAACGTGGTACCCGCAATGAGTAAAAGTAAGATGCCAATAAATTTGACGAACAGGTTTAGCAGGAACATTACCACATCTCCAAGAGCCGTTGCCGCAGAGCTTGCTCCAGACCTGGCCTTATAACCATATTTCTCGTAATTGATATCTTTCATTTTGCCCGATACATCGTCAAAACCCTCACGAATCTTTCTTTCGATATTGCTGATGGTTACCGGCTCCCCCCGCATAGCCAATTTATCGGCAGTGGTTTTAGCTTCGGGAACGAAGATCCAAAGAGCGATATAGATCAGGATGAAAGCGCCTGTAGAAAAGATGGTTAACAGGATCCATGCAAGACGTAACCAGATAGGAGCTATCCCCAGGTAATGCCCCAGTCCAGAGGATACACCTCCAACATAAGCATGATCTGTATCCCTAAAAAGTTTTTTTCCTCGTGTACGGGTAGAGGAAGTCTCATCCTCGAAGATCTCATCGTCAAGCATATAATCTTCGGGCTGTCCCATGACGGCGATTACCTCGTCTACTTCACGGGTGCTGATCACCTGCCGCTCATTTACGATCTTTTCGCTAAACAATTCAGCTATACGGGCCTCGATATCATTCAAAATCTCGTCCCTGCCATGTGTTCCGGTCAGAGAGCGTTTAATGGCCTCGAGGTAGTGCTGCAGCCTGGCATAAGCGTCTTCATCAATATGAAAGAAAATGCCGGCAAGGTTTATATTAACTGTCTTATTCATGATTCTTCGAATTTTGGGTGGTTACAATGGTTACTGCGGTTTGCAGTTCTTCCCAGGTATGGGTGAGTTCTTTTAAAAATATTTTTCCGGTCTCGGTGAGTCCATAATATTTTCGCGGGGGGCCGCTGGTGGATTCTTCCCAGCGGTAGTTAAGCAACCCTGCATTTTTGAGGCGGGTGAGTAGAGGATAGATGGTTCCTTCCACTACCAGCAATTTCGCACTCTTGAGTGTGTCAAGAATTTCGGCCACATAGGCATCGTTGTCTTTAAGTACCGAAAGAATGCAGTACTCAAGAACCCCTTTGCGCATCTGGGCCTTGGTATTTTCAATCTTCATAGCGTTTGGTTTTGAGTGTTGTTAAACTGTTCATTTTGTGATTGATTTATTCCGGAAGGATCTTCCGGGGTGATGAAATTGATGGTTAGCGGATAATTATAGAGTTGCCCTTCACTTGCTTTAATGGTCGCCGAAATGACGCCGTATATATTCAGCACGAAAAGGCTTACTAATAAAAGGACGATCACCAGGGCGTATATTACCAGCGGTATGGCCTCTGCCGGACTCCCAATGACATTGAAATTATCATTGAAATAGAAAGGCTCCTCAAAATTTAAATTCAATCCAATGAGTACCACTCCCGCCGCTCCTATCGTAAGGAGAAAGATCGAGTACAGGTAAAGACTTATTTGAAAATTGAGCGCCTGCTTTCCATGTTCATTCACAAAGGGATCTGCTTTTTTAGCCATCCAAAGAATGAGAGGGAATATAAAATTCCCGAGAGGAAAGAAGAATTGCGAAAAAGTAGACAGGTGGATGAGGGCTGCTACTGTTTTGTCTGGATTTTTAATATCTGTCATTTTGATTGATTTTCTAATACAAATATATATCTTTAAAATGGTATTATGCAAAACAAAGTACTATATTTTTTTGCTAAGACATGAAAATTTAACATTTCAGAAGTTTAAAAATTGAATACTTTTAAGCAAAATCAAATAAGGTATAATGAAAATGAGTCCCGGAAAGTTAAATTCATTTTTAATGTTCAAGTTACCAAGTGCCTGGCTTAGCGGAGTGAGGGTAAAGGAAATTCATAGAGATAGGTGTATAACAGGAGTGAAGCACCGCTGGATCAACCAAAACCCTTTTAACTCCCTTTATTTTGCAGTACAGGCAATGGCAGCCGAACTGAGCACCGGGGCATTAGTCATGAGCGCTATTCAACAAAGTGGAAAAAAAATCTCCATGCTTGTAGCTCAGAACAAAGCGACTTTCACCAAGAAAGCGACAGGAAAGATCAAGTTCATATGTGAGGATGGTTCGGTCATTACTTCAGCAATTGAGAAAACTCTTGCTACCGGGGAAGGACAAACTTTCTGGATGAAGTCGGTTGGTATTAATGAAGAGGGACAGGAAGTCTCTGTTTTTGAATTTGAATGGACCATTAAGGCAAAATAGTATAGAGTATTGAGAAAGGAGTATAGCCTGTTTTGAGCTGCCAAGTCTCCTCAAAGATATTGGATTGGAGGGGTGAAAAAAAGAGCTATTTTTCTTGTAATCCCTAAATTAGTCCTTAAACCTTAAACATAAAAAATATGAACGCACACGAAATAGATTTCGAAATTTTTGGGGAAGAGATGCAGTATGTGGAGCTGGAACTTGATCCGCAGGAAGCTGTTATTGCCGAAGCAGGTAATTTCATGATGATGGATAGCGGAGTACAGATGGACACCATTTTTGGAGACGGTTCCAAACAAAATGAAGGATTCCTGGGAAAAGTTCTTGGCGCCGGCAAACGTCTTTTAACAGGAGAGAGTTTATTCATGACCATTTTCACCAATCATGAAATGGGCAAAAAAAAAATCAGTTTTGCCTCCCCTTACCCGGGAAAAGTCATTCCTGTGGATCTTACTGAGTTCGGGGGGAAATTTATTTGCCAAAAGGATGCCTTTCTGTGTGCGGCAAAAGGTGTTTCGATCGGCGTAGAATTCAGCCGAAAACTTGGCAGGGGCTTCTTTGGGGGAGAAGGTTTTATTATGCAGAAACTGGAAGGCGATGGGATGGCCTTTGTGCACTCTGGCGGAACCACTGCTAAAAAAGTACTCAAGGCCGGGGAAAAGTTGAGAGTGGATACAGGATGTATAATAGGCTTTACAAAAGAAGTGGATTATAATATTGAGTTTATAGGAGGAATTAAAAACAGCCTTTTTGGTGGGGAAGGATTATTTTATGCGACTCTTACAGGCCCGGGTACTGTGTATGTGCAATCGCTGCCTTTTAGCAGGCTTGCGGGAAGGATCCTTGCGGCAGCACCTCAGGGAGGAGGAAAAGACAAAGGCGAAGGTAGTATACTCGGTGGCCTGGGAGATATGATGAGTGGAGATAACAGGTTTTAACATTTTTTAGTGGTACAGCTTGTATTTCAAATTAGAATTTTTTTGTATTTTTAATGAGTACAACGAAAACGTTTGAGCCTGGAGAAAAATTCTACATTTCTAACCAAGTTTTCTTAAAATCAATTTGCAATTATGGCGAGAGCGATGTTTGAATACACCAAAACGGTGCTTAATAAAGTAAGTTTTGATGTAAACCTCTTCTGCAAAGAGGTAAAAAAAGCGCTACAAAGGTTATTACCTTATGAGATCGAAGAATTAAAATTATTTATTTTCACTTTGATCAGGCAAAACCCACAACTTAATCAGTGTTTAATTTATCTTAATCCTTAAAATAGAAAAGCGGCTGAAAAGCCGCTTTTTTTATAGAGTATTAAAAGAAATTTATTTTTTAGGCAGCGGGCTGATGATCTTTACATTTTGAAAAGTAATGGCTCCCTTTACTACTCCTGCAATTGTAGAGCGAAGGGCTTCTATTATCTGCATCTTTAACTCGCTTTTGTTGTATATAAGGCTTACTTCGCGGGCAGGGGACGGATCTGTAAACATTTTAAGATTTTTTCTTTCTGCATCCTTTATTTCCAACGTGTGGAGGTATGGCAATAAAGTCATACCTAACCCTTCATTGGAAAGCTTTATTAGCGTTTCAAAACTTCCGCTTTCCAGCTGAAAATGATCGTTAGTTGAGGTACGAGTCGCTTTACAAAGGTTTAGGATACCTTCTTTAAAACAATGTCCATCCTGCAGTAAAAGAATGTCATCAAGATCAAGGTCATTTACCTCTAATTTTTGTTTCCCGCTCAACCTGTGATCTTCCGGTATATATCCTACAAAAGGTTCATAGTACAGGGGAGCTTCTTTTACATTGGGAATTTCCAGCGGAGTGGCGGCAATAGCAGCATCAAGATGACCATCCTGCAGTTTTTCAATAATTGCCTCGGTATGAAGTTCTTCGATCTTGAGTTTTACCTTAGGATATTTTTTAATAAATGCCTTTAAGAACATGGGAAGTAGAGTAGGCATTATGGTAGGGATGATCCCTAATCTAAATAATCCACCAACAAAACCTTTTTGCTGGTCTACAATATCCTGGATTCGATCACTTTCATTTACAATATTCCTGGCTTGTTGAACGATCTTTTTCCCGGTTTCGGTAAGTTCAATTGGTTTTTTACTCCTGTCGAAAATAAGTACATCCAACTCGTCTTCCAGCTTTTGTATTTGCATTGAGAGCGTAGGTTGGGTTACAAAAACCTTTTGCGCCGCTTTGGTGAAATTTTGATGTTCGGCAACAGCAAGAACATAATGTAATTGAGTAATGGTCATGGACAGTCAATTTATGGAAGCAAAGGTATAAATTTTCCCTATTAAGAAAAGTTTGTGTAGAAAATTTATCTATACAAGCTTTGCCTTCTATTGAAAAATCCTTATCGAGACAAACAGACTGCTCTTAACAACATCCCGATCCCGCGGTGCATGAGGAGTCGCCGAGTTCACTCATTTTAAGTTTAGGCTTTTTTAGTTCCTTGCCCGGCTTTTGTGCGAAGACGGTAATACTGAAAATTCCTGTTTTTCCCGTTCTAAGATCCTTGATCTCGTTAGCGTTCAAGTATTTACTCAATATATCATCTGGAATATAAATAGTTTTCTCCTTTTGAAGGGTGATGTTCTCAAAGCCTGAACTTTTAATGTAACCGAGATAATCATCTTTTTGAATGGCTCCTGAAACACAACCTGCATACATTTCTGCATCCTGCTGCAGAGCATTTGGAAGTTGTCCCAACAGGACAATATCAGAAATACTGAAATGTCCTCCCGGTTTAAGCACCCTAAAAATTTCCTTGATCACACGTTTTTTATCGGGAACGAGATTTAGCACACAATTGCTCACCACTACATTTGCTACATTATCTGAAACAGGAAGGTCGTCAATATCTCCTTCCCTGAATTCGACATTATCATAACCTAGTTTTTCCGCATTAATTCTAGCTTTTTTGATCATGGCGGGAGTAAAGTCTATGCCAATTACTTTCCCACTTTCACCAGTCTCATGACGAGCAATAAAGCAGTCATTACCGGCACCTGACCCCAGATCAATCACTGTGTCTCCCTTTTTAATAGCTGCATATTGAGTAGGTAGACCGCATCCCAGACCCAGATCGGCTTCTTTCTTGTAACCTACTATCTCAGAATAATCATCGGTCATTATTTTACAAACCTCTGTGGAGCCCATTCCGGCTCCACAACAGGACGACTGGTTAAAAGCTTGATCCTGTTCTGCGATCTTAGTGTATTTGTCCCTAACGATCTTTTTAATTTTTTCCGGAGTTTTCATATCGTAAATGAGATAAGTTAGCAGCTCAAAAACCTAATTAAAAACAGGCAATTGGCTGAGAAATTTCTATTTAATATAGCATATCGCAATATAGCGATAAATTTTTATTTTTATAAGTTATGTGGTAAGCTTTGTTAAAGAAAATGCCTGCAGAATCAATGACCTGCAGGCTCTAAAACCCTTGTTGTGTGCTATGAAGAATTTTAGTTAAACTAGGTGAGCAATCTTTTTTGCTTTTGCTGTTTTAAGGCCTGTGACACCACCTCAAAAATTTCTTTTTTTAACTGTTTGTAACTTCTGGAATATTCGTTGATCTCCTGGAGAATTTTCTTGTGCTCCTGCCTGTAGAGTCTTCCTTCTTTTGGTTCATCAATATTTTCCACCAGTCTTTGTAGGCGGTTAGAATGATCATTCACCACCTGTTGCAGATTTTTCAAGGATTTTTGAGAATCATTTAATTTTTCAATAAGTTCCTTTATTCGGGAAAAAAGGTGGGATTCTATAATAGGCATAGTGTATTCCTTAAGCATGTCTTCAAAAAAACGATGCTCATCTTTATAGAAGTTTAATTCTGACTGCCACTGCAAAGAGGAAAAATGCATTTCATCTGGCGTTTTCCACTCTATATACCGAAATTTTGGTTCTTTATTCTTCATGACTTTGCCATTTAATCAATGTTCTTTGCTGCTTTTTCTCAGTAAGCCTGCGGTAACTGAAAATACTTCAAGCTTAAACTTTTTGAATTGCTCCAGAAATTCCACCACCCTATTTATAAGCTTAAGGTGTTCTTCGTGGTAAAAGATCTCACATCCAATATCTTCACACTCACGCATACCTTCAATATCATAATGGTTATTGTGTACGTCTCTGATCAAATCGAGGTTATCTGCTCGAAAATTTTCAAGTTGAGTAGAGTAGAGTTGGATTTTTTCATACACATTGAGAACGTTCTTCTGGAAAATGTCTGCAGCGAGAAATTTTTCCAGAAAATGAACCTCTTCGGCAGCATATGACAACTGCCTTTTCCAGCTTTCATTTTCTTTTAATAGCTGCGCGATCTCTTCTTCATTTGCTGAAAACTTAGGGGTTGTTGCTCGTGACATAACACACTGATTTATAGTTATGAATATACGAAAATATTCGTCTGCTTTTCAATGACAAATGTCAAGAACGTTTAATTTATTTAATTATATCGGTGTTAAATTAACACAGTTAATTTTCAAAAAAAATTTTTTTTAACGGATGTCAAAGGAATCGTAAAATGACATACATTTGGCGCCTCAAACAATTAATAATTGATTTAAAATGAAAAAATCATTTTTGACTTTTGCTGTTATCGCATTAGTATTAAGCCTTACCTCCTGTAAAGAAACTCCAGCTGAGAATTCTGAGGAATCTGCGGTTGAAGTAATGGAAGCTCCTGTAGAAACTTCTGTTGACACAGCAGATGTGGATACAGAAGAAATTCCTGTTGGAGAGGTAGCTGATTCTACTAGTACAGGTGGTACTGTAGCAGAAGACAATGCCAATACTACTTCAATAGAGTAATGTTGTGCTGCCATAAGGCAGTAAACTTTACTAGAAAAAACGGATCTGTAGCTTTTTGTTACAGATCTTTTTTTTTATCTGATAGGGATCTTTACCATTTCATGCAAATGAGGCATATGTATATTCCAATGATAGTGATCCTTCAGTTTTACCCTTAAAACATCCCGTGGCATATCTTCTCCATGAATCAGGAAAACCTGTTCAGGAATATTTTTTATCTCACTGGCCCAGTCTATTATACCTTGTTGATCTGCATGTGCAGAAAGACTACTGATATTTAGGATCTTTGCTTTAACTTCACAATACTTCCCAAAGATCTTTATTTCGTGCGCCCCTTCCTGTAGTTGCCTGCCCCGGGTTCCTTCGGCTTGAAAACCAACCAGGAGCACCCTTGTTTCAGGTTTCTCCAGGTAATACCTTAGGTATGTGAGGACTCTTCCACCTGTAACCATTCCACTACCGGCGATGACCACCTTCGTCCTGTCATCATCTACTGTTTTCCAGGTGTCTTTATAAGAAGTGATGATGTTGAAGAATTTTTGCATATTTCGCAACTCGCCAGTGTTGAGTTTATGCCATTTAGAAAATCTCTCAAAAACCGTCCAAACGGCATTTCCCATAGGGCTGTCAATAAAAACGGGAAGGTGTGGGATTTTATTCCTTTGGTATAACTTCCAGATGATGAACATGAGAGTTTGCAGACGCTCTACCGCAAAACTGGGTATAATTAAAGTGCCCTTAATCTGAAATGTTTCAGAAATCATTTCGGTAAGCTTGTTTTCCACGTCCTCTGTGGGGTGTAACCTGTCTCCATAGGTGCTCTCCAGGAAAAGATAATCTGCCCACTGGGGTCTTTTTGGAGAGTCCAGAAGCAAATCTCTTTCCCTTCCTATGTCACCGGAGAAAAGAAATATTTTCCCAAAGATCTCAAGTTCTACAAATGTGGCGCCCAGGATATGGCCGTTCATTTGAAAACGATACCTGATGTTGGATGTCACATCATACCATTTCTCCAGTTCAGCAGGCTGTAGCATAGAAGTGGTTTTTTCAACATCCTCAATGGTATAAAGCGGAAGTGCGGGTTCGTGCGCGGTGAAGTTTTCTTCATTGGCCCTGTCTGCATCCTCTTCCTGGATCTTTGCACTGTCAAACATGATGATCTCGGCAATGGCCAGGCTAGGGGGACTCCCTATAATCTTCCCGGTAAAACCATCGGCCACAAGTCGGGGAAGATAACCACAGTGGTCAAGATGCCCGTGGGTGAGTAATACCAGGTCTATTTCTGCGGCCGGGAAATTCAATTTTTCCCAGTTGAGTTCCCGTAGTTCTTTCAGGCCCTGAAACATTCCGCAGTCCACCAGAATATTCAGTTCAGGAGTTTCCAGTAAAAATTTGGAACCGGTAACAGTTCCTGCAGCTCCCAAAAAATGAACGTTGATATCTTTATTCATGAGTTCTTTTATAAGTACACAGGTCATTCATTTCTCTAAGAACTTTCCTTTTTCTTACTTCGGAAAGCTCCAGGTGATCCAGGAAAAAATCATCTTTCACCAAATCTCTACAAAGTACCACGTCACGGCTAAGGAGAAATTGTTTTTCTCTTTTCGTCAAAAGAGTGGAAACCGTAATGGGATAAAGTCCTGAAGCATCTATTCGCTCTTTCAGCCCGGCTCCTTTTGGATGGTCCCAGCCTATAAGGGTAAGATTAACACATTTGCCGTATTGCAGAGCGTCTGAAGTAAAGCGGGTGTTAGTGACTACCCAGCCCTCGTTAAAAAATTCCTCAGGATCATGTTTCGCTTTATAGAAATTTTCAATATCCCTAAACCTGGAATGAATGTACAGTGGAATCTTGACATTGCAGTAGCGACCTTGTTCACTGTGGAATTTACATTCAATAAAGATGGTTCTCCTATCCTTTTGCGCGATAATGTCTACTTCATGATTCACGCAAATTCCCTTTACAACTTTACCCACTTCAACCTGGTAGCCACTATTCTCCAGAACGGCAGCAACAAATTTTTCAAAAGGATAACCTGTAGGCCCCAGCTCATATATGGCCTTTTTAAGCTTGTATCGTGAAGCCAGTACAGAATCTTTATGCCGTAATAGATCAAAAGCCCTATCATAAATTTCCTGTGTGGAAATTCCTTGGTGAAGTTCTGACCGTATAACCGAAATGATCTCATTAATCGCACGTTCATCTGCGCCTGATTTTCTTAAAGAGCGCCTCACCTTCTCCAGGGAAAACATGGCCTTTTTTCCCGATGCTGTGGTGATCTTTAATTCTGAAATATTCATACCGGTCATTTTATGGCTGGTGCAACACCAACACCGGAACTTTGGAAAAACTGGCCAGGTTTTTATACACCGGGTCCAGTAGCAAAGTCTCCAACAGACTGTGTTTTTTATTAATTAGGGCGATCATGTCGCTTCCCCTGCTTTCGGTGAACGAATAGATCCCAAGAGGTATACTAAGGAATTCGAGCGCGTGAAAGGAGAACCTGGCATGATGTTTCTCAAGATTCTCCCGAAGCTTTTGTTTATTTACTTTTTGTTTTTTGGTTAATCCTCCTTCTTCGAGGATATGCAGGATCCTGATTGAAGCTTTATGTTTTTCAACAACTTCCATCAAAAACTTGAGATCATGGGGGGTGAGTTCAGCCTTAAAACTATTAGCTAAAACAACTTCTTTTAAAGGATGAAAAGAATAATGTGCAGGAACGGCCAAAACCGGGCATCTTTGAATCTCTTCCATCAGGTTTACGGTATTGCTGCCATACACCACTTCGCTGGAACCGGTGTGACCCTGCGTCCCAATTACCACCAGTAGAGCTTTATATTGAGTAATGGCTTCCTGTACAACCTGTACCAGGGGTTGGTTAGCTGCCTTATACATCCATTTTTGGTTTGCCAAAGTAGATTTCAATCTTATTTCGTCAACCAATTCCTGGAGTTGAGCATTTTTTCTTCTTTGGATGTCCTCCAAGACATCCTTCGCGGGAATGGGAGTTAAAAGGCTGCTTTGATCATATCCATCTACTTTATAAGCGTGTAATAATACAAACTGGCAGGTCTCGTCTTTATAAAGTTGACGAGCATAAAAAATAGCGTTAAGCGAATTGGCGGAAAAATCTGTTGGAAGGAGAATGGTTTTCATATCAGCTTTTTTTGCCTGATGGGATGACCAGGAACGGAACTTTAACGTGAAAACCAATCTCATTGATCACCGGCCTGAACAACAGGTTTTCAAAGAATGAATGTTTATTGTTCACCATTGCCAATAGGTCAACGGGATTATCTTCCTGAAAGTCATAAATAGCATGGGGGACACTTTTCTCGGCTACGCTGTAAAAATGATGGCCCCCATCTTTAAACATACTTGCCAGGTTTTTTTTTCGTTCTTCCTGCTCCTTAGATAATTCAGGACCAAAATATACATGAAGGATGTGGAGATTGGAGGAATATCTGGAAACGATTTCCTGAAGAATATCGAGGAGGTCAGGAAGGTCTGCCTCATAATCTGTAGGGAAAAGGATCTCTTTAGGAGGTTTGAATTCAAAGTGGGAGGGGATCGCGAGCAGCGGACATCGGGTTTTTTTAATGGCATGGACAGTATGGGTGCCGAAAAGAATTTCTTCTGCTCCCGTTGCTCCCTGGGTGCCCATTACCACCAAGTCAATCTCCTTTTCTTTCACCTGTTCCTTTATTTCATCATTTAACATGTTGAAAGAGGAGATCTTT
Organism: uncultured Flavobacteriaceae bacterium; assembly: GCA_964627595.1. Lineage (GTDB taxonomy): Bacteria > Bacteroidota > Bacteroidia > Flavobacteriales > Flavobacteriaceae > Salinimicrobium. The sequence continues at coordinate 28,110 of CAZVKA010000006.1, read as the reverse complement.
TTAAACACATGTTTATCATTTGGAAAGTTTTTCTTGATCTTCCTTAACACCCTCGTCAGCCCTTTTTGAGAATTACTCTTATAGATCTCGGTAAGTGTGGGTTGAGAAGCATTGTAAACCAGGTATTCATTGTCATAGAGAATGGGCGTATAGGTATTCAATAAATAAAAGGTACATTTTTCATCTTTAAAAAGCTGTACAGCATATTGAATCGCGTTATATGAATTTTCAGAAAAATCTGTAGGTAAAAGTATTTTTTTCATGGCCGGAAATTTTTCAGATAAGATTAGGTGCGGTGAAAATTTTGAAGTACCAGGAAAGGTACTTTTGGATGAAGCCCTATTTTATCAAGTGTGGATTGATATAACACATTCTCCAAGTAACTGTGCCTGGAGTTAACAAGAATTAACAGGTCTATATCATACTCTTCTATAGCTTGAAGAATAGCTGTGGTTTTATCCTTTTCATCTACCTGGTGAAAGTTCTGTTTTACATCATAAAACTGTTCCTGAATAGAAAGTTGATTATCCTTTTGTCGAAAAGAATCCAAAGCAAACCTGGAGATATACAGCATATGTATTTTTGAGCAGAAGGATCGAGCCAGTTCCCCTACTAATTTCAATTCCCTTTTTTGGTAAGGGAGTAAGTAATCTGTGGGGAAGAGAATATTTGCAGGGTCATTATATTCATAATTTTCGGGGATACTCAGTACCGGGCATTGAACATATTTTATGATCTGCAAGGTGTTGCTCCCAAAGGTCATCTTACGGTCATTGGTTTTTCCACGGGTAGAGGTGACGATAATATCGGCATTTTCCCGATCTACCAGATCGTTAACTTCGTCTACCAGCATCCCAAAGGAAGAGATAGTGTGAAACCTGTGGCGGGGATTCGGGAAAAGTTTAGAGATACGGGTTCGGATATTTTGAAGCTTCATTTCTGAATTCTTCCTGGTAATTTCCTTGAATTCATCCATGAATTCCTTGGTAAGTAAACCTTCCTGATTATAAACCTCATCTGCATAAGCGTGAAGAATATAGAATTCGCTGCGTTCATACTTGAACAGTTCGGCAGCAAATTTTAATGCATTGAAAGCATTCTCTGAAAAATCGGAAGGAATAACTATTTTTCTCATTAGATGGCGTTTATATTAAATTTACTGGAAAAACGCTGGTCTAACAATGATTGATGTCATTTTATTTTAACTTCCTTTTTCTGGAGGCTGTTGGAGGTGGTCCAAAATAAAAAAGGGGCAATGTTTTTGCCCCTTTACTGATTAATTTACTTTAATGGATTTCGGTTTTTTTTGTTCCATACCTTCTTTTTTGTGAAGTGTCATCTTAAGAACTCCGTCTTTATAGGTAGCCTGAACATCTTTGTTCTCATCTACATTTTCGGGAAGTCTAACAGATCTGGAAAAAGAATTATAACTAAATTCTCTTCTTAGAAATCCTTCATTTTCTTCTTCTTTTTTTTGTTCTTTTTCTGCAGATACGGTAAGAATACCGTCATCTAAAGTAATTTTGAAGTCTTCTTTTGCCAATCCGGGAGCGGCCATTTCGACCAGGATATCCTTATCCTGCTCTTTCACGTTCATCGCTGGGGTCAATTCAAATTCTTCTTCACCACCATTGAATAGCCGATTTAATCGACGGGTATCCATTAGATCGGAAAAAAACGGATCATTCATAAATGGATTTCTCCACATGGGAGTACGCCGTTTGTTAGATTTTACAAGTGACATAGCTTTTATTTTTTTGATTAAACTTAATTTTCCCCTAATGTACTCACTGATGATTTTTTTTTAAATGACAAATGTCAATTTTTTTTAAAAAATATCACCTAACTATCTTTTAATTAGTGTTTTATGTTTTGGTTCCACGTCTATTTGCAGACAATCTTCCTCGATTATATTTTTATAAATACAGGGGTCAGAATTAACCCAAGCAGGAAGATCAGAAAAAAGATAAATCAGTTCGAGAATGTAACACACTGGAGACAAATTAATCAGATAAAAAAAGAACAGGAAATCTAAATTCCCTGTTCCCCTAGAAGATATAAGTACAATATAACTCTGGTTGATATCAGTGATTATACCTATGTACAATTTGTATATCAGGTTATAATTTGCCTTTTTATCTCCTTAACCTAATCTTCAATCCAATAAAGTACTTGAAGACCAGATATAGTATCATTTTACTGATATGTTGCTAAAATACAATTGAATACGATTGAAATTCATGACAAAAATCATTCTTTTTCTAATTAACATTAGATTAACGTTTTCAGATAACCCTTTCTCCTTCAACCTTGAAAAAGAGATACTCCTTTTTCTTCGGGTTGAAAAGTTTTAACCTCTTTTAGTTCTTCCTAATCCTTTAATTTACTAATTTTGGAAATAATCCATAATAATGGAATTATTCCTAAGAATGAATAAAAAAAGAGCCATCATACATTTAGATCTGGATACCTTCTTTGTATCTGTAGAGCGTTTGCTGAACAGGGAGTTGCAAACCAAACCTCTCCTGGTAGGCGGGCTTGGAGACAGGGGAGTGGTGGCAGCCTGTAGTTATGAAACTCGTAAATTTGGAGTTCATTCAGGCATGGCCATGAAGATTGCCCGGCAGCTTTGCCCTCAGGCAGTGGTGATCAAAGGGGATTCCTCCACTTATACGAAGTATTCCCATGATGTATCGAGTATTATAAAAGATCGGGTTCCTTCCTTTGAAAAAGCCAGTATCGATGAATTTTATGCCGATTTGAGCGGGATGGATAAATTCTTCGGAACTTATAAATTTGCGGGAGAGTTGCGACAAACCATCATTAAAGAGACCGGTCTTCCTATCTCCTTTGGGCTCTCTCAAAACAAGGTGGTTTCGAAAATCGCCACGGGAGAGGCAAAACCCAATAACCAGAAGTTTATTGAAGAAGGGGCTGAAAAAGCTTTTTTAGCACCTTTATCTGTCCGTAAGATCCCCATGATAGGGAGTAAAACCTTTCAAAGCCTTATCAATTTAGGAGTGCGTGACATTGGCACCATTCAGGAGATGCCGGTGGAGATGCTGGAAGGGGTGCTGGGTAAGAACGGCAGGACCATCTGGAAGCGGGCCAATGGAATTGATGATTCCCCCATCATTCCTTTTCATGAGCGTAAAAGCCTTTCTGCGGAGCGTACTTTTCACAAGGACACTACCAATATGGTACAGCTGGAAGCTACCCTGATAGCCATGACAGAAAACCTTGCTTATCAATTGAGACGCGGTAACAAACTCACCTCGACGGTGAGTGTGAAGATCAGGTATTCAGATTTTCAAACCTATACCAAACAGGCCAGGATCCCATACACCAGTGCAGACCATATTTTGATCCCGAAAATTGAGGAACTTTTTACACGACTTTATGACCGCCGGCTCCTCATAAGATTGATAGGAGTAAAGTTTAGCGGACTTGTAGGGGGGAATTACCAGATCAACCTGTTTGATGATTCTGAATCCATGCTCAATTTATACCATTCCCTAGATAAAATTCGCAACCGTTTTGGAGAGCACAGCGTGATAAGGGCCGCTACCCTTGGCGGCACCAGTGTGGGCAGGGGAGGAAATCCTTTTAACGGAGAGCCTCCTGTGTTATATGCTCACCGTCAACAATAAAACAGGCTCAAGATGTTTTTGAACTGCCATACCTGGTTTTCCATGAGATACGGAACTTTTTCGGTAGAAGAGCTATGTAAACTGGCCAAAAAAAATGGGGTGCAGAGCCTGGCCCTGACCGATATTAATAACACGTCGGGATGCCTGGAATTCGTGAAGCTTTCTTCAGCATACGGCATCAACCCGCTTATTGGGATCGATTTTAGGAATGGGGTTTCTCAACAGTACGTGGGAATTGCCCGTAATAATGACGGATTCATTCAATTAAACCAATACCTATCTGCTCACCTTCACCGGCAAAAACTTTTTCAAAGTGAAGCTCCTGCTTTACCAGATGTGTATATCATTTACCCTTTTGAACAGGTGAAAACCCTTAAAAAAACACATTTCAGAAAAAATGAATTTATAGGAGTGTCAATAGAAAACCTGCGAAAACTAAAGTTTTCAAAATATCGAAAATTCTCAGATAAGCTGGTGCTGCTGCATAGTGTCACCTTCCGCAGTAAAAAAGATTACAACGCCCACAGGTTATTACGGGCCATTGATAATAATACGTTGTTGAGTAAGCTTCCGGAAGAAGAGCAGGGTTCGTTTTCTCATCAAATGTTTCCCACGGAAATAGCAGAGACCGAATTTGAAGATTTTTCCCATATTCTGGAAAATACGGCAAGCCTGATTGCTAATTGCGAGGTGAATTACCGGTTTGGAAAGGAGAGGGAAAACCAGAACCTGCAGGTTTATGGCCACAGCAGGGAAGAAGATGAAAAGGAGCTGAGGGCTCTGTGTGAAGAAAAGGTCCTGCAACGATATCCTAATGCTTCCGCAGAAGTGTATCAAAGAATGGAAAAAGAGCTGAACGCGATCAGTGACCTGGGATTTGTGTCTTATTTTTTGATCAATTATGACCTGGTGCAGTATGCGAGATCAAAAAATTATCCCTTCATAGGAAGGGGGAGCGGTGCCAATTCTATAGTGGCTTATATTCTTGGAATTACCAATGTAGATCCCCTGGAGCTCAACCTCTTTTTTGAACGTTTTATCAATACCCAGCGCAAATCCCCTCCCGATTTTGATATTGATTTTTCCTGGAAAGACCGGGATGATGTGACGTCCTATATCTTTAAAAAATATGAAAATACGGCTCTTTTAGCCACCTATGTCACCTTTAAACGCAAGGCGGTGATCAGGGAGCTGGGAAAGGTATTCGGACTGCCCAAAGCAGATATCGATAAACTTTCAGCCGGGTTTTATCGCTATGAAAACCTTGATGAGATCGAAAAGCTGGTATTGCGTTACGGGGCTTTAATAGAAGGTTTTCCTAATTACCTGAGTGTACATTCGGGAGGGATCATGATCACCCAGCATTCGGTATACAGTTATGCGGCTACTTTTTTACCTCCCAAGAACTTTCCTACCATTCAGATTGATATGAATGTGGCCGAAGAGCTGGGGATCTTTAAATTTGATATCCTGGCCCAGCGGGGGCTTCCCAAGATCAAGGATGCGCTTGAAATTATAAAACAGAACCAGCCGCGGGCAAAACTTGAGGATATAGAGAATGTGGCGATTTTTAAAAAAGATCCCGCCATCAACAACTTGCTCAAAAAAGGGGATTGCATGGGGGTTTTTTATATTGAGTCCCCGGCTATGCGGGGTTTGCTCACCAAACTACAAACAGATAATTACCTGGGGCTGGTTGCAGCCAGTTCGGTCATACGGCCCGGTGTTTCCAATGGAGGCATGAAAGAAGCCTACATTCAGCGGCACCGCGATCCTGAAACGAGAAAACAAGCCAACCCCGTGCTGTACGAGATCATGCCCGATACTTACGGAGTAATGGTCTACCAGGAAGATGTGCTGAAAATCGCCCACTATTTCGCCGGGCTCACCTTTGAAGAAGCTGATATTCTGCGCCGCGGGATGAGCGGGAAAAAATGTAAAGAAGGGGAACAGGAAAGCATTGCGGTTAAGTTCAGGAAAAACTGCAGGGAGAAAGGCTATGATGAGCAGTTGATTACCGAAGTCTGGGAACAGATCGCTTCTTTCGCGGGATATGCCTTTCCAAAAGGCCATTCAGCATCCTATGCCGTGGAGAGCTATCAAAGCTTGTATCTAAAATGTTATTTCCCACTGGAATTTATGGTGGCGGCTCTTAACAACGGCGGCGGATTCTATGATGCAGAAACCTACATTACCGAGATCAGAAAATGCGGTGGAAAGGTGCATGCCCCCTGCATCAATAAAAGTGATCACCCCCATGTGATCTATGGGGAGCATATTTATCTTGGCCTGGGAATGATCAGGGGACTGGAGATAAAAATAATAAAACGCATTCTTGAAAATCGGCAATTTTTTGGTGCATTTACTTCTTTTGATGATTTTATAGATCGGGTACCTGCTCCTTTAGATCAATTGACTTTATTGTTAAAGATAAATGCCTTCCGCTTTACCGGCATGGATAAGCACCATTTGCTCTGGAAAGCTCATTTTAAGCTGAATAAAAGCAGGCGCATCCCCTCTCAACAAATGCTGTTTAGACCTAAACACAGAGATTTTGACCTGCCCCAATTTTTCTACTCTGCCCTAGTAGAGGCGTATGATCAAATAGCCTTGCTGGGATTTTCTCTCTCAGGTCATTTTGCATTACTGCAAGAGCCCATGAAGAAAACAGTAACAGTAGGAGATCTTCGAAGTCATATTGGAAAAGAGATCGAGATCTACGGAAGCCTTATCACTGTTAAAAAAGTAAAGACCCAGGCCAGTAAATTTATGGCCTTTGCTACTTTTTTTGATGTGGAAGGGGAGGTGTTCGATACAGTGCAGTTCCCCGCGGTTGCAGAAAAGTACCCGCTTTACAGCAAAGGAGTGTTTCTTTGCCGCGGAACCGTTACAGATGAACTGGGATATCTGTCCATAAATGTGAAGTGGCTTTCCAGGCAGGAGATGACAGGAGACCCTCGTTTGTTAGACAGCCGGCAAATCAAAAGTAATCACGCTCACCCGCCTATAGGCAGTAAGGCATAAAACAAAAAATTATAACCCGGGTTGAATCTTTTTATTTAAAGTTGTAAAAAATTGCCGTAATTACGGATAACCGTAATTTTTCCCTTCACAGAAGATATATATTTGAATATGGAAACCAGGAAAGAATGACAAAACACTCCTGTTTATAAAGGCCCGTTATGTTTAAAAAAGTTTTAGTCGCAGAAGACATGGACAGCATCAACCACGCGGTGGCCAGTGTGCTGCAGGAATTGGATATAGTGGAAGTACAGCATGCCCAGTACTGTGATAAAGCCTGGTTACTGGCTAAAAAGGCACTTCTGGAAGAAAAGCCTTTTGATTTATTGATCTGCGACCTGTCATTTAAGAATGACCATCATAAGGATAAAATCAAGTCGGGTAAAGAGTTGATTGCCCTTCTCAAGCAGGAAGACCCTCAATTAAAGATACTTGTAAACAGTATAGAAGATCACCCTCAAACTGTGAAAACCTTATGGGATTCGGGGAATATAGAAGGCTATGTATGCAAAGACCGCCATGGGATGAGAGATTTAAAAAATGCTATTTTAAAGCTGAATAGCGGAGGCATTTTTAATTCTGAAGCTATTGAAAATTCAATGAAGCAGGAAAACCTCTTTATGCTGAACGATTTCGAGATCAATCTACTTAAGTCTATTGCTCATGGACTTACCCAGGAAGAAATTCAGCAGAAATTAAAAGAAAAGAATATCTCCCCTAACAGTAAAAGCTCAATTGAAAAACGGTTGAAGGAGCTAAGGGAGGAATTCAATGCCCGAACCACTCCACATTTAATTGGAATTGTAAAAGATCTTAACCTTATATAAAGTAGTGCCGCTCCGGCAGAAAGTACTTATCCGGAATGTAGGGTACCGGAAAAAGGCGAGTACGCAGGAGCGGTTACTTTTTTAGGTTTGTCTAAGAAAAATCCAGCAATTAAGGGTGAAACATAACATTTCTGCTCTTAATGTCTTATAATTTGAAGTAAAAGCTCCTCTCCAAAGCCGCACCCCGAAAAGATCGTAACTTTTAGCCCCGGTGCAAAAACTTCCCGGTTATTACCACATTTACCTCTATTCACATCTTTCCACCCGGAACAAGGGACTTGCTACATTAACTTTATGGTTGTAAAATATTTTATATCAGTGCTGTACAGCTGTAATAAAGAATAATAACTATAAAAAATGTGTGCTATGAAAACTTTAATTTTTTATTTGGTACTTGTAATATGGGCAGGTGTGAGCCAGGCTCAGGAAATTACAGAGTTAAAAGAAGCAAAGGTAGGTTTTGCCCCCCTTTCTTCGGAAGTGATCCGGGACGGTAATAATTATTCCTTTAATGTAAAAGAAACGTATACGGGGGAATTTGAAGCCAATCCACTCGCTTTTATGGAAGCTTATTTTGATATTCACAATTTCATTGCCGCGGTAGAAGATGAAAAATTTGATGGTTACCAGGTAACCTTCAGAAGTGAAAAAGGCCAGCTCAGAGCAGATTTCGATAAGCATGGAAACCTGGGAGCAACCTCAGAAAGATTCAAAAATATCATTTTACCCGCCAGGTTAAGAGAGCAATTATACCGCGATCATAAAGGTTGGGAAATAGTGAAGAACATTAGAGTGGCAAGAGGAGATAACGGATTGGTGAATAAGGAATTTTACCGAATCAAACTTAGAAACGGGGATCAAAGGAGAACCATAAAAATAGATGGTCTTGGTGCAGAAAGAAATGATGTGGCAAGTAATTGATTTTCCAGCAATGAGTAGATAAAATAAGACCGGCAGGAATTTTCACCCAGCTGGTCTTTCCTGCTGAAGATAAATAAACACTTCATAATATCTGATTTAATCTTAAATTGTATAGGATTAATTTTCAGAACTATGAAAGCACTGGTGATCGATGATGAAGAACTCGCCCGCCGCCGGGTGGTTAACCTCTTGGAAGAGGTGCCAGAAATTGAAGTTTTGGGGGAATGTTCTAATGGCAGAACGGCTATTAAAGAGATCAATCAAAAATCCCCCGATCTTATTTTTTTAGATATTAATATGAAAGATATGAATGGGTTTGAGGTCCTTCAAAAAATCGAGATGACCCCGAAACCTGTTGTTATCTTTGTGACGGCATATGACGGTTACGCCAGCAGGGCATTTGATGTGGATGCTTTCGATTTTCTTTTAAAACCTTTCAAGGACCAAAGATTCTTTAAGACCATCAAAAAAGTTCTGCAGATTAGTCGTAAGGATGCTGATCAAAACTTTGAAAAACGTATCAAAGAATTATTCCATATTTACTCAAAGGAAATCAAAAGTTCTTCCCCGGTTAGGATTCCTGTGAAACAGGGAAATAAAACAGCACTTATAAACCCTGAAAATATTCTTTACATTGTTGCGGCAGGATATTATGCCGAGATCTTTACAGCGAATAACAAATACGTACTCAGGGAGTCCCTGGGTAACTTAATGACGTTGCTGGACTCAGGCCTTTTCTTCAGGATTCATCGTTCGGCAATCGTTAATGTAAATTATGTGAAGGAATTGGTACATTCAGGTTATTCTGAAGTTGATGTAAGGATGACAGACGATAAATTGTTGCACATTAGTAAATCAAACAAAAAAGAATTCCTTGAAAAACTGGGTATTTAAAAATGGGATTTACATCATTAAAAAAATACATTGATCTAAAGCTGGTATTTCTGCTGGCCGGGTTCTACCTTTTATTTGACCTTGTCTTTATAGCCAGGTATGCCTATATGCGTGCAAATTACCCGAAGGAGGTCTTTGAGCCCTGGTTTGATTTTCTGATATACAACATCCTGATCGATTTTTTTGTGGTGGTCACTTATATGACCTTGATAGCGATTAGTACAAAAAGATTTCTGCACAAGAATTATTCATGGGTGAAGATCATCATAATTCACACGGTATTTTCCATACTTATAGGACTTATAATAAGACTCATTTTTGACCTTTTTGGAATAGTTACGGGACAAATACCCTTTTCAGAATACAGTTTGGCTGAAAGTCTTCATAGGTTTATGTTTGTTATTCACCTTAACTTTCTTATCTATTTCGCGATGGTGTTCATCATTTATACCTATTACTATGTGAAACAGGTGAAAGAAGCAGAGAAACAGAGCGGAATGCTTGAGAGCCAGTTGGTCAATACAAGGATGAAAATGCTATCTTCCCAGTTACAACCCCACTTTCTTTTTAATACCCTTAACAGCATCGCTGTTTTGGCAGATCTCGACAAGGAGAAAGCCAAAGATACCATAGCAGATCTCAGTGATTTCTTAAGGGAGATATTATATAGTAAAGATGATAATGAGATTACGCTTGAGAAGGAGTTGCGAACACTGGAATACTATCTTAACATTCTGAACGTTCGATTTTCAGATCACCTTACCGTTACCAAAAACATAGATCAAGACCTGATGAGTAAAATGGTACCGGCCCTTCTTTTACAGCCTTTGATCGAAAATTCTATTAAACACGGATACTCCTATGATCATACAGATCTACATATTCAAATCTCTGTCAAGGCAGAAGATAAATATCTCGCTATAAGAGTGACCAATAATGGAAAATCTATAGCGTCAAAGCATGAGGAACTACTTGAAAATGGAGTGGGTTTGGCCAATATCAATGACCGGCTTCGTAACCTTTACAATAAAGATTATTATTTTGAAATAAGCAATACTCAGGAAGGTGATGGCGGAGTACAGACCGTCATTAAAATCCCCTTACACTAAAGAGCTTACTTTTCCAGGATGATCATTTCCGGTTTTTCTAAAACTCCCGCTTCTTCCATGACTTTCTTAAGCTCATCATCTTTTAGAAATTCCCGCGCTTTTTGTGGATCACTGATTTCAAAGAGAAGGTATACCTCATTTTGGGAGTCCATATCCCGACCGTGGGTGATCTCCTTTAATCCTGCTCTTTCCCGTCGTGGAAGGTCTTCATTATAAAAGGTTTCCCATTTTTTATAATTTTCCACTTTGTGTTTTACAATTACTACCGCCATATGACAAAATTTATAGCCATAAACGTGAATGGTAGGTGATTCGAATAGACAGGGTTGTGACAGTAAGTTACGAAATAAATTCTTTCGGTAGTCACCTAAAGAGGTAATGTATTTATATTATTAAAAGTCCGGTTATATAAACCAAAGTACCTATGAGCATCATGATTAAAGTGTATGGCAGGATCTCTCTTGCTTTTAATCGTGTGATTGCCAAAAGGGGAAGGGCCCAGAACGGTTGAAGCATATTCGTGATCTGGTCACCATAGGCAAATGCCATAATAGCCTTATTAAGCGGTACACCAAGTTTCAGCGCGCTTTCAAGCACTACCGGTCCCTGTATAGCCCATTGTCCGCCTCCACTTGGAACAAATATATTTACCAGCCCTGCACTGATGAAAGTGTAAACCGGAAGACTAACCTCTGTCGCGATTCGTGAGAAGAATAGCGCAATATCATTAACCATTCCTGTTTCGCGCATGATTCCCATTATTCCAAAATACAATGGAAACTGGATAAGAATGGCAGCAGCTCCAACAATAGCTTTATCCAATGCTTTTAGAAAGGAAACAAATGAGCCGTGCAGAAGAATACACAAGCTAAGCATCAAAAAATTCAGCATATTGGGAGTGAGATTTGCCATGAGAATATTTTCATGGTAACTCGCTAAAAAGGCAATGAGCAGTAGTGCTCCAAAGAAATATTTTAGCCATTTAGAATGGTCAAGTCTTTCAGCACCACTGATCAAATGATTATTAACTTCTTCTTTTTCTTCGGGAAGGTCAACTTTGGAGGCCGGTGTTATTATAGAAATAAAAAATAATACCAGCGGTACTATGATAAGAATGACACCAAATAGCAACAGGTTCCAGTGGGCGAAAATGGTCTCTTCCGTAGAAATAAAATTTGGGAGCTGCGCAAGGATACCTGTATCTTCAATTCCCGTAAAAAGGCTGGCCAGGTGCCCATCTTCCGCAGCTTTTAAGGGTGCGCTGCCGCTTATGCCTCCATGCCACACCATTAATCCTGAATAACCCGCGGCTCCAATGAGCGGATAATTTATCTTGAACCCCTTTTCTTTTGCGGTTTCAGCTACTTTTCGCGCCATAATAGCTCCAAAGATCAGTCCCAGGCCCCAATTAAAAAAAGCCACTATCATGGTGGATATAGAAACTGTGATGACTGCACTGGCATTTCCCGTGATCACAGAACTTAGTTTTTGGGTGAGACGGGCAACCGGTTTACTAAGTACCAGGACATGTCCTAATACGAGGATCAACATCATTTGAACGGCAAATACCAGGAGTGCGGGATCCCACATGCCATACTGCCAGGAAGTGAAGATTTTTGTCACTCCTTCAGCGTGTCGGTTTCCTGTGAATAGGAAGGCCAGTAACATGGTGAGGAAGGTAAGCAGCACCGCCAGGGTAAATGGAGCAGGAATAAGTTTTTTAAAACCTTTTTCTATTAGAACAGCAGCATTCATGGCTTGTGAAGAGTATGAGATCCAGTAGTGCCATGAACTTCTTCAGCCATTAGTTTACAGGCATTTCAAAAGTGAAACTGGTTTCTTTTTCAGAAGAGTCCACCTTTATGGTTCCATTATGGGCACGCGCAATTTCTGAAGCTATAAAAAGTCCGAGCCCAAGTCCTTGCTTTCCCGGTTTAACATCTTCTCGGTAAAACGGCTGGAACAGGTGTTTCATGGCTGACTCTGGAATGCGATCTCCGGCATTTCTTACCGAAAGGACGAATCGGTTTTCACTGGTGTAGGCGTCAACGCTTATTGGATTTCCTTTCGTGCCATGGGAATCGGCGTTGCTTAGCAGGTTGGAGAACAATTGCCCAATTCTTTCTTTGTCGCACCTTACCTCGTTTTTAATATTGATATTGATTTTAAGTTCCCTGTCGGGAGAATTGATATTCATTTCCAGAATGATCTCTTCCAGGGACTGTTTTAGTTCTCCGTTTTGTAGCTTTCGGTTCAGGATGATTCCTTCTCCCAGTCTTCCCCGTGCGAAATCGAGCATATTTTCAATGAGCCGGTCCATCCTGTAAGAAGTAGATTTTATGAGACCAGCATACTTCTTGCTCATTTCATCCTTAGAGGTCTTTAGCAGGATATCTGCACTCATGCGGGTAGAGGCAATGGGATTTCGAAGATCGTGCCCCAGGATAGCAATAAATTGCTCCCTGAGTTCTGAAATCCTTTTTTGTTCTTCCAGTTTTTCAGCAGCCAGGAGCATTTCCTCGGCTGCATTTAGATGGAAGGAGATAAGATCGGCGAACAGCTGAAACATGCCAAGAACTTCAGGAGAGTTTATTTTTGCAGGATTTGGGTCTATGGCACAAAGAGTTCCAAAGAAGCTCCCGTCTCTTTTATAAATAGGGACCGAAATGTAGCTTTGAAAACCATATTTTGCAGGGGTATGGTGATTACAGTATTCAGCGTCTTTATCTACATGATCTATCACAATGGCCTCCTCGAATTGCCTTACTTCGTGACAAAGTGTGGTTTCCACATCCAGGTCATCGCCCGGTTCCAGGCCAAAAGAAATATCATCTTTTACTGAGCAGGTGATCCAGCGTTCTTCTGTGACCCGGGCAATAGCAGCAAAGCCCATACCTGTAGAGTTACAGACTACATCAAGAAGCTGGGGGATTATTGGAATTTTATTGACAATCTCAATTTCTTGTGAAAACTGATCTTTTTGTGGAGTTTGATCTTCGACGACTATAAATTTTACGGTTTTCTCAAAAATAAAATATTTTTTTGATCTACCTCATTATCTGTTAATTTAATGAGGGGAGGATGTTTTTTGGCAGGATAATTGACAGTTAGCGGTGTTAATAAAATAGTAATATTTTCATTATTAAAAGTAAAGCTATTACTTTTGCCCTAAAGCATTCAATATGAAGCATCTTTTATCTGGATTAAAAATAGAGATTAACCGTAACCTTTTTTTGAAAGATCCAGAATCTTCAGCTCTGGGGAAGAGGATTGTGGAAGAGAGTATTCTCCTTATAGACCAAATTGGAATGGAAAGCTTTACCTTTAAGAAACTGGGTGAGAAAATTGGTTCCAATGAAAGTTCAATTTATCGTTATTTTGAGAATAAACATAAGTTATTACTTTATCTTACCTCCTGGTACTGGGGCTGGAAAGAATACCAGCTGGTGTTTTCTACCGCTAATATACCTGAACCCCGGGAAAAATTATGCAGAGCAATTGAAGTTCTTACCCGTTGGGTAGAAAAGGATTCTTTCATCTCTCATATTGATGAAGTGGTTTTGAACAGGGTGGTGGTGAATGAGTTTTCAAAGTCTTTTCTTAGTAAAGAAATTGACCGGGAATATAAAGAAGGATTTTTTTCGGTATACAATAGGTTGGTTTTTAGATTGAAAGAAATGATCCTCGATGTTGATGGGAAATATCCATATCCCTTATCTCTGGCCAGTACGATTTTAGAAGGCTCCTTGCATCAGCATTTTTTGAAGGAGCATATTCCCTCCCTGACTGAATGTAACCGTGAAACATTACCTTCTCACTACTTTACCTATCTTGTTATGACAACTTTAAATCTGCCTGTAAATGACTAAACAAAAAGCAACTCCCCTTAGTCGCCTCTACGGTTTACTCAAACTGGACCGGAAAGATATTCTACAAACATTCTACTATGCTATTTTTGCTGGATTAGTTTATCTTTCGGTGCCGCTTGGGATCCAGGCAATTGTAAATTTAATTCAAGGGGGACGTGTGAGCACCTCCTGGGTTGTTCTTGTTGTCTTGGTTACCCTTGCGGTGGGATTCGTTGGAGTTCTTGAACTTATGCAGATAAGGATTGTAGAGAACATTCAGCAAAAGATATTTACCAGGGCCTCGTTTGAATTTTCCTATCGCTTTCCTAAAATAAAGATGAGTGAATTCAAATCATCTTACCCTCCAGAACAAGCCAACAGGTTTTTTGATATTTTATCGGTTCAGAAAGGGGTTGCAAAGCTATTGTTGGATTTTCCGGCCGCATTAATTCAAATTTTCTTTGGACTTATCTTACTGTCTTTATACCACCCGCTCTTTATAATATTTGGATTACTCTTAGTGGGACTTATTTACCTGGTATTCAAATTTACAGCAAGAAGAGGTCTGGAAACCAGCCTTGATGAATCAAAGAACAAGTATAAGGTGGCCCACTGGCTTCAGGAGATTGCAAGATCCATACTCAGTTTTAAACTTTCAGGGAGGACCAGTCTATCTTTAAAGAAAAATGATAAATACACGGCGAAATACCTCAATTCACGGGAAGAACATTTTAAAATTCTGAAGATTCAGTACATTAAAATGATCTTTTTCAAAGTGATGGTCACAGGTGGTCTTCTGGCGGTTGGAGGAATGCTGGTTTTAAATCAGGAAATGAACATCGGGCAATTTGTGGCTGCAGAGATTATCATACTTCTAATTGTGGGATCTGTAGAAAAACTTACCAAAGGGCTGAATTCAGTTTACGATCTTTTAACCTCCCTTGAAAAACTGGGACAGGTACTGGATATGGATCTCGAAAAACTGGAAGGAGAAAATACCCTTCCTGAAGGGGAACCTTTAAAGATAGAATTATCAGAAGTATACTACGCTTCAGAAGATACGAACAAAGTCATTCTGGAAAATATAAATTTGACTATTAATCCCGGTGATAAAATTCTGCTGGAGGGCGTAACGGGTAGCGGCCGTACCAGTCTTTTAAAACTTGTAGCGGGAGTCACCCAGGTATCTTCAGGGACTATGTATGCTAATGATATTGCTCTGGAAAGTTTAAAGATGAATGAATATCGCTCGAAGATCGGAGTATATTTTCCTGAAGAAGTTCCGTTTGAGGGAACCTTGCTTGAAAATTTGACTTTTGGTGATCCCTCTGTGACCGAAAAAGAAATACATGAGGTTATCCGAAAGGTAGGGCTATCAGAATTCCTAAAGAAGCAGCCAAAAGGTCTTAACAGTGTGCTTTATCCTGAAGGTAAATTCATTTCCAGTCTTGAAAGAAGAAAGATTATTCTTGCCAGGGCTATTCTAAAAAAGCCTGACTTATTAATCCTCAAAGACCCTTTAGAGCACTATGAGGAGGAAGAGGCAAGGCAACTGCTGAATTATCTCACAGATAAGCAACAAACGTGTTCACTGCTGGTAGCAGGTAGAAGTTCCCTGTGGAGGCAAGTTTGTGATAAAAAAGTAGTGCTCGAGAATGGAAGGATCAAAAATATAACAGAAGATCAAAATGCTTAATATATCAAAACATTCTGTGAACAAGCGGGTTGACCTGAACGACTTTGAGTCAGGGAAAAAAGCATTTCACAAGAGACATTATAAGTTATTCAACCGCATTTTGTTAGGCACTAGTATAGCCTTATTACTCATTTTATTTCTTCCCTGGACCCAGAATGTGAGCGGAAAAGGATATGTCACCACCCTAAGGCCAGAACATCGACCTCAAACTATACAGTCTCGTATTCCCGGCCGTATTGAGAAATGGTATGTACAGGAAGGACAATTTGTGAAGAAAGGCGATACCATCCTTCATATTTCAGAAGTTAAAGGGGAATATTTTGATCCTTTGTTAGTGGAAAGAACAGGAGATCAAATCGAAGCTAAGTCTAATTCTGTTAGGTCCTATAGTGAGAAAATTGAGGCTCTTTCAGCACAAATTAGAGCCCTCGCTGATGAACGTCAACTAAAGACTAGGCAGGCGAGGAATAAGCTGCGACAGGCACGACTTAAAGTAGAGAGTGATAGCATAGACCTGCAAGCGGTGCGATCTAACCTGGAAATTGCGCGGGCGCAATATAATCGAACACTTCAATTACAACAGGAAGGTCTTAAAGCCCTTCCCGATGTGGAAGAAAAGAATCAAAAGCTTCAGGATATGAGGGCTAAATTGATCTCTCAGGAAAACAAATTACTGGCAAGTGAAAATGAAGTGATCAATGCAGAGCTGGAGATCAATAGAGTAGCTGCCGAATATAATGATAAAGTTTCAAAAGCTCAGAGTGAGCTGCATACGGCTCGATCAAATCAATATGATGCCTCTGCACAGGTAAGTAAGCTTGAAAATGACTTTTCAAACTATTCCATTAGAAATCAAATGTATTATGTTCTCGCTCCACAGAGCGGTTATATAAATAAAGCTATAAAAGCCGGTATAGGAGAAACCTTTAAGGAAGGGGAGCGCCTGGTAGGGATAATGCCTGCCGACTTTGAACTGGCGGTAGAGACCTATGTGCGACCTATTGATGTTCCACTATTGCATCCCGGGGAAGAGGTAAGGGTACAGTTTGATGGTTGGCCTTCAATCGTATTTAGTGGATGGGAAAACCTCTCTTATGGAACCTACGGTGCACGTATTGTAACTGTAGATAATTTTATTAGTGATAATGGGAAATACAGGGTTCTTTTAGCGCCTGACCCGAATGATCAACCCTGGCCCAAAGGCATCAGAGTGGGATCTGGAGCGAATACCCTTGCACTCCTTGAGGAGGTTCCAATATGGTATGAAATATGGAGAAATCTCAACGGTTTTCCTCCAGATTATTATCAGCCGAAGGATCAGAATAAAGCTGCTGAAAATGCCCAAAATAAAGAAAAATGAGAATCGTGATATTGATTTTACTGCTAATCCTTGCAGGAAATATGGTAGGGCAGAATAATGACCGGGAGGTATTGGGGTTTAAGGAATACCTTGCTTATGTAAAGAAATACCATCCTGTAGCAAGACAGGCTAACCTACATCTGGAAAGAGGAGAGGCAGAATTACTACGGGCACGTGGAGCCTTCGATCCCAAGTTGGAAGTTGATTATGCCCGAAAGGAATTTAAGGGAACAGAATACTATGATATTCTTAATTCTACTTTTAAAATCCCCACCTGGTATGGACTTGAATTAAAGGCCGGTTTCGAACAAAATGAAGGTGTTTATCTTAACCCGGAAAGAACGGTGCCGCCTGAGGGACTTTTTAGCGCAGGAATATCCCTTTCTGCAGGGCAAGGATTGATCATGGATAAACGCAGGGCTGATCTACGTGCTGCGAGAGCTTTACGCAATGCAACTGTCGCAGAAAGAGAGCTTATGGTCAATCAGATCCTTTATGAAGCAGCGGTGGCCTATCTAGAATGGGCCAGGTTGTACATGCAGCTGGAAGTATACCAGGGTTTCGTAGAAAATGCAGGACAACGATTTGAGGGAGTTAGTCGCAGTGCTTCGACCGGAGAGGTCGCAGCAATAGACACGGTAGAAGCAGAGATTGTACTGCAGGATCGCGTGCTGGAACTTGAGAAAACACGGATTAAGTTACTGAAGCAGCAACTTAACATCTCAAATTTCCTGTGGCTGGAAAACAATATTCCTGTAGAACTCCAGCCTCAAATGGTTCCCGAAACCGGTTTTTTGTTGGATGGTGTTGATTTTGCAGATACTATTGAAGATCTGTTGCAGGTTTTTTCTCTGGAGAACCATCCCAAACTCCAGGCATTGCAGGCTAAACTGGAAGCATTAGAGGTAGAAAGAAGGCTCAAAGCGAATAATTTACTTCCCACACTCGACCTGGAATATAATTTCCTGACACCCGAACCCGATAAGGTGGGCAGTTACGATACCTCAAATTATAAGGCCGGTCTAAGCTTTAGTTTTCCTCTGTTTCTTCGGAAAGAACGAGGAGAATTGAAGTTGGCTGAATTTAAACTTGAAGATGCTTCTCTTGAAGTGGATTTAAGTCGCAGGCAAATAGAAAATAAAATACAGGGGCTGTTGCAGGAACTGGAATCATACAGGGAGCAGCTTAGCCTTTCTGAAAGCATGGTAGAAAATTACAGACAGCTGCTTGCAGCCGAAGAACGAAAATTCAGTTTTGGTGAAAGCTCCCTGTTTCTTATCAATTCCAGAGAAAATAAACTTATAGAGGCTGAACTTAAACAAAATGAACTGTTCACCAGTTTTGTGAAGACAAAGATTGAACTCTACCAAAGTCTCGGAATACTCTCTGATACAGCTGAAGTATTCAGCATTTTAGAAGATAATTCCAACTAATTTTTATCTAATTTTTGCAGGCGGAGGATTTTTCCATTGTCTTCATCTGTCAGCACATAAATTGATCCATCGGGAGCTTGTTCCACATCTCTTATCCGCAGGTTTAATGGAATTCTCTCAACTTCTTTGGCAGTTTCTCCATTTGTTTGTACTCTCACCAAACCAGTACTGGTTAAGCCTCCAATGATCATGCTTCCCTGCCATTCTGGAAAGTTCTCTCCGGTGTAAAAGATCATACCTGATGGGGAAATGGTAGGGGTCCATTTTATTATTGCGTCAGCAAATTCAGGTCGGGTATTGGGATCCGGAATGGTACTACCATCATAGTTATCTCCCCAGCTCACCACCGGCCATCCGTAATTTTCTCCCGGTTTAGGTAAATTTAACTCATCGCCTCCCATGGGACCCATTTCTGCTACCCATAACTTGCCCGATGCGGGGTCTATTGCCGCACTTTCAATGTTGCGATGGCCATAGGAATATATTTCGTCTTTTGCATCTCCTTCATCTATAAATGGATTGTCTTGCGGAATAGTACCATCTTTATGCAGCCTTACAACGGTTCCCAGATGGTTGGAAAGATCCTGGGCGGGGTTAAATTTAAATCTTTCGGCCAGGGTGAGATAGAGATGATCATCATCGATAAAAACAATGCGTCCACCAAAGTGATTGGGTCCCTCGACCTTTGGTTCCATTCTAAAGATCACTTCAAAATCCTTTATTTGATCGTTTTCAAATTTTCCCCGGCCAAGGGTCGTACCGGCAGTATTATTATCACCCGGTTCTGCATAGGAGAGATAAATTAATTTATTTTCTTCAAAGTTGGGGTCAAGAACCACATCCAGCATCCCTCCTTGGCCCGTAGCGAATACTTTGGGAGTCCCACTTAACGGTCCGGTCAGGATACTATCTTCTTCTAGGATATTTAAAGTTCCCGAACGCTCAGTTACAAGCAAGCGCCCATCGGGTAAAAATGCCATACCCCAGGGATGGTTTAGATTTTCGGTCAGGGTTTCAACTTTTATTGCACCGGCGTCGGTTATTACGGTGGATTTTTGAGCCAGTACCTGCAGGCTCAGGAACAAAAGAAATAATAGGTTCAGTGTGATCAATATTAATCTCTTTTGGTAATAATGGGATTTTAGTTTCATCGTTTTGGCAGTTCTCATCTTTTTTAAGTTTAATTTACAGGTGTATCTACTTAATATACAAAGTGATATGGGTTGAGGCAAGGTGCTTAGTAAAGAGTTAACATAGAGTTTCTTAATTTAGCGGAACTTTAAAAACTCTGCATGCACAATTCTCCATATTTATTCACTCCGTTGAAACTAAGGTCCCTTAAAATTAAGAACAGAATTGCTGTTTCGCCAATGTGTATGTACAGCAGTGAGGACGGTTTTGCTAACAACTGGCATCTTGTGCACTTGGGTACCAGGGCAGTTGGGGGAGCAGGATTGATCATTAGCGAAGCCACAGCAGTTTCTCCGGAAGGTCGTATTACTCCAGATGACCTGGGAATATGGAAGGACGAACATATACCTGGATTATTTGAGATCGTGCAATTTCTGAAAGAACAGGGAAGCACCCCCGGAATTCAGTTGGCTCATGCCGGAAGAAAAGCATCTACCACCAGCCCCTGGAAAGGTGGAAAACTTTTGAAACAAGGAGAAGATGGATGGGCTACTGTTGCTCCTTCTTCCATTCCTTTTTTGGAAGGAAATCCTGCACCGGTTACTTTGGATAAGGCAGGCTTGGCCAAAGTGATCAACGATTTTCGTAGCGCGGCAAAAAGAGCGTTTTCAGCGGGGTTTGAAGTATTAGAGATCCATGCCGCCCATGGTTACCTATTACACGAATTCCTTTCCCCGCTTAGTAATACCAGAAAAGATGAGTATGGCGGACCTTTTGAGAATAGAGCAAGATTGATCCTCCAAGTGGTTACTGCCGTTAGAGAAGTGTGGCCAAAAGAATTGCCTCTTTTTGTTCGCATCTCTGCTACAGACTGGATTGAGGGCGGATGGAACGAAAACGATGCTGTCCAATTAGCCGGATTACTAAAAGAGAGGGAAGTAGATCTCATTGACTGCTCTTCTGGAGGATTGGTGCCAAATGTGAACATTCCCGTTTCCACTGGGTATCAGGTAGATTTCGCCTGGAAAATCAAACATGAGGCAGAAATTCCAACCGGTGCGGTTGGTCTCATTACCGGGGCAGACCAGGCCGAGGAAATTCTGCAGAATAACCAGGCAGACCTGATCTTCCTGGG
Source organism: uncultured Flavobacteriaceae bacterium (assembly GCA_964627595.1). Classification (GTDB taxonomy): domain Bacteria; phylum Bacteroidota; class Bacteroidia; order Flavobacteriales; family Flavobacteriaceae; genus Salinimicrobium. The sequence continues at coordinate 7,085 of CAZVKA010000006.1, read as the reverse complement.
ACGGGAATTCCTTAGAAATCCTTATTTTCCTCTTGAAGCTGCCAAAAAGTTAGGAGCAGAGATAAGCTGGCCCTCCCAATACCTAAGAGCCAAAAGATCATAGACTGCTTACAGTATAATGGCATCTACAATAGCTCCTACAATAGCCAGTAATATAGCCAGCCATAGAGAAGGAGCAAACCCATGTGTTTTGAAGTCGTTACTGAACTTATCAGCTATTTCGATAATTATCGCATAGGCAATTACCCTGGTGACAAATCCTAAACCGAGAAAGTAGAAAATTCCTAGAGTGGCGATATTTAGTATTGCTGTGAGGATCCAACTGAGAAAAAAGCTGAGAACCCCAATGATCACAGCTACAATAAGAGCGGTTTTATATCCGCGCAGTTCTACCTTAGGAAAAATACTGGCAGCTGCCAGTAAAACGAGCGAATCAACGATGATGTGAATGAGCCATGAAAGCATAGTAAATTGATTTGGTTAGAAGATAGGTTGGTTAGTTTTAAAAAGTTTATTCTTGGCTGTTGCTGATCTTTTTTGCCTTTTCCTTAAGCTGATTAAGGTTAGTTGTATATGGGTTCGTTTTTAAGATTTTGGCAAGGTGTACCATATTGTACACCATGGTATACAATGTCCTGTTGGTGAAAAAATGTTTGTCTCCGCCGGCTTCTATATAAGCAGGCCCTGGACCGGCTTTGCCCACGTAGTAACTAAAGGCGTTGACGGGTACAGTGAATCCATGTTCTGAAAGATCAAAAAGAATACTGGAAATGGCTTTTTTAGCCCCGTCTTCGTTTCCGTCTACCAGCGCTCCGGCCACTTTATTAAAAGTGGGGTACTGACCGTTTTCCTCGTTTGCTTCACTCCAGATCCCGTCAAACCGTTCGGCTATAAGCTTTGCAACTGCACTGCGGTCTCCCCTCCAGACAGGAGTAGCAATGATCACAATATCGCTTTCCTTCACTTTTTGAAGAATCAAAGGCCATTCATCACCATCTCCCTCATCTGAGGTGTTTCCGAATTTTACATTTTTATCAACTACCCGAATACTTTCTGTCTTCACGTCAAGTTCGTGAAATAGCTTCTCGGCATTGGCTATGAAAGCCTGAGTATTGGAAGTTTCAGGAGATTTTTTTAGAGTACAGTTCAAAAAAAGTGCTTTTATTGACATCTATATTTAGATTTTGAATGGTTAATTATCGGGTTGAAGTGGCACCATCATGCTGGTGCTTGAGTTTGAGTTTTCCTTTTGGTTCTTTGGCGAATTTTGAAGGTACATCCTTCCCAACAGCTCCTTTTGCTACAGTGACTCCGCCATCTGCAGAATATACTGCACCCGTAACATAAGATGCTTCATCAGACGCCAGAAAGAGATAAACGTTCGCGATCTCTTCAGGTGTACCGCGCCTTCCCATTGGGGTAGCTTTGATCAATTGTTTTTCCATGGTCTTATTGATCCCGCTGGTTTCCTTATGAGTCCAGGCTGTGTCAATTGGGCCTGGAGCCACACAGTTGACACGAATTCCGTTTTTAGCCTGTTCTACGGCCACTCCTTTCATAAAGGCGTGCATGAAACCTTTTGTGCCTCCATAAGGAGTGACATTGGCAATTCCGATTTTTCCAGCTTCTGAACCTGCAGAGACTATACAACCCCTTGTTTTCTGAAGTTGAGGAATGGCGAAACGGGTCATTAAAAATGCTGTTCGAACGTTGTTTTTCAATAAGTTGTCAAAGGCTTCAATGGAGTAGGAATCAATTGTGTTCACTTCGGGATATACACCGGCATTGTTGATCAAGATGTCCAGTCTCCCCCAGTTTTTCACTGCCGTATCAATTGCTTCCTGCGCATTGTCTTCCGAAGAAATGTCGGCCGAAAAACCTATTGCCGCACCCTTGTTTTTTTTGATATCTTCTATGACATCCTTTACAGGGTCCTGAGGCATTCCTACCACCAGCACTTTGGCTCCTTCCCGGGCAAACAATTTTGAAATGGCTTCCCCAATTCCCGTAGCTCCCCCGGTCACAATGGCTACTTTCTTTTCCAGTCTATTCATTATTTTTTGTATTGAGCTTAAACTATAAGTGATATGCTGGCCATATCTTTCATTTTCAGCATGTATAACTACATGTAGGTTCATTTTAGGCACTTGAAGTTACCTGCTTTTAGAGGAGATTCAAAAGCGATTAAGAAAGAATTAGGGGACTTTTTCTAAAAAATTAACTCTTTTGTAACTCTATTATTAGATGCGAGTTAAGGCTTTATTAATGCTTAAGCCACAACCTGGAAAATCTATTATCTTGTAGAGAGAACCGCGAAAAACAACAGGTATGAGATCAATTTGGAATGGGACCATTAGTTTTGGACTGGTTTCGATCCCCATAAAAATGTATTCGGGAAGTGAGGAACGAAGTCTCGACCTGGATATGCTTGACAAACGAGATCATGCTCGTATTAGGTATAAACGGGTTAACGAAGTCACCGGTAAAGAGGTAGAGTGGAAAGACATTGTAAAAGGATACAAGGAAGATGATGCTTATATAGTCCTTGAGAAAGAAGATTTCGATAAAGCTAATATGAGAAAGTCAAAGACCATTGATATTGAAGAATTCATACAGGAGGAGGAAGTAGCTGATGTTCTTTTCAAAAAACCCTATTTCCTGGAACCTCAAAAGGATGGTGAGAAATCATACAATCTTCTTAAAAATGCGCTTAAAGATACCGGAAAACTGGGAGTGGCCACTTTCGTGATGAGAGCGAAGGAAAATTTGAGCCTTATTGGGGTTTATAAGGATGCACTGGTTTTGCACGTCATTCGTTTTGCAGAAGAAATTAGAGACCCATCAGATCTAAAGCTTCCGGACACCAAAGTGTCCAAGAAGGAGGTAGATATGGCCAAGTCTCTCATAGAGCAGTATACCCATAAATTTGATTTTGAAAAGTATAAGGATATTTATAACGAACAATTGCTGAAGATCATTAAGGCCAAACGAGGTGGTAAGAAAACCAAGGTGGAGAAATTTGAATCCAAACCCACCCCTGCAAAAGATCTTATGGCGCAGTTAAAGGCCAGCCTGGATAAAAAGAAGAAGAAAAAGAAGGCTTCATAAATGGGACTGGATGAATACAAGCGAAAAAGGGACTTTTCCAAAACCCCTGAGCCCGAAGCTACTTACCACAAGAACAAGGAGCATTTGCGCTTCGTGATTCAGCGGCATCGCGCGAGCAGGTTACATTATGATCTGCGACTGGAAATGGAGGGGGTATTAAAGAGCTGGGCTGTCCCAAAAGGTCCATCCATGAACCCGGCAGACAAGCGGCTGGCCATTATGACCGAGGATCACCCTATTAAATACCTCACTTTCCACGGTGTTATTCCAAAAGGAAATTACGGCGCGGGAGAAATGAGCATATGGGACGAGGGAACTTATGCTGCAGCAGGGGGAGGTACAGAGAAAGATCTTTTAAAAGCCCTAAAAAAAGGAGATCTAAAAATCACCTTTTCAGGCACCAAGGTGCAGGGAACCTTTGCCCTTGTACACACCAAAAGCGGAGGGCAGAAGAACAACCAGTGGTTGTTGATCAAAAAGAAAGATGGCTATTCCACAAATCTGGATTATGATGCAGAAAATCTCAGTGATCACACAGCTTCCGAAAAAGTAAAGCAGCTAAAAATAAGCGAATTGATCAAGCCCATGCTGGCCACCAAAGCACCGGAGATCTTCAATAAAGCCAACTGGATCTACGAGCTCAAATGGGATGGCTACAGGGCGCTTGCCAATATACAGGAGAGCAAGGTTGATCTTTATTCCCGCAACGGGGTTTCGTTTAAAAATAAGTTTACTTCCATCTATGAAAACCTCAAAACCATTCCACATGATGTGATTCTGGATGGTGAAATAGTGGTGCTGGATGAGGAGGGAAAACCGCAGTTTCAGAAATTACAAAACTACCAGAACGATCCTTCGGGTGAGTTGCGATATTACGTATTCGACCTTCTTTTCCTGAACGGTCATAACATTATGCATTTACCATTAACTGAGCGAAAAAGCCTTATACCGGCGATTGTAGATGAAATTCCGCAGGTGTACTTCTGTGACCATGTGGAAAGTATGGGAAAAAGCTTTTTTGAACAGGCAACAGCTTCGGGCATGGAAGGCGTGATCGCGAAACAGGCAGATTCCCAGTACATACCCGGGAGCCGAAGTGAAAAATGGTTGAAAATTAAGGCTTTTGAAGGGCAGGAGGCCATTATATGCGGATTTACAAATTCTGAAAGTGCGGGACCTTTTGGATCCTTGATCCTGGGTATGCACCGGGAGGAGGAACTGGTATATGTTGGGAACTGCGGAACTGGATTTAGCGATGCCGACAAAAAGGAGCTTTTTCAGCGTTTTCAACCGCTTATGACTGATATGAAACCTTTTAAAAAGAAAATTAATCTGAAGGGGAGAACACCTAATTGGCTGCTTCCTGAATTGATCTGTGAAATAAAATTTTCTGAATGGACCAGCTCTGGACATATGCGACATCCTTCGTTCAAGGGTCTTCGCTTTGACAAATTACCTTCAGAGATAAATAGGGAAAAAGTGGTCAAGCCGCCCAAACAGAAATCTGTGGAAAAGAAATCTGCCGAAACCCTGGATGTTGATGGCATCTCTGTGCCGGTGAGCAACCTGGATAAGGTCTACTGGCCCGATTCGGGTTTGAGAAAATACGATCTGCTTGATTATTACCTGCAGATATCAGAATATATTCTACCTTTCTTAAAAGATCGACCTCAGAATTTACATCGCCACCCAAACGGGATAAAGGAAGAAGGTTTTTATCAAAAGGATACCGCGGGAATATTTCCGCATTGGCTGGAAACTGCAAAAGTATTTTCCAAACACAATCAAAAGGAGATCGAATATGTTCTATGTCAAAATGAAGCCAGTTTAATCTACCTGGCAAATCTTGGCTGCATAGAACTCAATCCATGGAACTCGAGAAAAAATAGTTTACTTTATCCAGATTATACCGTAATAGATATAGATCCTTCAGAAAAAAGCACTTTTGAGCAGGTTATTGAAGTGGCCCTGGCAGCCAAAGAAGTATTAAATAAAGCGGGATTAAAAGGCTACATAAAAACATCGGGATCGAGTGGATTGCATATTTATCTTCCATTGGGCGCAAAATACACCTATGAGGAAGCGAGGGATTTCACCAAGATCCTTTGTTATTTTATTCAGGAAGAGTTGCCTGGCCTTACCAGTATGGAGCGAAATGTAAAAAAACGAAAAGGCAAGATTTACCTGGATTACCTGCAGAACCGCAAGGGGCAAACCCTGGCAGCGGCCTATTGTGCCCGGCCTAAACCGGAAGCGACTGTCTCTGCTCCCCTGGAGTGGAAAGAGTTGAAACCGGGACTGGACATGAGAGATTTTACGATCAAAACGATGCCTAAGCGAATTGAAAAAAAATCATCGCTTTTTCTGCCTGTGCTTAAGGGTGGAATTAACATTGAACCTGCTTTAGAAGCTCTCTCTTCATCGGCTTAGAGGTTATGTGTTAGGGGGTTGAATAGAAAAATTAGGATTTCTTTAAGGTTTATGTATATTTACTCAACCTTTAATCATCCAGGAAAATGATGAACCCAGATATCAACAATCAGGCAGCCGGAGAGACGGAAAGGCTTGAAGTTCTGACCAAGTACGGGATCCTCGACACTCCTCCTGATGGCAGCTTTGACCGAATTACCAAACTCGCTGCCACTCTTTTAAAAGTTCCGGTTTGTATCGTTTCATTGGTAGATTCAGACAGGATTTGGTTTAAAAGCAAGTACGGCGTGGATATTTCAGAAATTCCCCGCGATCCCGGTTTATGTGCTTCGGCAATAATGGAGGATGATTTTTACCTGGTGGAAGATGCCAGGAAAGATCCACGAACCCTGGCAAACCCTCTGGTGGCAGGGGAGTTTGGGTTGCAGTTCTATTCGGCAGTACCGCTTAAAACAAGTGAAGGTTTCAACCTGGGGACATTATGTGTCATTGATCGAGAACCGCGCACTATTACTTCCGAAGAAAAAGAGATATTAAGGAGCCTTGCCGAAATTGTGATGCACCAGATAGAGCTTCAACTAGAGGCGAGAACGGCCGTTCAACATCACCACAAGATCCTGAACACTACCGCACATGACCTGAAAAACCCCGTTTCGATAATGCCGCTTTTGGCTGATCTTATTATGGCTAATAAAGATAATCCTGCTGCTATTGATGATATTTCCAAGCAAATAAAGGATGCAGGGCGTCGAATGGCAAAGACTATTAATGCTTTGATTGACAGTGCTCTATCAGATTCGGCAAACATGCCCTTGCGGATGAAGAAAGTGGCGTTTACGCGTCTTGTTAAGGGAGTGTTGGATGCTAACCAGGCGCCTGCAAGAAAAAAAGCCCAGGAAATTGTGTTTTCTCCCGGAAAGACCTGTCATGTCTATGGAGATCATAGAAAAATCACTGAAGCGGTTGATAACGTGGTGAGCAACGCAATAAAATTTTCGGATTCCAATAAAAAGATAGAAGTAAACCTGCTGGTAGAAGATCAAAATGCGATCCTGACAGTGACCGATCAAGGGCCCGGGCTTAGCAAAGATGACCTTAAAAACCTTTTTAGAAAATTCACCTGTTTAAGCGCAGAGCCTACTGGGGGAGAATCTTCTACTGGTCTCGGGCTGTTTCTGTCTAAAGAGATCGTGACGGCTCATAACGGTAAGATCTATGCAGAAAGCAAAGGTAAGGGAAAAGGAGCCCGGTTTATCATTGAACTCCCCCTGGCTCACTAGTTATTGTAAGCAAGCCTTAGGATGTTATTCCTGTTCGACCTCTTTGATGTTTTGAAGGAAATATTTAGGACTAACCCCGTACTTTTCTTTAAAAATCTTTGAAAAATAACTTCGGTTATTAAGCCCAATCATGCTCACGATCTGAGAGATATTATGATCTGAACTGCTCAAGAGTTCCTTTGCTGCTTCCAATTTCACCTGTTGCATATACTTATTTACCGTGAGATCAAACATGTACTTAAAACCTTCCTGAAGTTTATTTACGTT
>CAZVKA010000005.1:0-55161 GCA_964627595.1 uncultured Flavobacteriaceae bacterium | reverse complement strand
TCGATGACCGCTTCAGATTTTTGTAAATCAACGGAAGCGTTCTTCACTCCGTCAACTTCTTGAAGTGTTTCTTCAACATGCGAACGGCAGCCGTTGCAAGTCATACCGGTCACTTTATAGGTGTGAGTCATGGCTTCGGAAGAAGTAGACTTAGAAAAGGAATTATCAGATGTCTTTCCAGAATCACCTCCCGTAACTGAAATATGATACTTCCCGCCATCCTTCTGAAGAACGGCTTCAAAGACCTCAACAGGGATATGCTGTTCCATCTCAATGACCGCTTCAGACTTTTCAAGATCAACAGATGCAGTTTTCACCCCGGCAACCTTCCGAAGGATTTCTTCTACGTGAGAACGGCAGCCGTTACAGGTCATGCCGGTAATATGATAGGTATGTTTCATCTCTAACACTTTTATATCCCAAAGTTCGCAGGAAAAAAAGCGGAAATGTTATACAATTCTGGAAATTTGTGGTAAGATTCTAAAGCTTGTCCAGAGGAATGCGTTTGTTTTCCTTTACCTGCTTAAAATGGGTGGGCGTTAAGCCCGTTACTTTTTTGAACTGTTTGCTCAAATGGGAGACACTGGAATAGTTGAGTTGATGTGCGATCTCGCCGAGAGAAAGTTCGTCGTAAACCAACAGCTCCTTTACTTTTTCGATCTTTTGATTGATCACGTATTGTTCAATGGTCATTCCCTGCACTTCAGAGAACAACTTACTCAGGGAAGAATAATCCTGGTGGAACCTTTCTGAAAGATATTCTGAAAATGTTATTTTCAAGGGCTCTTCAGTATAATGAATCCGCTCCACGATACAGGTCTTGATGCTTTCGATCAACCGTGTCTTTTTATCATCAATGATCTCAAAACCCAGCTCCCGAAAACGGGTATCCAGCACCTTCTTTTCATCGGCTGTAAGGGCTTTTTCGAGTTCTACCTCGCCCAGGTGCACTGCATGAGGCTGAAGCCCGAACTTTTCCAGTTCAGACTCCACCATCATGATGCAGCGGTTGCAAACCATATTTTTGATATAGAGTTTCATCTATTTAACCATAAATGGCAAATTCAACTTCTTGTTTTCCCAGGAGAAGACGATCTCTCCCGTCTTTTCTCCTGTTTTGTTCACCTCATAGGTCAATACTTCCTGTAATTCTTTTAACTGCCGGGGCTTTACGGTCAACCTTAGGACATCTTCGGCCTCGTTGTATTCGTCTTTACCATGCTGGTCCCACCGGGAGTTAAAAATTACCGTCCATTCCTGTTTTCCGGGAATAAGGAAAAAACCATACTTACCGGCCGGAAGAACTTTTCCTGAGAAAACCAGGTCTTTATCTGTTTTTAACCAGGTTGCGTTATGCGCCCCGGCCTGCCATACCCGGTCAAACCCCACCAAACCTCCAAAGATCACTCGATCCCTTACACTTGGCGCTGAATAATCGATATGAACATGTGCTCCGTTTATCATCGCCATAGCCATAGTATGAGGGCTCAGGCTTTTTTTAGGAGTTTTAGCCTTCATGGTATGACTGTCGTGACCTTTAGTATGTTCTATCTGACCGTTTACCGTGGTTGCCATGATCCCAAAAAAGATCAAAAGCAAAAACATTTTTTGTTTCATTGTATCAATTTAAACCTACAGGTCCCGCAGAACCGGTAGACTCATTTAAATTATTTAATGGTATCTCTTACGCTACCACACTTAAGCATTTTGTCTCCATAGTATGGATTACGGATCTCCTGTGAAGACGACAACCAGTAAGCTCCTTTTCCTTCAAAGGCCATTGGGCAGTACTGCTTGTACACTTCTCCTGAAGACAACTCACCTTTCAGCATGTTTTCCATCGCTGCAGAAAGATCCTGGAAGGTTGTTCTCTGCTCATTGATGTCATTGGACTGCGCGATAGTTTGAGCCGCATTCAAAGCCTGCTCATTTGCACCAGCATTTTGAAGCGCTTCGGTCATCATTTTAGCGCCGCTTTTAGCTTCTTCTGCATTGGTGTTCACCAAAGCTGTTTTGATATGCATGTAGTGATTATAAACTGCTTGCATGCTCTGGTTATTGAAAGCGACATCACCCTGTGCACCGTCATCAAGGTTACCTTCTCCCATTTCGCCCATTTCCTGCATCTCATCTCCTTCCATATGCATCTCGTTTTGCATTGGCATGGACACGTCATCTGCTTCGTTCTCTTTCTTGGTCTCTCCACAGGAGTTCAAAGTGATTGCTCCCAAGAAAGCCATTAATAATAATCTTGCGTTTTTCATTGTTAGATTTATTTATAGTTATTGATTTATTTAAGTTGTTCTACTATTTCCCCGCACTTAAGCATTGCATCGCCGTAATACGGATTTCTTATTTCGGCTGTGGCGCTGAGCCAGTAGGCCCCTTTGTCTGAATTTGCCATAGGACAATAATCCACAAACAAGCTTCCGCCCTTTACCCCAAAGGCCGCAACCGTTTTAATAAGCGCTTCAGAAACATAGACGAAGTTCTCTCTTTGCTTCTGAATAGATTCTGCTTCCATACCTACCTCTGCATGCTGAAGCAAAAATTTCTGCTTTTCTTCCCAGAATGCTTTGGCCTCTCCGCTTAATGCAGAAGGTTCCGCCTTTTGAACAGCCTCCTGGAACTTCCTTGTCAAATTTACGGTTTCTTGCTCTTTTTCTTCTACAAGGGCATCTTTAAGCTGAAGGTACACAGTGACGACCTGTGCCAGTTGGCTCTGAAATTTTTCTGAAGCCTGCCCGCTAAAGTCATACCCGCTATTCTCAAGATACTGCCTCACATCCTCCTGCGCGGGAGCTGAAGCCGCCACCGCCGGATTCATCATACTGGGTTTACCGGCCAGCTGTGCTGCGGCATCTACCGTAAAGGTGCCGTTTACCACGATCTCCTCTCCGTCAACAAGTCCTTCCTGCACTATATACGTATCCCCTAAAGATTGCCCCAAGACTACTTCCCTCATAGCGAAGCTCGGACTTGAAGCGGTACCTTCATTAACGTAGACTACACTTCGCTTACCTGTCCACAATACTGCCGACTTGGGCACAGTAAGACCCTGGGTCTTTTTGGCTCCTGAAGCTGTTATAGCTCCCGTCACGAACATACCGGGCTTTAATTTCGAATCTGCATTAGAAATTTCTACTCTTGCAGTAGCTACGCGAGTTTGATTATCCAATAAAGGATCAATAAAGTCAATGGTTCCCTCAAAAGTCTCCCCAGGAAGAGAGGCCACTGTAAATTCCACCTTATCACCTTTTTCTACCAGGCCAATAGTTCTTTCATAAAGATCGAACAGAACCCACATTTTTGAGAGGTCGGCAATTTGATATAATGGCATTCCACGATCCACATAATCCCCGAGCTCCACGAGTTTTTCGGTGACCACACCACTTACATCGGCAGTGATAGTGAACCGGTCTGTAGCCTTTCCACTTTCAATAATACGGTTGATCTGGTTCTCTCCAATTCGCCAGTTACGCAGCTTTTGTTTTGCGGCTTCAAACAATTCGGGTTGGGAAACTCTTATTGCATAAGCCTGCAGCAATTCTTCCTGGGCAGTGATGAGTTCGGGAGAATAGATTACGGCAAGGGCTTGCCCGCGGCCGACTTCCTCTCCCGTAAAATTCACCAATAACTGCTCGATCCTGCCTGGTACATGCGTGGATTGAGTGTAGGCATTGCGTTCGTCTACACTTACTTTCCCGTTCAACCTAAGCTCTCTTTCGCCGGCTCCACTGCCTACGGTCTGTGTCTGCACATTAGCCAGCTTCATGGCATATTCGCTCATTTGTACTGCATTGGGATTTTCACCGGCATCTGCACTTTCCAGCGGAATAAGATCCATTCCACAGATTGGACATTTTCCCGGCTCGCCGGAGCGGATCTGAGGGTGCATGGAGCAGGTCCATATGGTTTCTTGTGCAGCTTCTGCACTGTGATCATGAGTTTCAGCTTCGTCGCTGCCTCCAAAGAACAGCCAGCCCAGTAGCATTCCAACTACCAGGGTGCCGGCGATGATGAGTATATTTTTAGTTTTTGTTGTCATAGTCAAATGATTTTCCCGATAAATAATCGATCCTTGCCAGCGCCGTGAGATAAGCAGCTTCTGCCTCTGCCACTGCCAGCTGATATTTTAAAAGTTCCTGCCGTACGCGCAACACCTCTTCGAAATTGGAGGACGCATTGCGATAACCTGATAATAATAAATTGAGCACCTGTTCTGAGCTTTCCACCTGTCTTTCGTAAAGTGCTAACATAGCCTGTGCTTCCCGCACCTGGAAAACTGCCGCTTCCATTTCTGCGGAAAGACGGTTCTCCAAACCTATTCTTCGCTGCTCATAGTTTTCGGCCATGAAAGCCGCCTGTTTTTTAGCGGCCTTATATTTTCCGCGGAAGATAGGCAGGCTTACCGAAACCATTGGCATGATAGCATCCCGGCCGCTGTCTTCAACGGCCATGTCCATTCGCTCTCCAATGATCACATAATCAATTCCCAACCCAACGTTCGGAAGCCCTTCCTTTTGTGCCAGTCTTTCACGGGCCTTTGCTGAAGCCTCCATTCTTTCCAGCTCTGCCAGGCGGGGGTTTCCAGTAACGGGGGTGTCAAAAATGGCATTTTTGGCCCCTGTTTCTATTTCCTGAGGAAGGATTACCGTTTCTGTTCGTGGCCTGTTCAACAGTGCGTTAAACTGTACCACAAGCGACTCCTTTTTTAGTCGGAGAATATCGAGTCCGGTTACAGATTCATTCCGCAACAAATCGGCCTGCAACACGTCGGAAAGAGCTCCGCTCCCCGCACTTACACGCGAGAGGGCTAGATCCTTATAATTCTGAAGTATCCCCAGGTTCTCCTGTTGATAATTAAGCTGTTGTTCCAGGGCATAAAGTTCATAATACTGCCGGCTCACTTCCAGGAACAATTCATTCCGTTCATTGAGAAATGCCTGGAATTTTGCCTCAGCCATCAAGTTGGCAACATTTTCCCTGGCTTCCAGAGTACCTAACCAGGGAAACATCTGCATCAGGGAAAAACGAGCTTCCTGTGGCCCGAGCCTTGTCTCTACCATGCTCCCGAAAGCTGTCATTGTAAGCGTAGGATCAGGCAGGCTTTTTACTTGCGGCGCTTCCTGCAGGGCCGCTTCAAACTCAGCGTAGGCAGCCTTCACTTCCGGATTATTTTCGGCAGCGATCTGCAGATAATTCTCCAGGGTCTGCGCCTGCAGGCTTCCAAAGAAGAGAAAAAGCACAGCCGTTAAAAATGATATTTTTAAAGAGTTTTTCATCCTTCAGTTATTTTATTTTCATTTCTGGTCACCACTGCTTCCCTCCAAATAGCCTGTAAAACGGGCACCACGAAAATGGTCATTATTTGTATGACCATTCCGCCCACAATTGGTATAGCCATAGGCACCATTATATCTGCTCCCTTTCCGGTGGAGGTTAAAACCGGATAAAGCGCTATAATGGTCACTGCAGTGGTCATCATTGCAGGCCTTACACGTTTTTTACCGGCCTCAAGCACGGCAGCGCGTACTGCCGGAACTGTTTGTGGATCTCGTTTTTCAAATACCTGGTGAATATATGTTCCCATAAGTACCCCATCATCGGTTGCTATTCCGAAGAGGGCAATAAAACCGACCCATACGGCCACACTTAAATTGATCGTGCCCATCTGGAAGAGGTCCCTCATGTTCGTACCCGAAATATCGAAATCCATGAACCAGGGCTGCCCGTATAACCAGATCATAATGAATCCACCAGCAAAGGCTACAAAGACCCCTGAGAAGTGGATGGTGGAAGCGATCACTGTTTTAAACTGGAAGTACAGCAACAGGAAAATGATGATAAGAGAGATGGGTATAACAATCGCCAATCTTTTTACTGCCCGCACCTGGTTTTCATAATTCCCCGAGAATTCAAAACTCACCCCCTGTGGCACCTGCAGTTCACCGGTATCGATCTTTTCAGCGATCAGCGCCTGAGCATCGTTCACCACATTTACCTCGGCAAAGTCCTGTTTCTTGTCAAAAAGTACATAACCTACCAGGAAGGTGTCCTCACTTTTTATCATTTGAGGCCCCTGCACATAATTCACATCTACTAGTTGTCCCAGGGGAATTTGAACCCCGGTTGGAGTTGGCACCAGTATCTGCTCAATTTCCTCAGGTGAGTTACGAAGCTCCCGCGGATATCTCACCCGCACGGGATAGCGCTCCCTTCCTTCAACGGTGGTAGTAATTTCCATTCCACCAATAGCAGTCTCTATTGTCTGCTGTACCTGCTCGATGCTAAGTCCGTAGCGGGCAATATTCTGCCTGTTGATATCCAGCTCCAGATAAGGTTTCCCAACGATCCTGTCTGCAAAAACCGCTTCGTGTTTTACCGAAGGTACCTGCTTAAGGATTTCCTCCAGTTCAAAGCCGAATTTCTGAATCGTTTCCAGGTCGGGGCCGTACACTTTTATTCCCATTGGTGCCCTCATTCCTGTTTGCAGCATCACCAGTCTGGTTTCAATTGGCTGCAGTTTAGGGGCCGATGTTACACCCGGTAATCGGGTGACGCTTACGATCTCATTCCAGATATCATCGGGACTGTTGATGTGATCCCGCCAGTTCCTGAAATATTCCCCATCCTCATCGGGCACCAGGTCCCTGGCAGTAAGATTACTTAGAATCCCTTCTTCATGAGCCAGGGCTTCGCCGGATTTCAGGATGAAATTCCCATCATCATTTACCCTAAAGCGCTGCATCCTGCCTTTTTCATTCAGCATGTATTCAGGCTTGTAGTTGATCACATTTTCATACATGGAAATGGGTGCAGGATCTATTGCGGTCTCTGCCCTTCCAAGTTTTCCAACGGAAACTTCCACTTCCGGAATATTGGTCACAGCCATATCCAGCTTTTGCAACACCTCTTTACTGCCTTCAATTCCCATGTGCGGCATTGCTGTTGGCATCAATAAAAAACTTCCTTCATTAAGTGTAGGCATGAATTCCTTCCCTACTCCGGGAAATGTTTCTGAAACTGCCTGCCAGCCTGAAGATTCTCTCAAGTCCCATCCAATTTTCTCAGCACCATCTGCCACGAATCCAAAGACCTTTGGGAAACCCTGCCAGATCAGTAATCCGAAGAATATTGTCACAATTGGCAGTGCAAGAAATGTCTTTTTATTTTGCAGGCACCATGTTAGGATGGACTCATAATATTTTACCACCGCCAGAAGCGCTGCGAGAGTGATCACCAACAAGATGATCACGAAGAGATAATTCTCTATAATGGAATTTCGCACCCCAAGCGGCATCCAGTGCGTAGTGAGGAAAAAGATCGTCACCGCAAGGATAATGAAAAGGGAGATCTCCTTTGAATATCTTCCAAGGAAACCACGGCTTTTCGGCTCCAGCACCCTAAGAATTCCAATAACGGTAAGTGCCAGAGGCAGCCACATTCCAAAAATGATTGCCAGAATAATTCCTCCCGCGATAAGGCTGTAATTCCAGATGCGGTTGGTTCTTTCTTTATTTAGTTTAAAGGAAAAGAAGTAATAAGAAAGCATAGGCAGCACGATCACCCCGAGTAAAAAGGCTGCGATAAGGGCAAAAGTCTTGGTAAAAGCAAGGGGACGGAATAATTTACCCTCTGCATGTTCCATAAAGAAGACGGGAAGGAAACTCACTACTGTAGTGGCTAAAGCCGTGGTCACGGCGGGTCCTACTTCAATGGTGGCATTCCTTATAACCCGCAGCAGCTTTTCTCCTCTTGCGTTCCTGTTTTCATCAAATTCCAGGTGTCTTAATGTGTTTTCAACAAAGACGATCCCAACATCCACCATTACCCCAATGGCGATCGCAATTCCCGATAGTGCCACCACGTTGGCGTCCACCCCCAGGTACCGCATGGCTATGAAAGTCATAAGCACCGCAATGGGCAGTAAACTGGATATAAGAATAGAAGCTCTAAGATTGAGCACCAGGATGATCACCACGATGATACTGATAAGTATTTCATCAGAAAGTGCATTTTCCAAAGTCCCGAGAGTCTCCTGGATCAATTGGGTACGATCATAAAACGGCACTATAGTGAGTTTACTCACTGTACCATCCTGCAGCACTTTCGTAGGCATACCCGGCGAGATTTCACTGATCTTATCTTTGACGTTATTAATCACCGCAAGCGGATTCGATCCATAGCGAGCAACCACTACCCCACCGGCAACTTCAGCCCCTGCCTTATCCAGGACTCCCCTTCTTTCGGCAGGTCCCAGAGTG
The DNA here is from genome assembly GCA_964627595.1 of uncultured Flavobacteriaceae bacterium. Taxonomy (GTDB): domain Bacteria; phylum Bacteroidota; class Bacteroidia; order Flavobacteriales; family Flavobacteriaceae; genus Salinimicrobium. Next base: position 46,894 of record CAZVKA010000005.1, on the reverse strand, counting down.
ACCACAGCAAGATCTGAGATAAGTACGGGAGTATTGTCATTCACGGCTACCACGGTGTTCTCGATATCCTCCAGGGATTCGATGTAGCCCAGACCCCGCACAAGATATTCAGCTTTATTTATCTCAATTGTTTTCGCCCCAATGTCCCTGTTGGAATTGCGCACCGCCATCATAACGTCGTTTATCCCCACATTGTAAGCCCGAAGGGCGTCTGGATCAACATCCACCTGGTACTCCCGAACAAAACCACCTACCGAAGCAACTTCCGAAACTCCTTCCACGCCACTAAGCCCGAGTTTTACGTAATAATCCTGTACAGATCTTATTTCGTGCAGATCCCAGCCTCCGGTGACATTCCCCTCGGGATCACGTCCTTCAAGAGTGTACCAAAATACCTGGCCCAAAGCAGTCGCATCGGGCCCCAAGGTAGGCTGAGCATCTTCGGGTAAAAGTCCGGAAGGAAGAGAGTTAATCTTTTCAAGGATCCGTGTACGGGACCAGTAGAACTCTACATCTTCATCAAAAATGATGTTGATGCTGGAGAAGCCGAACATGGAGGTACTTCTGATGGATTCCACGCCGGGTATTCCCAGCAGTGAAGTGGTTAACGGATAGGTGATCTGGTCCTCAATGTCCTGAGGCGAACGCCCAGGCCATTCGGTAAAAACGATTTGCTGGTTCTCCCCAAGATCAGGAATAGCGTCTACCGGCACTGGATCCCGCGGTAACAAATCGAAATCCCAGTCAAAGGGCGATGTAACCACCCCCCAGCCTATCATAAAAACAAGCAGCAGCATGGTAACCAACCGGTTATAAAGAAAGTAATGAATTATTTTAGAAAGCATTCTATGACTTTAAAATTGATTAAAAAGTGAACAAACACAACAACCCCGCATGCAGGGTCTAAAAAAATCAATTTAAAAATCAAATAAGGAAAGCCCCGTGAAGGACCTGAAAATCCCTAACGAGCAAAGGCGGAGAATAATCTGAAAAAGGAATGAATTCCTGTGGCAGCGTTTCAAACAACTCCACATAAGAATAGGTGAAAGAAGCAAGGAAAACCTGTTGGGGAAGATCAAGATCATTAAAGGAGATCTTAAGGTCTTTTTGACCTTCCACAGAAACTTTTTGATCCCGGCAACCGTCTTCTGCGGTCATTTCACCTTCAGCCGGATGTTCCATTCCACAATCTTTGGCTTCAGAAAAAACGGCTTGATCCACCAGAAAACTTCCGCAGAAATGTTTATCTACAGTAAAGGACATGGTAGAGAACAGCACTAAAAGCGCCATTGCAAAAGATCCGGATTTTTGAAAAACCTTTTTCATTCCAGCTACAAAAGTACTGAAAAAATAATTATCCTGTACAAATTTACTTTTCTGGCCCGTTTTGCAGTCTGTAGTAATAGAATGCGGGCAAAAGGATCAGGATCAATACCGGATGCGCAAGGAACCTCCGCACATAAAAAGCAGCAAGATATTCTTCTGGTTCTACATTTTGCATCAAGTAAAAAAATACCGGAAAGAGCACCAGGAAGAAAAGGGCGTATATAATGCCTGCGAATTTTATAATCCCCCAGCTACGGAAAGCCACATAAAGAATAGCGAGAGAAATGACAGTATTCAGGAGAAACCGTAAAAAGACGTTGAAGAACATACGTGGCGGAAAGTGAAGATCTCCGGTTGACCGGAATGCCTGTTCAAAAAAGTACATGAAGGGATCATAAAAAAACCTGTATTCATACAAGCGGATAAGTACCAGCAGGCACACCAGGAGAGCAATGAGCCCCATTTTTAAAAACGGATTCATGTTTTAATTTGTTTAGCGTAAATAATGATCCATACTACCCATAAAAGAAATACTGCGCCATAGATCACCAGAGGAAAAGCTATGGAGTGCAGAAAATGGGCATATTGGGGATATTCATAAATTCCGATTGCCATAAGACCAATTCGAAAAATATTCGTCACATAAATTATTACAGCCCCTGCCAAGGTGTAAAGCAGCGTTGGCTTTAGGTCTCCAAAGAAAGCCAGCATAAAGGAAACGAACAGGATAATGATACTGGCCGCGTTACAGCCTTCAATGATCCTGGCTACAAATTCACCATTTACCAGAAGGTGCATGGTGGCCTCAGGAAATCCAGACCTAATCTCCACATCATATCCCATAGCTCCCACCACCGCCTCACTTTGAAGTGCTACCAGATGCGTTAGGTAGTCGGGATAATAGGCTGGGGAATCAAAATAATTAAGGTACAGGTTGTACAAAAAGGCCAGCAGAAGGTAGGTTCCTAAAAAGGTGAAGATAAACCGGATAACCGGGGCGTATTTCTGGACCAGTTGAAGCAATTTTTACACTCATGGTTTTTTCAAAAGTATTGAAATTAAGAAGGACAACCTCGTTTAATTTTTAAATACTTTTGTACAAAACAAAATTGTATGTCTTTTCAGAAATTAAAAACAGAAGTCGAAAAAATAACCGAAGAGCAGAATGCACCGGTAGAATTGCGACTAAAAGAAATATGTGAATTGTTGAAAGCCGAGATTCCTTATTATACCTGGGTGGGCTTTTATTTCAAGAACGGCGACAAAAATGAACTGAAGCTAGGGCCTTACGCCGGAGAACCTACAGATCACACTATTATTCCTTTCGGAAAAGGGATCTGCGGCCAGGTAGCTGTCTCCAACCAAAATTTTGTGGTACCCGATGTTAGCGCTCAGGATAATTATATTGCCTGCAGCATCCATGTAAAAGCCGAAATTGTAGTGCCGTTGTTCAAGAACGGGGAAAATATTGGCCAGATAGATATTGATTCTAATGTTCCCGATCCTTTTACTGAAGAAGACGAGCGCTTTCTGGAATTCGTGAATGAAAAGGTAGCTGAGATTTTATAAAAATCGGATTTTCCTATCTTCACCCCTCACCCCCGGGCCCTTTTCAAGGAAAAGGGAAGAATCTGGATGAGGGTTTAAGATGTTAAAAAACAGGGTGCCAAAAATGACATTTTTGGCACCCTGTTTTTTAAGATTTATTATAAATTCAGGATCCTACATCCCTGTCCTGATCGCCTCCACGGGGTCGAGTTTTGAAGCCGATATTGCTGGAATAATTCCTGAAATAAGCCCGATCACGGCGGAAACAGCAGTGCCAATGAACAAATTCCATGGAGACAGCACAAATTGGAAATCTCCCGTAAACTGTGAGGCCAACAAGGAGACCAGCCAAACCAGGAATAACCCGATCAAACCACCAATTATCGCGAGGATTACCGCCTCGAACAGAAACTGGAAGAGAATGAACCTGTTTTTGGCTCCCAGGGATTTTTGAATCCCGATCAAATTCGTTCGCTCCTTGACACTCACAAACATGATGTTGGCGATCCCAAAACCACCTACCAGTAGTGAAAAGCCACTAATGATAAGCCCTATAAAATTCATTTGGCCGGTAATATTATCAATGAAATCTGTGAAGCCTTTCAGCTGATTCACAAAGAAATTACTCACATCTTCCCTTCTAAGCCCTCTGGTGTTTCGTAGCTGTTGTTCCACCATGGCTACAAACTCTGCATTATCTATTCCATCTTTGGGTTTTAAGACGATCTGCGGAAAAGTTCCACGGCTGTTACTTCCGTAGATACGTCGCACGATGTTCACCGGCACAAAGACATTGCTATCATGACCACCACCGAAAAGTCCCTGCCCCTTCTTTTCGAGTAATCCTATCACGGTGAATTTTCTCCCATACAGCCGCACTTTTTTTCCGAGGGGATCCTCGCCTTCAAAAAGAGTCTGTGCCACGTCATGCCCCAGAACGATGACGGGAGCCCCACGCACGGCTTCAGCCTCATTATAAAATCTGCCTTCGGCGAGCTGCAACGCTTCAATGTCATAATATTCAGCTGAAACCGCAGCGATCCCCACATTCGAGGCAGTATTGTCGTTATATTTTATAGACTCTTCAGGAACGTTTAACACGAAGGATGCTGCTTCAAGATCGGATAGACTTCGGCTTAGAATTTCATATTCTTCGTAAGTAACATCAGGAAATTGTTGTCTTTTCCACTGCGGAATTTCTGTTGGTCCAAAAGAAAAACGAGTGACTATCATAGTGCTTTGATCCAGGGAACTAATACTTCCTTTGATTTCCTTCTCCAGAGAATCCACTGCCGCGAGAACGGCGATAATTGAAAAAATTCCAATAGTCACTCCTAATAGAGACAACATTGTTCTCAATTTATTGTTCTTCAGAGCATTAATTGCAAAATTAAAACTCTCTTTAAGTACTCTAAGATAGATCAACATAGTGCAAAAACCTTGTTTTTAGGCCCGTCCCTACATAAGACGTGGCAATCTATAAATCGTTACAAATTTTAATGATAATTAACCGCTGCAGGATTCAGATTTTCTGTTGAATTGGTTACTTTTGCAACTTTAACAAAACCAACACAATGAGCAACTTAAAATCGGCAAAATCTGCTTTAATTTCTGTCTTTAGTAAAGAAGGTCTTGAACCAATTGTAAAGAAACTAGATGAATTAGGGATCACGATCTATTCAACCGGAGGAACAGAAAAATTCATTGGGGACCTGGGAATTAATGTAGTTCCTGTTGAGGACATCACTTCCTATCCTTCCATTCTTGGCGGAAGGGTAAAAACCCTGCACCCTAAGGTTTTTGGAGGAATTCTTAACCGCAGTGAAAATGAAGGAGACGCAGCTGAACTTAAAGAATATGAGATCCCGCAAATAGACCTGGTGATCGTGGACCTTTATCCTTTTGAGAAAACAGTTGCCTCAGGAGCCTCAGACGAAGATATTATTGAAAAAATTGATATTGGGGGCATCTCCCTCATCAGGGCTGCTGCCAAGAATTTCAAAGATGTATTGTGCGTATCCTCTGTTGATGACTATTCAGAATTTCTAAATATTATTTCTGCAGGGAATGGCGCAACTTCTCTAATTGACAGGAAAAGATTTGCCGCTAAAGCTTTTAATATCTCTTCCAATTACGATACCGCGATATTCAATTATTTCAATACCGAAGAAACCGCTTATAAGCAGAGCTACACCTCTGGAAAAGAATTGAGGTATGGAGAGAACCCTCATCAAAAAGGCTACTTCTTCGGAGAATTAGATAGCATGTTTGATAAGCTGCACGGCAAAGAATTGTCTTACAACAACCTGTTGGACATAGACGCTGCAGTGAACCTGATGCACGAATTCACCAATGAAGCACCCACTTTTGCCATTTTAAAACACAATAATGCCTGTGGACTGGCACAGAGAGACAACATCCTTCAGGCATATAAAGATGCACTGGCAGGGGATCCTGTTTCAGCTTTCGGCGGAATTTTGATCAGCAATTCTGAAATTGACCAAGCTACAGCAGAAGAGATCCATAAATTATTCTGTGAAGTGGTTATAGCGCCGTCTTATTCCGAAGAAGCTTTGGAAATTCTAAAAGGTAAGAAAAACCGGGTAATTCTGGTTCAGAAAGAAACAGCACTACCAAAGACCCAGGTTCGCACCTGCCTTAACGGACTTTTAGTACAGGACAAGGATTTAAAAACAGACTCCAGGGAAGATTTAACTTTTGTAACCAGCAATAAACCGAATGATAAGGAGTTAATGGACCTGTTGTTTGCTTCCAAGATCTGTAAGCACACAAAATCTAACACCATTGTCCTGGTTAAAAACAATCAATTACTTGCCAGCGGAACTGGCCAGACATCGAGAGTAGATGCCCTGAGACAGAGCATTGACAAGGCGCGATCCTTTGATTTTGACCTAAAGGGAGCTGCCATGGCAAGTGATGCTTTTTTTCCGTTCCCAGATTGTGTGGAGATCGCAGATCAAGCAGGAATTTCTACAGTAATTCAACCAGGAGGCTCCATCAAAGATCAGCTGAGTATTGATTATTGCAACGAGCATGGCCTTGCTATGGTAATGACAGGCACGAGACATTTTAAACATTAATTTTATTACATTTACCAAACCTCAAATTTAATTCGACTTGACATGGGATTTTTCGATTTTCTCACTGAAGAAATAGCTATAGATCTAGGGACTGCAAATACCCTTATAATCCACAATGATAAAGTAGTGGTTGACAGCCCATCTATAGTGGCCCGTCATAGAACTACCGGGAAGATCATAGCGGTAGGAAAGGAAGCTGCCATGATGCAGGGAAAAACCCATGAAAACATAAAAACAATTCGTCCTTTAAAAGATGGGGTTATTGCCGATTTTGACGCGAGTGAGAAAATGCTCACTATGTTCATTAAGGAAATCCCGGCATTAAAGAAAAAAATGTTCACACCTGCTCTGAGGATGGTTATTTGTATCCCCTCGGGAATTACTGAAGTGGAAATGCGCGCTGTAAAAGAAAGTGCAGAAAGAGTTAACGGAAAAGAGGTATATCTTATCCATGAACCAATGGCTGCTGCAATTGGTATTGGAGTGGACATCATGCAACCTAAAGGAAACATGATCGTTGATATAGGGGGTGGTACTACAGAGATCGCCGTGATCGCCCTTGGTGGTATTGTGTGCGACAAATCTGTAAAAATCGCCGGTGATGTGTTCACTAATGACATTGTATATTACATGCGTACGCAACATAACCTATATGTGGGAGAGCGCACTGCCGAAAAAATCAAGATCCAGATAGGGGCTGCAACCGAAGATCTTGAAGTCCCGCCAGACGAAATGAATGTGCAGGGGCGTGATCTTTTAACCGGAAAGCCTAAACAGGTGAATATTTCCTATAGGGAAATTGCCAAGGCTCTTGATAAATCCATTTTAAGAATAGAGGACGCGGTGATGGAAACTCTTTCTCAAACTCCACCTGAACTTGCAGCGGACATCTATAATACCGGGATCTATCTTGCTGGTGGGGGATCAATGCTGCGGGGGTTAGATAAACGATTGTCCCAGAAGACAGATCTTCCTGTTTATATCGCAGAAGATCCTTTAAGAGCAGTAGTTAGAGGGACAGGAATTACCCTTAAGACATTGAACCGGTACAAAGGTGTCTTGATAAAGTAGGAGTAACTTATGCAGCAAATAATAAATTTTCTTATTCGCAATAAGAACAATATCTTATTCTTGTTGCTGCTATCGGTTTCCCTGTTTTTGACCATTCAGTCACATTCCTACCAGAAAAGCAAATTTATCAGTTCTGCGAATTTTTTAAGTGGAGGCATTTACAGCTGGACCAGCAATATCAATGCCTACTTTAACCTTGAAGAATACAATTTGAGATTACTTGAAGAAAACGAAAGACTTCGCACAAGATTAGCGAGTTATGAAGATTCTTTAGAGGTAAAGGATTTTAGCGACACCTCCTCATTTGATGCCCCTTATATTTTCAGAGCTTCAGAAGTGATCAATAACAACTACGCGAAGCTTGACAACTACCTCACCATCAAGAACGGCTCCAGATCTGGAATTGAGCGGGATATGGGGGTGGTGACAAGCAAAGGAATTGTAGGGATAGTAGAAAATGTCTCTCCTAATTACTCCACAGTTATTTCCATTTTGAACTCCAATTCCCGGATCAATGCCCAGCTGAAAAATTCCAACCATTTTGGAACAATGGTATGGAATGGTAAAGACCCCAACGTTACCCAATTAACAGATGTACCTGCCATTGCTCCGGTAGCAGTTGGAGACACCATAATCACAGGAGGACGATCTTTAATCTTCCCCAAAGGCCTGTCTATTGGCAGCGTATTAGATTTTGAACTGGACCAAAGCGAAAGCTACTACACCATAAACATCAAACTTTTTAACGACATGACCAACATAGGTTATGTCTATATCATAGAGAACACTGCACAGGACGAAATAAGAGAACTTCAAAACCTTTCGAAAGATGAATAATGTAGTTTTGACAAACACATTCAGATTTATTTTTCTCATCCTATTGCAGGTGTTACTATTGAATAACATCAATTTTCTGGGATATATAAATCCCTATCTATATGTTCTATTCATCATACTCTATCCCTTCAACGGGAATCAAACCCTATTTCTGCTTTTAAGCTTTCTACTTGGGCTGAGTATTGATGTTTTTGAAGATAGTGGAGGAATAAATGCCGCAGCATGCCTGGTCGCTGCCTACATAAGACCGGTAATCCTGAGATTTTCATTTGGTATTAGTTATGACTACCAGACCATTAAATTTTCCAATACCCCCATTGGTTCCCGCATTAGTTATGTAGTAATTCTGGTATTCGTTCACCACTTTATCCTGTTTTTACTGGAATTCTTCAATTTTGCACATTTATTGTTACTACTAAAGAAAACATTATATTCAGGCTTGTTCACAACGATTCTCGTTTTTCTTTCACTTGCCTTATTCAATAAAAGATCGAGATGAGAAGAATTCTTTTATACATAATTATTATCTCTACCGGAATTCTATTTATAGCCCGGTTATTTTACTTGCAGGTACTGGATGATTCCTTTGTGGGTCTTTCAGAAAACAATGCGATCAAGGTAGTATATGATTACCCGCAACGGGGCTTTATATTTGATCGTAACGGAGATCTCCTGGTTTCCAACCAGCCATCATATGATGTCATGGTTATTCCCCGCAATTTAAAGGCTTTTGATACTACAGAGTTTTGTAATATTCTTGGTCTTACCAAGGAGCAGCTAGATACCCGGCTAGATAAAGCAAAGATCTATTCTCCCCGTCTTCCTTCGGTTATAATTCCGCAGCTCACCAAGAGTGAATATGCCTATCTTCAGGAAAAAATGAGAAATTATGAAGGTTTCTATATTCAGAAACGTTCTTTAAGAGATTATTATACTGTACACGGTGCCAGTTTATTAGGCTTTATTTCCGAAGTGAATCAGCGTAAGATAAAAGAAGATCCATATTATATTTCTGGAGACCTCATAGGAAATACGGGGATTGAAGGGTATTACGAAGAGTTGCTTCGCGGAGTAAAGGGAGTAAAATATATTCAAAAGGATCGTTTTAACCGGGATATAGGCCCCTATAAAGATGGGATTTATGACACGCTTCCTAAGAAAGGAAAGGATCTCACCATTACCATTGATGCAGAACTGCAGAAGTATGGCGAAATCTTAATGGAAAACAAACGAGGAGGTATTGTAGCTATAGAACCAGCCACGGGAGAGATCCTCGCTCTGGTCACTGCTCCAAATTATGATCCTGCAGAACTGGTAGGAAGAAAAAGATCTGCCAACTATACACAATTATATTATGATTCCATAGCCAATCCTCTATACAATCGCAGTCTATTGGCTGAATATCCACCGGGTTCGCCATTTAAAACTATTAATGCTCTTATAGCCCTGCAGGAAGGGGTTGTATCCACCCAGGAACGTTTCTCCTGCCAAATGGGATATTATTATGGTAGAGGTCGAAAAATGGGATGTCACGCACATCCCAGCCCTCTTAGCATGGTTCCGGGAATTGCCCAATCCTGCAATGCGTATTTTGCAAACGTGTACAGGAGGGTCATTGAAAAATATCCTACTCCCCAACAAGGTATCGACACCTGGGCGAACCACCTCGAGAGTTTTGGATTGGGAGATTATCTTGGATCTGACCTTTCCACCGGCCGACCCGGAAAAATCCCTACCTCAGATTATTACAATGCCATTTACAATTATCCTAAATATAAATGGTTTGCTCCGGCAACCCTATCTAACGCCATTGGCCAGGGAGAGGTATTAATGACTCCCATTCAGCTAGCAAACATGACGGCAGCCATAGCCAATAAAGGCTGGTTTTATACCCCACATATTCTCAAGGAAATCGATGGCAGCCCTATTAAAAAGGAAGAATTCACTAAAAAGAAGCAAACTACGATAGATCCGCGTCACTTTGAACCTGTCATTGAAGGAATGCATCAGGTATACAAATCGGGGACTGCTTCTGCGTTAAGAATTCCCGGAATTGAGATCGCCGGAAAAACAGGTACTGCAGAGAATTTCACCAAAATAGACGGAAAAAGAGTCCAGTTGACAGATCACTCTATTTTTATAGCCTTTGCCCCTGTTGAAAATCCAAAGATCGCCATGGCTGTCTTTGTGGAGAACGGTTACTGGGGAGGACGATACGCGGGAAGAATTGCCGGGCTAATGATCGAAAAGTATCTCAAAGGAGAAACTACCCGTAAAGACATGGAGAATTGGATCCTTACGCACAGCCTGGAAGATGAATATGCTAAACCGCTTAGTGGGGAACCATTTAAAATAAATCAGTAGGCATGCCGAGATCAATTTCCAGCTTTGACTGGCCAAGCATTCTTATATATTTTTTACTGGTAGCTATTGGGTGGGTGAATATATACTCAGCTTCTTTAAATGATGCGGCAAGCTCTATATTTGATCTTGACCAGGTATATGGAAGACAGCTTCTCTGGGTCCTTTTGAGCGTGGTACTTATTGTGCTGGTATTGTCAATTGAAGCAAAGTTTTATGAAAGATTCGCAAGCGTAATCTATTTGATCTCTCTGCTGTCACTCGCTGGACTTTTTGTCTTCGGAAAAACCATTGCAGGCCAGACAGCCTGGTATTCTTTTGGTCCTGTAAGTATACAACCGGCAGAATTCGTGAAAATCGCCACGGCGCTCGCCCTGGCTAAATTTATAAGCGGAATACAAACCAATCTGAAAAATTTTCAGGATCAATTGAAGGCATTTATTATAATGGGTATTCCAATAGTGCTTATTCTTATGCAACCAGACCCTGGGAGCGCTATGGTCTATTTCGCCTTCTTCTTCCCAATGTACCGGGAAGGATTACATTTTGCCTATTTACTGCTTGGATTTATCGCAGTTATATTATTTGTTACCACTCTTGCCTTTGGAACAACCTGGGTAATAGTAGGCATCATACTTCTAGCTTTTTTGCTTTACATCATAAATCGGAAAAAACGGCCCAGCATCTTTAAATATCTTGTGCTTATCCTGGCCTGTGTTGGCTTTGTCCTGTCTGTAAATCACGTATTTGAAAATGTCTTTAAACAACACCATCGAGACCGTTTTAATATTGTGCTGGGGAAAGAAGTAGATAACCGCGGAATAGGATACAATACTAATCAAAGTGAGATCGCCATTGGGAGCGGTAGCTGGTTTGGAAAAGGCTGGACCGAAGGCACACAAACAAAAGGAAATTTTGTACCCGAACAGCATACAGATTATATATTTAGTACAGTGGGAGAAGAATGGGGATTTGTTGGAAGTACTGTCGTCATACTCCTCTTCCTGCTACTAATGTGCAGAGTGATCTTTTTAGCCGAAAGACAAAAATCCCAATTTAGCCGTATTTATGGTTATAGCGTAGCAGGGATACTATTTATACACTTTTTCGTAAATATTGGAATGGTAATAGGTATTTTCCCTACAGTTGGGATCCCACTCCCTCTCTTTAGTTACGGAGGATCGGGATTATGGGGGTTCACGATATTGCTTTTTATCTTCATTAAATTAGATTCTGAAAGAATGTCCTTTTGGTAAACATCTCAACTGTAAAATCACAATTTCATCCACAAAAAAATCCCCCTGCACTTTAAAACAGGGGGATTTTTTCAATCTTTAGAGTAATCCTTATTCTTTAATTTGGGCTACTCCAGATTTCTTGATGTTATTCATCTTCATATCTTCAAGCACATTTACTGCTTCTTCCATATAGACATCGCTGCTAAGATTTTCATGCCATCTTTTTCTTTTTTCAGCTAATACCGTGTCTGTAGTGAACAATTCTTTTTCATAAGGCAATGATTCATAGGTAAGATCTGATTTATAATCAGAAAGGCGATTAAATCTTTGCGCCTGTTCTTCATTGTTTTCCATTTCGGCCTGATATTCTTCAAAACTCAAAGGAAAAGACTTCTCATTTCTCTGATCCCTGATCCATTCAGCATTCTCCTGAATCAATTGAAGCTGTTCATTGTTGGCCATTCTTTTCTTACTGCTTGATAATGTTTCCTCAAAATCTATATAACCATCCCAAACAGTGAAATTAGCAGCCTCTATTTGATCCCAGGGTAAAGGATTTGACTGGTCTTTTTCACCTATATCAATGTAGCTGTACCTGTCTGGTACTACCACGTCGCTTTTCACTCCTTCCAATTGAGTTGACCCGCCATTTACTCTGTAGAACTTTTGAGTAGTGATCTTCAAGGCTCCAAGATCACCAAAGTCACTGTTTCTAACCCACCTGTTCAGGTCGAGTACGTTTTGCACGGTACCTTTGCCGTAAGTTTGCTTGCTTCCAATGATAATCGCTCTTTTATAATCCTGCATGGCTGCCGCAAGAATTTCTGAAGCAGAAGCAGAAAGCTCATTGACAAGGATCACAAGAGGTCCATCCCATAAGATTGAAGGATCTTTATCCTTAAGTATCTCCTGGCCTTCAAGTTTGGATTTCACCTGCACGATAGGTCCTTCTTTAATGAATAAGCCCGCTATATCAACAACAGTTTTCAAAGACCCACCACCGTTATTTCTCAGGTCGATAACAAGACCTTCCATTCCTTGCTCTTTCAACCGAATAATTTCCTCTTTAACATCAGAAGCAGCATTTCGAGCTGCGTAATTCTCCATGTCGAAATAAAACTTCGGAAGATTTATTACTCCGTAGAGCCTGTCATTCTTTTCAACAATAGAAGACTTGGCATAGGTCTCTTCGATTTCAACCACGTCACGTACTATTTCAATTTCCTGAATAGTTCCATCTACCTTTCTCACAGTTAAAGTTACCTTCGTTCCCTTTGGCCCTTTAATAAGGCTAACAGCATCATCAAGACGCATCCCAACAACACTTACCGGTTCTTTCTCTTCTTCTTGTTTTACCTTCAGGATCTCATCTCCCACTTCAATTTCCTCTCCTCTCCAGGCAGGACCACCTGAAATGATTTCTACGATCTTTACATTATCGTTCTTCTTTTGAAGCCGGGCTCCTATTCCTTCAAGTTTTCCGCTCATAGCCATATCAAACCGGTCTTTATCCTGTGGCGCGAAATAAAACGTGTGAGGATCGAATTCCTCCACAATCGCATTCACATATACCGAGAACCAGTCCTTACGCTCCAGGTCATCATTAAAGTCAAAATACTCATCAAGAGAAGAAAGGGTTAACTTACGGGCTTCAGCCTCCAATTCTGCATCAGATTTGGGCTCATAATCAGGATTATTCTCCAATTCCCTTTTTTGCTCCTTCTTTTTATCATAGTAATTGGAAATAACAGAAAACTTCAATTGTTTTCTCCAACGTTCTTTTAACTCTTCTTTGGTAGAAGCATACTCATGGTTTTCATAATCGGTATCCAGAATTTCCTTTTTCGAGAAGTCAAAGGGCTGTGCAAGGATCTCCTTATATATGCCACGCGCTTCCTCCATCCTTTCCACCAGTCGGGAATGAGTAAGATCAAAAAAGTCAATTTCCCTGTTTCTTACCTGGTCATCTATTTGATCTTCATAATTACTAAACTCCTCTATGTCGCCTGCATAGAAATATCTTTTCAAGGGATCGATGGCTTTTAGATAGTCCTTGTAAACCTCATGTGAAAAAGAATCATCAATAGCTTTGGCATCATAATGCCCATTTTCAAGCACATAGGTGATCAACTCAATTAAAGTTTTATCCTTATTGGGATCATTAAATGTCTTCGTTGTAAAGCTGCAGGAGGCCGCGGCGAACAGTAGGACCAGCACCAGTAGTTTATAATTCCTTTTCATTATGCTATGTATTTTCATCATTATTATTCCCCTAATTACATTAAAAACTATGCCAAGCTTTGAATTTGGTCTATAGTCGTTAAACTACGAATATAATGCTTTCCTCAGGAATTTACTTTAATTTAGCTCCCATAAAATTTTCATAATGCCACAGGAAAAACCGCTAATTTTAGTGACAAACGATGATGGAATCACAGCTCCGGGGATACGGGCTCTTATTGAAGTAATGAAGCAATTAGGAGATGTTATTGTTGTCGCTCCAGACAGTCCCCAAAGCGGAATGGGACATGCCATAACCATTAGTGACACTTTATTCTGCGATCAGGTGACTGTAAAGGAAACTTATAAGCACAAGGAATACAGCTGTTCTGGCACTCCAGCAGATTGTGTTAAAATAGCGACCCAGGAGATCCTTCACCGCAAACCAGACCTGTGTGTAAGCGGTATTAACCACGGCTCCAATTCTTCTATAAACGTGATCTATTCCGGCACCATGAGTGCGGCAGTTGAAGCTGGAATAGAAGGAATTCCGGCCATAGGTTTTTCGCTTCTGGATTATTCGCTTACTGCTGATTTTGAACCCACAAAAAAATTCGTAAAGCGAATTACCAGGAATGTGCTTAAAAATGGTCTTCCTAAAGGTGTGGTTCTTAACGTGAACCTTCCGAAGTTAAGTGAGTCTGAAATAAAAGGAATCAAGATATGCCGCCAGGCGAACGCAAGATGGGAGGAAGAATTCGACAAACGTACTAACCCGCAGGGGCGAGATTATTATTGGCTATCTGGAAAGTTTGTAAATGAAGACGAGGGTGAAGACAGTGATGAACACGCACTGGCACAGGGGTACGTCTCGGTGGTTCCTGTTCAGTTTGATTTAACTGCACACCATTTTTTAAGCGACTTAAATAAGTGGGATCTGAATGATTAAAAAAGAAATTCTTATCGGGTTTTTTACGGGTCTACTATCCAATCTTTTTGGAATGTTGATCTATGTCCTCATTTTTTCTGAACTTTCGGTTCACCAAACGATGGTAGAGTCTATTGAAAAGGATTTTATGGGCACTCTGATCACAGCAGGAGCGATCCTCAACTTTCTGCCTTTCTTTGTGTTCCTAAAAAAGGAACAGGTTTACCGGGCTCGGGGTGTGCTAATGGCTTCTATACTCGCCGCACTCATAATAGCGATTTTAAAGCTCGTATAGCATGAAATATTATATAATTGCAGGAGAAGCTTCGGGAGATCTTCATGCCTCCAATCTTATGAAAGCTCTGAAAAAAGTTGATTCAGAAGCAAATTTCAGGTTTTGGGGTGGTGATCTCATGGCGCAGGAGGGAGGAAAACCCGTGAAACATTACCGGGATCTGGCTTTTATGGGATTTGCAGAAGTAATCATGAACCTAAGAACCATTTTGGGCAATATTTCTTTCTGCAAAAAAGATATTAGGGATTTCGAGCCAGATGTGATCGTCTTTGTAGATTACCCCGGATTTAATCTACGCATTGCCAAATGGGCTAAAAAAGAAGGTTTTAAGACCCATTTTTATGTATCACCTCAAATCTGGGCCTGGAAAGAAAATCGGATCAAAGATATCAGAAGGGATGTAGATGAAATGTATGTCATCCTGCCCTTCGAAAAAGAATTTTACGAGGAGAAGCATCGTTTTGATGTACATTTTGTAGGACACCCTCTTATTGATGCCATTGCCAACCGACCTCCTATAGATACTAAAAAATTTAAGGCTGAACATGGCCTCGATACACGGCCGGTAATTGCCCTCTTACCCGGAAGCAGAAAACAGGAGATCGAAAAAATGCTGGAGGTCATGCTGAGTGTGACAGACGATTTCAGAGATCATCAATTCGTCATTGCCGGAGCACCCAGTCAGGAAGCGGAATTTTACCACAAATTTATCAACAAGAAGAATGTTCACCTGGTCATGAACAAGACCTATGATGTGTTGGGTATTTCTAATGCGGCCCTGGTTACTTCGGGAACAGCGACCCTCGAAACTGCCCTTTTCAAGGTACCTGAAGTGGTATGCTACAAAGGAAACTTCATCTCCTATCAAATTGCAAAAAGAGTGATCAACCTTGATTATATTTCGCTGGTAAACCTAATTATGGACCGCGAAGTGGTTAAGGAACTCATCCAGTCAGATCTAAACAGGAAGAACCTCATAAAGGAGCTTTCCAGGATCCTCTCTGAACCCTATCGAAAGAAGATGTTTTCAGATTATTATGAGCTGGAACAAAAACTGGGAGGTGCAGGCGCCAGTGAAAAAACAGCAAAACTAATCTTTGAAAAGATCAGTTCTCAATGAGTTACTCAAGAATTCTCACATTGCTGATCTCCACTCTTTTCCTGATTTCCTGTGGCTCACGAAAACAGCTGGTGCAATCTTATCCTGAGGCACAAAATATAGCTGCTGAGGAAGTTTTATCTAACTCAAATCCTTCTGAAGTGGAGTTTGCACCAGAATTTTTTGAAGAAACAAAAGATTTTGAGGAGGATATCATATCAAAGATCATTAAGTATGCAAAGGATTTCCTGGGAACAGGATATAAATACGGCGGGACAGGCCAGGATGGCATGGATTGTTCAGGCCTGGTACACACAGCGTTCTCCTTCGAGAACATTCAACTACCGCGCACTTCTCGTGAAATGGCCACTTTGGGTGAGAAGCTTGACCTGGAGCAGGTGATCAACGGAGATCTGTTGTTCTTTCGAACAGATCCTCGTAAAAAGGCCATAAATCATGTGGGACTTGTGTTAGATATGGCTGAAGAGGGAATCTATTTTATTCATTCCACCACCTCCAAAGGAGTGATCATTTCTTCACTTTCTGAAAAATACTGGCAGGATCATTTTGTAATGGCACGGCGCATTCATTAAATCATTATCTTGGCTAAGCCTTTGATAATGAAATCACTGAACACACCAATCATTAAATTCACCCTCGTATTGGTCGCGGGTGTTCTCGCAGGATTTTACCTAACCGCTTCTGTTGGGACCGCCGTACTTTTGCTTTTTTCACTATTCACGGGCTTCGTTATCGCCTATTTTAGAGTACGACGACAGCTTTTTCCAGACCAGATCTTTGGGGCGGTAACCCTGCTTCTATTCTTCGGCATAGGTTTTTTCACCACAACCATCCATCTATCAAAAAATCAACCTAATCATTATCTTCAACTTTATTCCAAAGAAAGCTCTTCAGGAAACACCCCGGTTGTAGAAATGGAAATCAGGGAAGAATTAAAACAGGACCTTTATCATCACAAATTCATTGCTAAAGTACGATCTGTCTCAGCCAAGCGTTCCCATGGAAAGATCCTACTCCTTTTCCCTAAAGATTCCTCCCTTCCCACTCCTAACGTGGGAAACCGTTTTCTCATAGCTACCGATCTTAAGGAGCTTCCAAAGCCTTTGAATCCACACCAATTCGATTACCATAAGTTTATGACCATACGTGGAGTGACGGGGCAGGTAATTATGAAAGAAAAGTATTTTAAAAAATTACCACCCAAAAAAGGAATATTTGCGACTGCAGCCGCCTGGCGAAAACAAATTACCGAAAACCTTAAAAAGGATGGTTTTAAACCAGAGGAGCTTGCCATTGTACAAGCTCTGTTGCTGGGGCAAAAACAGGATATTTCTGTAGAAACTTATGAGAATTACGCTGCTGCCGGGGCTATACATATTTTGGCTATATCTGGTTTGCATGTTGGGATTCTGCTTCTATTACTCAACCGTCTCTTCTCACCTATTTTGCGATTCAAAAAGGGTAAAGTGATAAGAACATTTTTAATACTGGTTATTTTATGGAGTTTTGCGATCCTTGCAGGTCTCTCCCCTTCAGTTGTAAGAGCAGTAACAATGTTCAGCTTTTTAGCTATAGCCATGGAGTTCAACCGCAGAACCAGTAGCCTCAATTCACTATTTCTTTCGTTATTATTGTTATTGTTGATTCGGCCTCAATGGATATTTGAAGTAGGTTTTCAGCTAAGCTATGCTGCTGTACTGGCAATTATCCTCCTGCAACCGGTCCTCTATAAACTTTTGTCCACCTCAAACAGAGTCGTAAAATTCTTTTGGGGAATCCTTACTACTACAATCGCTGCCCAGGCCGGCGTACTCCCGCTTAGTCTTTTTTATTTTCACCAATTTCCAGGCTTATTCTTCGTCTCCAATTTGGTTATTCTACCGTTCCTGGGTTTTATTCTGGGAGCAGGGATCATTATCATCCTATTGTCTGTTTCAGACTTCTCTCATTCACTTTTAACAGAAGGCTTTGGGAAGGTAATCGCCGCTCTAAATTCATTTGTAGCCACTGTAGCACGACAGGAACAATTTCTCTTCAAAGACATATCATTCGGCCTGCCGGAAGTTTGGGGTTGGTATCTCGTTTTGATCTTCCTGCTCGTAAGTGTTTATGAAGTAAATTACAGGAGGATAATAACTTTGTTGTTTTCTGTTGTTTTATTGCAGTCCCTTTATCTGTATAAAGGAACAACAATCGAAAAGGAAAACCTTATCGTTTTCCATCGTTCAAAAAACAGTATCATTGCCAAGCAACAACAGCATAAGCTAACTGTCCACCAAAATCGAGAGGACCTGGAAAACAAAATGATCAGGAACTTTGTGATTGGGGAAGATATAAAGAACCTGGAATATGCATCCTATCGAAACATTCATACGGTAAAAGGTGAAATGCTGATGGTCATAGACAGTACGGGAGTGTATTTAGATTCACAGCATACTGATTATCTGTTACTCACCGGGTCACCGGCAGTAAATCTGGAGCGCGTGATTAAAAGACTTCAACCAAAGGTGATCATTGCTGACGGAAGCAACTATAGCAGCAGGATTACCCAATGGAAAAATACCGCCGAACAATTGGAGACACCCTTCCATTATACAGGTGAAAAAGGAGCGCTGAGAATACCTCCAGAGAAATTCTAATTGGCTAATTAGCTACCTCAAACTCGTTCTGAAAGTTGTTTGAATACTCTTTAAATGCCTCAGGCGTGGTGATCTTCTTATAATCTTCCTTTAGAAAAAGTTTTAGGAACAATTCAAGTTGATGCGGAGTGCGATAACCGGGAATAGGCCCTATTAAATTACCCTCCTCATCAAAAAAAACAAGGGTAGGATAAGCGGTGATCTTCATGGCGCGTGCAAATTCATGCTGACTATTGCGTCCCCTTCTATTCGGGTCATGCTGAGGATTCCCAAACTCTTTATCGCGATAAAGGATTTTTTCAGTTCCTTCTGCGTTAAATTTTACAGGATAATAGTTTTCATTAATAAAAGAGGCCACATCCTCATTTGAAAAAGTATTCCTATCCAGGAGTTTGCAGGGACCGCACCAAACGGTATAGGCATCCATAAAGATCTTCTTGGGCTCTTTCTTTTGTGCCTTCAGTGCTTCATTCATAGTCATCCACTTGATTTCCTGGGCGACCACTTCAGCCATTGAAGCATTACTGAAAATCAAGAAGCCAATTATAATAACTCTCATCATCTTTTTCTTTCCCTTTGTCAACAACTATTCCGAAGTTAAACAAAATGCGCCCATCAAAATGAAGGGCGCATTAAAATTCTATGTTAAGTTTATTATTTTATGCCGTGCATTAACTTCTTTAAAAGCGGATTAAGCAGTGCCACCATTACTCCGGCTCCAATTGGAATCGCTGTAAATATAAGAAAGAAAGTTGAAAGATCATATTTCTCAGTGATCTCTGTGATCATTCCTCCAAAGGAACCTGCCAGTTTGTTCCCTATGGCTATGGCCAAATACCACATACCAAACATGAATGCTATCATCCTTGCCGGCACCAGTTTACTCACATATGAAAGTCCCAGGGGAGAAAGACATAATTCACCCAAAGTGTGGAACAGGTAAGCCAATATAAGCCATATCATACTCACTTTTGCCCCTTCTGCCAGTCCGCTCGAACCAAAGGCAAGAAGGCCAAAGCCAAATCCAAGAAGGATTAGCCCAAAGCTATATTTCCACGCTGCAGAAGGATTATACTTACTTTCCCACCATTTTGAAAAGAATGAAGCAAAAACAATAATAAAGAAGGAGTTGAGAATACTGAACCAGGAAACTGTGATCTCTGTCACGTCTGCAGAAAATTCCCTGTAAAGCATCCATAAGACAATTCCCCAGATACCCGAAAAACATATTCCTAAAACGATATTCGATCCCGGTATTTGCTTGAAGGTTTGCTTCCAAAGTAAATACAGTACCCAGGTAATGATCATTAATGGAACTACTGTAAGTAAAGCATTTACGGTATTAAAAACTGTCGCACCAGCCCCAATTAGTTCCCTGTCTACTGAGTCACGAGCAAAAACGATCAAAGAGGAAGCTCCCTGTTCAAAGGACATCCAGAAAAATACCGTGAAAAAGGCAAATATCACAACGGCTATCAATCGGTCCCTTACCACCTTAGCATATCGCGCCAGCCTGGATACAATGAGGATCAAAAAGAGAATAAGCCCAATAATTGCCATCCCTAACGGCCCGGAAAAAGGCTCTCCCTGGAAATCAAATGGCATAACCACCGGCAGCAGATTAAGATCTGCAATTTTTGACAGCGGATCATTTATGAGATATAGGAAACCAATGGCCGAAGCAGCTATTACTAGTATTTTATCTAATAATGTAAATGGATTGTGCCGGTGATCTTCTATTCCTTTTCTTTCCTCCTGCTCAATTTCTTTAACCTCTTTTTCCTTATCTGGAACGCCCCCTATCTTTCCGAAAAGTGGCTTAGCAAGCCAAAACTGAAGTGTTCCTAAAAGCATAAAAATACCCGCTAAACCAAAGCCCCAGCTCCATCCTATTTTTTCGGCTAAATAGCCGCACAGCATCATACCAAAGAAAGCCCCGGCGTTTACTCCCATATAGAATATGGTATAAGCTCCATCTTTCTTATCGGGTTTGCCCTCGTACATTTCAGAAATGATAGAGGTAATACTCGGTTTAAAAAATCCCGTACCAATTACGAGCAGTCCCAAACCAAAATAAAGGGAAAATTCTGTTTCAACAGCCATGGAGGCATGACCAAGGGTCATAATGATTGATCCTATGATCACGGCCCATCTATATCCTGTGAGTTTATCTGCTATAAGTCCTCCTAGAATCGGAGTGAGGTAGAGCAAACCTGCATAGGTACCAAATAGTGCCCCGGCATTTTCCATAGACCACCCCCAACCGGGGTTGTCCACTCCCACTATGGCCATGGTCAAAAAATTCACCAGAAGCACTCTCATTCCGTAGAAAGAAAAGCGCTCCCACATTTCAGTAAAAAACAGAACGAAAAGTCCGGCAGGATGTCCTAAGACATTTGATTTAAAAAAATCATTCTCTGCCGCGGGAACTGCTGCTGCCATTATTTCTTACGCTTATATTCCTCCTTATCTACTAAATCTTCATCAGCCAGTTCAAAATTTTCCTGCTGCGGCAGCTCCCTCTCTTCATCCTCTACTCCATGGGTAAGACGTTTAAGAGGTTTGAGCATAAGCAGTACAAGGGTCGCAAAAGCAACTGTAAATATGGTAATCCCCAAAAATATCGACTGATCTCCAGCTGCAGAGGATAATTCTCCTACAATTCCTGCAACTTTATTTCCTAATCCTGTTGCTGCAAAGTACACTCCCATCATAAGAGAAGCATATTTAACAGGCGCCAGTTTTGTAATGAATGATAGGGCAACGGGTGAGGAACTTAGCTCTCCAATTGTATGGAAGAGGTAAGCTAATACTAACCAGTACATGGCTGAAGATCCGTTGGATTCAAATTGCATGGAGGCAAACACCATAAATATAAATCCGAGACCCATGATGATCACACCTATGGCCATTTTAAAAATTGAAGAGGCCTCTTTACTTTTTAATTTTCTCTTAGCCCAGAAGTTCGCCACAATCACACCAAAAATAATAATGAACAGGGCATTCAATGACTGGAACCACGAAGCTGGAACTTCATCTCCAATTAACGGAAGGCTAAAAGGCAAAGACCTGTTAGTCTTCTCAAGGGCATATATGTTCATAAGTCCTCCGGCCTGTTCAAAAGCACCCCAGAATACGATTACCAGGATGAAGGAAAGGAGCATTACCACGTATCGATCTTTCATCACCTGGCTGGTCAGATCTTTGTACACCATCAACATCATGGCTGTTACCAGGGTAAGGAAAATGAACAGGAAACCGTATGCTATATCCTGCATTACCACCCAGTAGATTGAAAAAGCCATCAAAATAGCCGTAATGGTCAACTGTAGCGGAGAATTGAAAAGTTCCTTGAACATTCCACCAAATGACGCTCCCTGATCCCGTTCTGCCCTGGAGAGGAGGTTTCCAACCTCTCTCAGGTACTTTTGACCCCACAGGTAAACAAGAAGTCCCAGTGCCATGGCGATACCTGCAAGTCCAAAGCCCCAGTGCCATCCAATGTTCTCTCCCACATAACCAACGATCAAACTGGAAAGAAAAGCTCCCAGGTTGATCCCAATATAAAATATGGTAAATCCTTTATCTCTTCTAATGTCTCCTTCTTTATAAAGGCCACCAACCATGGTGGAAATATTTGGTTTCAACATTCCAACCCCGGCGACGATCAAGCCAAGTCCACTATAGAAGGCCCACATTTCTTCAACCGCCAGGATCCCATGCCCCGCAACCAGAACAATTCCCCCTACCAACACGGTTTTCTTTTGGCCGAGTAATTTATCGGCTATAATTCCTCCGGGAATCGATGCTACATACACCAACATGGTGTACCAGCCATAGAGCGCTAAAGCTTCTGCGTTAGTCCAACCAAGTCCTGCGTTTCCGCCCTGGGTCGCGCTGACAAGATATAATACAAGAATGGCCCGCATTCCGTAGTAAGAAAATCGTTCCCACATCTCTGTAAAGAACAGAACGTATAAACCTACCGGATGTCCGAATAATTCTTTCTTAGTTGCTGGTGTTGCCGTAGTTGCCATTATAGGGATTTATTATTGTTAGAATTTGTTTTTAAATGATCTTCAATGAAATTGGTCATCAATGTATATAGATGAAGACGGGTATTACCTCCATAAATACCATGGTTCTTATCTGGATATATAGCCCAGTCGAACTGCTTGTTGGCCTGTACCAGGGCTTCTATCATGCGCATTGTATTTTGCACATGCACATTATCGTCACCCGATCCATGCACAAGAAGGTAATCTCCTTTTAATTTCTCCACATGATTTATGGGAGAGTTCTCATCATATCCCGATGGATTCTCCTGAGGAGTGGTCATATATCTTTCGGTATAAATAGTATCATAGAACCTCCAGCTGGTTACAGGAGCAACAGCAATGGCCATTGAGAAGGTATCATTCCCCTGCAAAAGAGCATTAGAAGACATGAAGCCTCCATAGCTCCATCCCCAGATCCCGATATTGTCTGCATCTATATATTCCCGCTGACCCAGTTTCTGAGCCACAGCAATGACATCTTCCACTTCATATTTCCCAAGTTCCTTCTGAGTTACTTTTTTAAAATCGGCACCTTTGAAGCCTGTTCCGCGAGGATCTACAGCCACAATTATATAACCTTTGTTGGCCAAAAGCTGATACCAGTAATCATTTGTCCCGTAGAAAACATTTGCCACGGTCTGCGATCCCGGCCCGGAATATTGAGCCATAAAAAGAGGGTATTCTTTGGCAGGATCAAAGTCTGAAGGCTTGATCATCCACATATTCAATTCTGCCCCATTTACTTCAATGGTTGAAAATTCTTTAGGTGAGAAATCGTAATCTGCTATTTGCTCTAAAAGCGCTTTATTATCCTTTATGTTCCTTACCAGCTTTCCACTCTTTGCCTGGTGGAGAGTGAATTCATTTGGGGTCGTCGCACTGGTGTAGCTATTAATGAAGTAGGTGTAATCTGCACTAAAATCTGCACTATTCTGTCCGATCTTATCGGTTAGTTGTTTCTTATTTTTCCCGTTGGCATTGATCGAGAAAACATCGCGGTTGATGCTTCCGTTTTCGGTGCTTTGAAAGTATATTTTTTTGCTTTTGGGGTCATACCCGTAGTAATTAGTCACTTCCCAGTTACCACGTGTAACCTGGTTCAATAATTTTCCGGTCCTGCTGTAGTGATAAATATGATTAAAACCATCCTTCTCACTGGTCCAGATAAAACTATTGTCCTCAAGGAAGGTTAAATTATCAGTCACATCTACATAAGCTTCATCAGTTTCGTTGAGAACCACTTTAACCTCATTCGTTTCAGCGTTCACAAAAATTAGATCCAATACATTCTGGTGGCGGTTTAGCACCTGAACACTCAGAACCGACGCATCATTTGTCCATTTAATGCGTGGAATGTAAAAATCTGAATATCCCCCCAGCTCCACCTCTGAAATTTGCTTTTTTGAAACATCATACATATGCAGGGAAACAACAGAATTCTTCTCTCCGGCTTTGGGATATTTGAAAGTGGATTTTGACGGGTACAGCTCCTGGCCGTACATATCCATGGAAAACTCGGGCACTTCGGTCTCATCAAACTTTAAAAATGCGATTTTCTGTCCCGTTTTATTCCACTGGTAAGCCTTGACAAAAGAGAATTCTTCTTCATAAACCCAGTCTGTGATCCCGTTGATGATCTTGTTCTTCTCTCCGTCGCCGGTCACCTGTTGCACTTCCTTTGAAGAAAGGTCTTTTACAAAAATATTATTATCGCGAACATAAGCAACTTTCTGTCCATTGGGAGAAAGAGTAGGCTCCTGTATCTTTTCTTCGGAAATTTTCTGCAACTCTTTATTTTGAAGGTCATACACATAAAAAATTCCCCGCGTACTACGTCGGTAGATCGACTCAACTTCTGTCGCCAGAATAAGCTTCGTCTCATCCTCATTGAATTCGAATCCTCCGAAATATTGAATTCCTTTCAGGTCAGCACTATTAAGTAAGGTACGGGTTTTGGCTCCTGTTTTATACGAATACACATCAATAGACGATGTGCGAGAATTACGGTCAAAGTTTAGTACTACATACTCCTCACCATTGTTAAGAGATTGTAGGGATTCCATGCGTTCCTGTCTAAAAGTACCGTCCCATATTTCCTCAAGAGTAATTTCTTTTTTCTGTGCAGAGACTAACGAACTTAAAGTTAGAAAGAAGGCCAAAAGGCCGGAAGCATATTTCATTCTGAAGTCTAAATAAAAAATTGATTGCCAAGTTTAATAAAAATCCGGGTAAAAAACAGGTTTTTCGGTGTTAAATCATAACAAGATGTTAAAGAAAATAACATTATAATACCCTTCGAAAAGCACAAAAATCCACTCTACTGAATACCAATCACATACTACAGTGTCTAAAATATGACAATATATACAGTAGTTGTATCTTTGAGCCATTCAAAAAGAAAATGATGATTGACCCTATTTCCGGATTTTCAAAACTGGCAAAAGAAGATAAGATTAACTGGCTGCAAGCTACCTATCTTAAGGACTCTAAAAATGCCGCGCAGATCCTGAAGCAATACTGGAATCCAGACTCAGAGCTGCAGCAACTGCACGAAGAATTTACAGAAAATACACTTTCCAATTATTACCTGCCCTTTGGAATAGCCCCCAATTTTATGATCAACGACTACAGGTATGCCATACCCATGGCTATTGAAGAAAGTTCGGTGATCGCTGCGGCCAGCAAAGCAGCTAAATTTTGGGGAAAACGAGGAGGTTTCAAAGCTGAAGTACTGGGAACCCAGAAAATTGGCCAGGTACACTTCATGTATTCAGGAGAAAAGGACAAACTAAAAGAGTTTTTCCGCCAGGTGAAGCCGAAACTGTTAGATGCCGTGGAACCTCTTGTTCGAAACATGAAAAAACGAGGCGGCGGCGTCACTAACATAGAACTAAGGGACAAAACCGAAGCTTTAACTAATTATTACCAGCTGCATTGCACCTTTGAGACAAAAGATTCCATGGGTGCCAATTTCATCAACTCCTGCCTGGAAAGATTTGCAGAGACCTTCAGGAAGGCAGCCATGGTACATGAGGCGTTTACATCATCTGAAAGAGACATCGAGATAGTGATGAGCATACTTTCCAATTACGTTCCTAATTGCGTCGTACGGGCAGAAGTTTCCTGCCCTGTTAAGGTTTTGGCCGACCATGGATTAACAGGAGAAGAATTTGCCGGAAAATTTGTTAGAGCCTTGAAAATAGCAGAAACAGAACCTTTTAGAGCAGTTACCCACAACAAAGGCATCATGAACGGTATAGACGCGGTAGTCCTGGCAACGGGAAATGATTTTAGGGCAATAGAAGCAGGCATTCATGCCTACGCCTCAAAAAACGGCACCTACACCAGCCTCACCCATGCCGATGTGAGGGATGGACAATTCAGGTTCTGGATGGAAATTCCACTGGCTCTGGGTACAGTAGGAGGTCTTACCGGGCTTCATCCTCTCTCAAAGATCGCTTTGGAAATATTGCAAAAACCTTCAGCCGAAGACCTGATGAAAATTGTAGCCGTAGCAGGACTGGCACAGAACTTTGCCGCAGTAAAATCCCTCATCACCACCGGAATTCAGCAGGGTCACATGAAAATGCACCTGATGAATATCCTCAATCAGTTAAAAGCTACCCCTTCAGAAAAAGAAATCCTGATTGAACATTTCAAGAAGCACAATGTTTCCCACAGTGCAGTAGAAGAAGCTCTGCAAAACATTAGAAGCTAATGCAAAAGTTCTATAGCCACGGAAAATTACTGATCACCGGCGAATATGTTGTCCTTGATGGAGCCACAGCACTGGCTTTACCAACCAAATTTGGGCAGAGTCTTAAAGTAACAGAATTAAATGAACCACACATTCTTTGGAAAAGTTACGATCACCAGGGAAAAATCTGGTTTGAAACCCGACTTACTTCAGAAGAAATCACTAATAACAAAACTGCCCCTTCGGGAATTGATCAAACAAGGAAAAAACTTGTTCTCATTTTAAAGGAAGCCTGTAAAGCCAACCCCGGATTATTGTCACAAAACAAGGGATTCGAAGTTTCCACCTATACAGATTTTCCTTTAAACTGGGGCCTGGGAACTTCTTCCACCTTAATTGCGAATATCGCTTCCTGGTTCTCCATAGACGCCTTTGAACTGCAGGAAAAGACCTTTGGCGGGAGCGGCTATGATATCGCGGTAGCAAAAGAAGGTTGCCCAGTGACCTATGAACTTACCAAAGGCGGCAGAAGTGTTCTTTCCACCTCATTCCACCCCCCTTTTAGTGAAAATATTTTTTTCGTCTATCTTAACCGGAAACAGGATAGCCGGGAATCGATCGCCCATTACCGAAAACAAAAAAGAGAAGTGCTTTCTACAGCCGTTGAGAAGATAAGCCGAGTGACTCACCAGGTCATTACCTGCACCAGCCTTGAAGAATTCAACCTGTTACTGGAGATCCACGAGAATTTAATTTCTCAGCTTATAGGCCTTCCAAAGATCAAATCTAAACTATTTCCCGATTATCCCGGAGCCATCAAAAGCCTTGGAGGCTGGGGAGGAGATTTCATCCTCGCTACCGGTGGCTTAAAGGCAGAGGATTACTTTAAAAAGAAAGGATACGATACCATCCTTTCATATTCAGAAATGATCCTTTAAAATAAACTTTTTGAGCTATAAAAAAGGCCCTTCAAATGAAGGGCCTTTTGCTTATTGACGAGCGGTGGACTAGTAAAATCTAGCTCTGTTATCTTCAATTTCAGCAGAATTCTTAAGTGCTGAAAATACTTCTGTATTGATAGTAGTTCTTCTTGCAGAAGCCTCTCTTGAAGCATACGGACGGTAAGATTGTGGAGCAGGAGCTTCAGTTTTATTCAGGACTTTCACTACAAACACTCCTTTATCACCTGCTACCGGCTTGCTCACTTTTCCTTCTTCCATGGCAAAGGCAGCACCAACCACTCTTGGCTCACTACCTACTCCAGGCAGGGTAGGGCTGTTACGATTCACAGAATTCGCTGTATTAACCTCCACTCCCTGACTTTGAGCTATAGCCTGCAGATCATTCCCCGAAATCTTCTTTTTAATGATCTCTGCTTTTTTCTCCTTTTCAAGGATTGGGATTACGGTAGAAGAGGCTGCTTCTACAGATTTAGTTCCTTTTTTGTTGGCCGCAGTTACTTGAGCTACCACATAGCCATCGCGAACCTCAAATCTTTTAATATCCCCAACTTTTGTATCTTCATTAAAAGCCCACTGTACAATATTTCGTTGGGCTCCTATTCCCGGAATATTCTCATCCAGCTCCTGAATCTCTTTTACAGGCCTCACTTCCTTATTGTTTTCTTTAGCTAAAGATGCAAAATCTCCGTCTCTTGCTGACAGTTCAAACCTGGTTACCTCGGCGAAAAGATCGTTCATGGATTTTTCTGAAGGCTGTACGGCACGGGAAACAGTAGCCAGTTTAACAGCTCTTTGTTTATCGGTTTGCTCCTGGATATCGATCACGTGATAGCCAAATTGTGTTTCAACCACTCCTACAGCGCCCTGATTGTTTGTAAATACGAAATCATTAAAGGCAGGAACCATGGTTCCAGGAGTGAACCAACCCAATTGCCCGGCATCTTCTTTATTAGAAGTATCGGCAGAGTACTCAGATGCCAGCTCGGAAAATTTTCCTTTGTTATTTTTTACTACAGAAGAAATACTATCAGCAAGTTGTTTTGCTTCCGTTTTACTTCTGGTAATATTTTGTCCTACAGGAGAGCCCTGAAATGCTACTAAAATGTGTCTCGCCTTAGCAGAGTCAGGAATCTGTTTCACCTCAACTGCACGTGAAATTTTCCAGGAACCGGCCTCTTTGTAAGGTCCATATGTTTCACCAACATTAAGATTGAACAGAGCTTCTGCATGTTCCCGGGGAAGATCTTTTCTGAACAAAAAGCGATCGGAATATCTTACATCTGAATTTTCATTCACAAAAGTCTCGATATCTTCAGTATCGCTGAATCCCGGGAGAGTATCATTAGCCTTAGTTACCGCATTGTATTCCACTTTATTGTTCAGCAGTGCTCCAATCTCTGCTTTAACTTCAGCTTCATCCTCTTGAGAAGCCATTTCAGTGTAGTGAATGTACTGGATATCACGGGAAGCTTCGGTATTAAAACGCTCAGCATTCTTCTTTATGTAATCGCTGATCTCAGATTTTGAAACTTCAACCTCAGAATCTGGTACTGAAGAATACGGGATCTGAACAAATTCAAGATCCACGTTATCATTGGCAAATTTGTAAGCAAGTTTCCCCTCTGCAAGCGTGGCACCAACACCAGCCTTGATTAGGTTGAAATATATTTCTTCGCGGGCAGCTTTCCCAACAGAAGCTTCATAATCCAACCACTGCTGGTAAGCTTGCGGAGAAGTTTGTTTTAACGTGGCTACATATTCACGAAGTCTGTTCTCATCAAACATTCCTGCTTCATTGGTGAAATTAGGATTGTTACCCATTTCACGACGCAGCAACTCTTTAACCTGAGCTTCCTCTACGCGAATTCCAAGCTCCTCGAACTGCTCTTCAAGAACAGCCTGCTTCACATTCATATCCCAAACCATATTTACAGCCTGCGAAGTGCTGGCATTAGGTCCAAGGTTTCGCTGGTAATTCTCCACCTGCCTTGCAAATTGCTCCCTTTCAATGTCTTTACCATTAATTGTCGCAATAACATTCTGCGATTTTTGAGAAGTCATCCCTCCATTTCGTATTACATCAGCCAATACAAAAGAAAAGAGGGCTAAAGCGATAATTATGATAAGGAAAACGGAACGTTGCCTTATTTTATTTAATACTGCCATTTGAAATTGTGTTTATTCTAAAATATAGGAGGCGAAAATAACCTTTTTAGGAATATTAAAAAACTATAAATCCGCAAAATGTGAGGAAATTTAATCCTGAGTTTTAATCCTCACTTCTACCAACTCTATCTTGGTATTGGAGACCTCCTTGATATGAAAAGTAAATTCATCTATTTGAACGATACCGTCTTTCGGTGGAATTTCTTCGGTATGATTGACAATATATCCTCCCAGGGTTTCATAATTTTCGCCGATGGGAATGTTCAGCTTGAAATTTTCATTGAGGTAATCAACCTCCAGTCTTGCTGAAAAAAGAAAATGGTTTTCTCCTAGCTTCTCCTCTGTCAACACCACGGGGTCATGCTCATCTTCAATTTCTCCGAACAACTCTTCAACAATATCCTCTACGGTCATCATTCCGCTGGTGCCACCGTATTCATCGATCACCACGGCAATACTTTTTCGCTTTTTGATCAAAATATTCAGAACATCCTTAACCAACATGGTTTCAGGAACAAACACTACCGGCAAAAGAATAGACTTAATAGTAGTGGGCTTCTTGAACAATTCGAAAGAATGAATGTAGCCTATGATATCATCAATATTCTCTTTATATACAAGAATTTTTGAAAGACCGGTTTCAGTAAAGGTTTCCACCAGTTCATTAGGTTGTGTAGCGAGGTCTACAGCCACGATCTCTGTACGGGGTATCATCACTTCACGTGATTTAACTTCTGAAAATTCAAGGGCATTCTGAAAGATCTGGATCTCTGTATCGATCTCCTGGTCCTCCTCCACCTTTTCCATTTGTTCATTAATGTAATTGCCCAGTTCCACCTTTGTGAAAGCAAGCTGCACTTCATCTCCCTGGGTTTTGAAAAATCGTTTCAGTACAAAATCAGAGATCCAAATAATAAATGAGGAAATAAAATTAAAAAGGAGATAGAACAGATAAGCCGGTACAGCAAAGAATTTTAGCAGGAAGTTGGCATAGATCTGGAAAAACACTTTGGGTAAAAATTCAGCAGTCAATAGAATTATGAGTGTGGAGATCACAGTCTGCGTCAAAAGACTTAACTCGTGAACCACATACCTCCAGAAATTACTTTGAAGGTCCATACTTCCAAGCCAGTCCATCAAGAGATCACCCATAAAGAATCCATAGACTACAAGGGCAATGTTATTACCCACGAGCATGGCAGCGATAAATTTTGAGGGTTTGCGGGTGAGACGGGTAAGGACCTTTGCAAGAAAATCATTCTGTTTTTTCTCGAGTTCAACATGGATCTTGTTGGCCGAAACATAAGCAATCTCCATCCCTGAGAAGAATGCAGAAAGAATAAGGGAGCAGACTATAATTATTATGTCGAAGGCCATGCCTTGTTACTTATCCCGGTTTTGAAACTTATTCCTGAAATGTCTTCTAAAAAAGAACATGAAAATGGCAATGACAACGAAGAGAAGAAACAAATAAGCTTTTCCACGCTCTGTATTCCATATCATAACCGCCTCATATAAAAAGAAAGCAGCTGCCGCCAGATAGACGAACTCAAAAAATTTCGAAAATTTCATCATTATTTCTCTTCTTCAATGATTTGCACCCCAACGTTTGACCTGGATCGGAAATTACTGAATTCCTGATTACTATCAAAGCCTTCTCCTTTGTTAAGGGCACCATTCTTAAATCTTATCGTATTGGATCGATCTGTAAAAACCCAATTATTACTTTGATCCCAATATAGTTGATCGGCCATTAATCGAGTACTATCACTAGTAACCACCACCACATCTCCCTGGAGATCAATCACACCGGTTTCATTATAAATGACTCCGTAATTTGCAGTTACGGTATTCTTTTGATTTTCCTCATCATAAAATTCAACTTCAAGTCCATCTGGAAATTCCCGGTACGGAAAATTCTTGTTAGAGAAATCGCGCATTTTGACACTTTTTAATGTAGCCACCACCTTACCAGAGTCTGTATATTTAAGGTTAATACCGGCTCCTATGGCCTGTGGCGCATCTTCAGGCATTTCCATTTCCCTGACGCCTTTGAGGTTTCCCTCACATGAAAAAAGCATTGCCGCAAAAAAGCTTGCGACAATGCTTATATAAATATTCCCGTATGTTAACTTCATATTACAAGTTAGGTACGCGTACGCTTTCACCTATCCAACATCCAATGTTGATAGTTTTACCCTGCATATCCTGCTGGAAAATATCAGAACGTTGTGGTGCTCTACCTCTGTAAGCTGCTGCAGTTTCGTTAGCAGTACTACTTATAGATGGATCTACACGTCCCGCTCTTTGAGCATAATCTGCAGCCAACCAATACACAGCTCTCTTTTCAAAGGCGGTATTTCCACAGTTATTAGCGCTTTGCGCGATCATATTTGCAATCTGCAAATACGCTCTCCCGTATGAAGGCATAGCCTGTAGGGTCTTCCTGTAATAGTTACGAGCCTGTGAAAACTGACCTTTTCTCTTGTACTCATCAGCAATTCTATAGTACACTCTGGCTTTATCTGAAGGATTGGTTTCCAATTCAGCAGATTGGTTGTAATACTCCAGTGCTTTACTCGCATTACCTTCAGCATCTGCCAACTGTCCAAGATAAAGAGCTGATTTAGCAGACGGTTCTGCCTGGTGCAAAGCCTCTACAAGCTTGAAGAACAATGGATCTTCAGTACAATCTTTACCAGATAATCTTCCAGCAGCCCTTTTCAACCACTCAACATTACTTTTATTAGCCTCAAATTCCTTGTTATACAGTGGAACCAGATTTTTACAATCTGCACGTTGACCAAGTTTAGCATTGATACTTCCTCTTACAGTACTATAAGCCTTAAGGTTGATCTCGTAAGCATTGATTCTTTTTTCTTCTTTAGCTGTAAGAGCTTCCCCGGCCTCTTGTTTCTCAATAAGTGCAGCCAAACCTTCAGCCATTTTATTTTCCTCTTCCTCTACCTTAGCGATCACCTCATCATACTGAGAAAAAACTTCCTGTAGATCTCTTTTCCCGGCATCCTGTAAATCAACCAGCAAAGAGAAATAAGTATAAAGAGATTTAGCATTTAAAGCATCCTTATCTTCTTTAAAAGTTTTATCGAAGGCAGCATACTGCTCCTCAGGAGTTCCCAGTTTATAGTCATACATCACCTGAGCAATATTTGCTTTTATATCACCGGCTTTAGTTTTACCGGGAAAGTACTCCATACGCTCTTCGTACAATTTGATAAGGTCCTGTGCGATCTCCTTCTTTTGTCCTTCAGGTGCTTTTTCAAGTTTATCCTTAAGAACCCTTTCGCCATATTGATAAGTAACCACGCTGTATGTAGGGCAATCTTTCCTTAAAGTTTGGATTCTAGGGTAGGCAGCGTCATAATTTTTGGCTTTGGCGTCACTATAGGCAAGAGAGGCTGTAGTAGCACACTCCTGGTTAGCCTGGGCCTGTAGAGCTCCTGCACCCAACAGTACCGTGGAAAGAAATAATATAACTTTAGTTTTCATAGTGTAAGGTTTATTCGGAATTAATATTATTCAAATTTTCGTTTCACAAACCATCTGTCATTAAGTGAGAGGCTTATTTTGGCATTAAAGAAGTTCTCCTGAACGAGTCCTGATTCTGTGGTACCGCGCTGTCCATACTCCAATCCAAGATTCACGTTTGACAACATCCTTCCTGCTGGTAGTCCTACTCCAAAAGACATGCCAAACTCCGATATGCTTTCCCCATTGAGGTTCAGACCGGTATCTTCCATTCTAAATCCTGCCCGGTATACAATTCTACTAAAGTAGCTTGTTAAGGAATTATAATTGGGAATGAAATATCCTCCTGCTTTATAAACGGAAGATTTATCGTACGTTGCACCCTCAAGAGCGAATGAACGATTACTGTAATCACTGGCTTCAGAACCTGTATACTCCAGCCCTAAAAACCATTTTCTGGGTTTACCAATACCGGCTCCCACAGTGTAGCTGGACGGCAGGATAAGATCCCCGCTGGCTACCTCGATCTCCCTCGAATCTACTGTTATATCCATACCTGTAGAAGAGAAAATTATTGTAGCTAGCTCCCTCTCATTTTCAGATTTTAGATCAGCTTCAGGAGTATAATGCGCTCCAAAGGAAAATTGAAGATCTTCATTCAACATTCGTTCATAAGCCAGTCCAATTTTGTAGGTAAACCCGCTTAGGTCACTCCTGTTGATCTCCCGACTACCGTATTGCACGCCTTCCCTTATGAAGATATTTTTATTCTGAAGGTTCCCGAAGTTATAATTCACGTCAACTCCAAGAGCAATATTTTTATTGATTTCATATCCTGCCGAGAGAAAAACCTTGTTTAAACCCCCTCTGCCGGAAAAGCGGTTTCCTGTTCTTTCAGTTTCATTCCTATCCAGAATGTTATAGCCTACAGAAGTATATGGGATCAATCCAAATCCAAATCCGAATTTACCGGTGGGAATTCCCACAGCCAGGTAGTCAAAAGAGGTGGCATTTGCAGTTCCACTTTGTGAA
Source organism: uncultured Flavobacteriaceae bacterium (assembly GCA_964627595.1). Lineage (GTDB taxonomy): Bacteria > Bacteroidota > Bacteroidia > Flavobacteriales > Flavobacteriaceae > Salinimicrobium. The sequence goes on along the minus strand of CAZVKA010000005.1, from coordinate 12,806 downwards.
CTGGTTTTGACTTCGGAAGTGGTATGACTCGCACCCAATGCATACGTGGTAAGACGAAGCTTTCCGTAGGCTGCCGGATTCTGAAGGTTAAGATGAATTGAATCAGCAAAAAAACTGAGACCACCCATTGACTGATTTTCTACGGTGCCTTTGAATGTGTTCAGCCCAATTCCGTAGAAAGAGTAAGGGGAGGAAGTTCGCTCCTGAGCGGTCGTAATCACTGAAAATAAAATGAATACGATTAGTATTAATCGTTTTGTCATTGACTGATGTTAAATTCGAGAATATGATTTAATCCCTCCAACAAGAAATTGGAGTTGGCAAATATGCTATTTTTTAAGTTTATAGACAAAAATTGTGCGTCTCCACCTGTAATAATCGTAATAAGATCGGGATATCTTTCCTTATATTCCTCTATCACCCCATCAATTTCCCGTAAGGTTCCATTGACCACCCCCGAATTGATGGAAGTCAGAGTGCTATCTCCAATAAGATCCTTTATCTCTGGACTGTCCACCAGAGGCAAATTAGCTGTAAAGGTATTTAGTGCCTTAAACCGCATTTTCAAGCCTGGTGAAATAGCTCCCCCAAGGTATTGATCCTTTTTATTTTTAAGGTCATAGGTGATACACGTGCCCGCATCTATTACCAGCACATTTTCCTGCGGATATTTTTTTACGGCCGCTGCGACCAGCGCTTTACGATCATCCCCAAGGGTTAACGGGGTAGCGTAGAGATTTTCAAATGGCAATTTGGTCTTGGGACCAAGGGTAAGTATCCTAGTATTTTTTCGCAGGTTTTGAGGCAAGGAAAATTCAGCTGCAGACACTTTAGACACTATTACCGCTCCTACTCTCGTCCTGGTAAAAATTTCTTTTATTTTTTCTGAAATCTCTTTTATCTCAATTACATATTTTTCTATTAATTCATCCTGTTGAAAAACAGCAACTTTTGAGAGGGTATTTCCAACATCAACAATTAAATTCATAGTGGGTCACTTGGTAATCCAAAAGTACAAAAGCATTTTTTTTAAATTTCCTTTGGGAGATATTAAATTTGAATCTATATTTGCACCCGCTTACCACAACAAGGTAAGCTTGCTTTAAGCACTGGTGCCTTAGCTCAGTTGGTAGAGCAAAGGACTGAAAATCCTTGTGTCCCTGGTTCGATTCCTGGAGGCACCACCATCAAAGCACAAGCCCCTTCTTGAAAAAGAGGGGGCTTTTTTTATACTTTCATATGCACTTCCTTTATATCATATATAGTCCATCTGCCGATAAATATTATACAGGGGAAACAAATGATGTCCCGGCAAGGCTGGACCTTCATAATAGTCACAAAAACATTAAGGCATTTACCAAAGCTGCCTATGATTGGCAAGTTAAGCTGATTTTTAACTGTGAAACAAAAGGAGAGGCTCTTTACCTTGAACGATTTGTAAAGAAAATGAAGAGCAGAAAATTTATTCATAAAGTAATTGAAGAACCAGAAATTCTGAACGATATTCTGAAAAACAAGTAGTCCCTGGTTCCCCCGATGCTTCGGGGCTGGAGGCACCACCATCAAAGCAGAAGCCCCTTCTTGAAAAAGAGGGGGCTTTTTTATTGAGCACAACAGAAACTAAGTGGATCATGGATCATGACTAAACGTTGGGTACTAAGCAAATATTCTGAATAGAAAGAACTCCACTTTTTTCACTCCGCCAAATAGATTGTCTGTCTTTATAATCGCTGGTTAGCTACTCAAACTCGAGAATACTCAAAACATTTTTATGTCTTCACTACAATTCTAAAGCACTCATTTAAAAGTCCCCCACCAGTTGATAATTCGCCAGAGAGCTCTGGTCATTCAACATCATAGTTTATGCAAAAAATATATATAGTGGTTCCCTGCTATAATGAGGGCAATAGATTATGTGTGCCATCCTTCTTGATCTATTCAGTTTAAAGAATAGAAAGAAAAAAATTCTCTGGACCCTCTTTTCAAGTGTTTTATGTGTGGTGATAGTAGGCCTCAATGAAACCTCCATGCACATACTGGTTGTGATCATGTTTTCTTTATTCGCTGCCAAATATTACGTGAAGAAAACACCCGATCCTATTTTATCAATACTTTTTTTGTCACAGCAGCTGCTTCGGCAGTAGTCATATTAGCTCCAGGAAATCTGGTTTGAATGGCTGAAAAACCCAGCAGGTTCCAGTAATTATTTTCAATAACTGGTTCTCTAAAGACCTCCCTACTCTGTTGATCCTGATTGCACTTTTCTCGCAGCTTTTAAAGTGATTCTCAAAAATTGAAATATAACCAGTCTTTTCGGCCTCTATTAACCCTTTGAAAATTGGACAGAGAGACATTTCTTTTCACGAAAAAAGATCCCGGAAACAGAGGTTTCCGGGATCAGGATGATAGTTGTATCCGGAAGAAAAAACATTAACCTCCCGCCCTATTTATTTCTTCCAGAGTTTTAGAGCGGGTTTGCTGTTTAACCTTTGCTGAATCTATAACGGTAATTGAGATTCAGTGAAATATCTATCATCTGATTAATGGAAATTATTGTGCCAATAATGGATCTACTGCCCACCCGCTCTGTTCAGTTCTTCGAGGCTATTTTGACGTGATTGATTATCTGTTTTACTGCCCTTACTGATGTTATACCGTAGATTTATACTAACCGCCTGATTTCCGAAATATTGGTCTAAAACAAAACTGTTACCGGTATATTCAGCCGTCACGTGCATATCCATAGTTCTGAATACATCAGTGGCATTTAGACTAACATTGAGTTTATCATTCATAAATGATTTTTTAAGCCCAAGGTCCAACCAATACTGCTTATCTATCTCGTACACTCCATACGCGACAGGCCCCCGGTAAGTGGCGTTAAGCTCCATTTTCAGGTCGGCCGGTAAAGCGAACTGGTGGTTGGATTGAAGCATATAGAACAGGTTGTCATTGTTTATTTTTTCACCGTCTATAACAAGTTCATTTTCCTGCTGATTGAGTACCAGGGTATTATTGACATTCCAAAAGGACGCCACCTCGAATGGAGCTACCACGGTAGCACCATAAGTGATCAAATGGTCGAGATTGCGTTCAGACAAACTTGATTCCAGCGTCTCAGGATCAGTACTGGGTATCTCGATCATGAAATTTCTAGCGAAATCATAACTCAGCAACAAATGAAACTTTTTGAAAAAGGTCTGAGATACCTGAAAGCTATTATTTATTTGAGGTTTAAGGTCTGGATTCCCTACAGCATAAGTGTATGGGTCAAGATAAAATATTACAGGATTCAGTCTTTCATAATCGGGCCTGGTGATCCTTCGGGAGAACGAATAATTCACTTTATAATTTTCACTTACATTTTGCTCCAGGGAAAAATTCGGAAAAAGTTTCAGATAATCATTTTTGTTCTCCTGTGCCAGGCTAAAGGAGGTTCCCGTTCCTACTGTTTGCTCTGCCCTGAGCCCTAGATTCAGGTTCCAGGTACTATTAAATCGGTTACTATAAGCAATATAGGCTGCAAAAATCTCTTCTTCATATCTGAATTTATCACTTAATGATGGATCAAACACTCTACTGTCATTTTCTTCTCTAAAATATTTTAATTCACTATCTGAAATTACTTTACTCGCTTTTACCCCTGTGGAAAAAGAAGTACTTTCAGAGAGTGGCATATTCAAATCAACCTGTGCTGAGAAAATGTCATAATCAGACTGACTATTACTAAAAAGATTCTCAAGCATGGTAGGAGAATCATCTGGGTAGGTGTAAAAATTGGTGAATTTATAATCTACTTCTTTTTCTAGTCGCACATAGTCAACATCAGCAGAAAGAGTTGTTCCCACCGTGTCCAGTTTCCCGGTATAATGAACATTCAACCTGCCCAGCCCCCTGTCTTCTGTACTGTAGTTGCGCGCTTTAATAGTACCTATAGGCTCGTTCGTGGCATCTCTGAGATCAGAATGAGTGATCCAATCCCCCAGTCGATCCTGGTAGGTGAAATTTGCTACCACCCCTATGCTGTGTTTTTCATTAAGATCGTAATCGGTACCCGCTTGAAGGGAAGGAACAAATCGCTTGCGATAATCTTCACCTACCTGGTCAAAATATTTAAGTCCTTCCTCCGGAGCATAGATCCTGGATATTTTTTGGTCTCTAATATAACCGAGTTCCGAAAGATCCACATTTACGAAAGAATTCCACTTTCCTCTTTTATAATTAAGATTAAGCCCTCCATTAAACAAACTCATGTCCCTGTATTTATATCCTCCATATACAGCTCCACTGATGCCGGTAAGAGTGTTCTTCTTAAGTTTAATATTTAAGATTCCTGCTGCACCTTCAGCATCATATTTGGCCGATGGATTATTGATAACCTCTATTTCTTCTATATTTTCAGCCGGCATTCCCTCTAAAAGGGTTTGAAGTTCAGCCCCTGAAAGATAACTTATGCGATCATCGATCATGACGGCAACCCCTTTTTTTCCGTTAATAGAAAAATCCCCATTTTGTCCTACAGAAACGCCGGGGGCCCTGGACAACATTTCATAGGCAGTACTTCCGGCGGCAATGGCAGTTCCCTGAACCTTCATTACCATTTTACCATTTTCTACTTTTACGCGGGGCCTCCAGGTCTGGATCATTACCTCATCCAAAGAAGTAACAGCTGTCTCCATAATGACTGTTCCGAAGTTCTTTTTGAAATCGGTTGCCGAGATCCTGAAAGGTTCGGTAAAAGTAGATTGAAAACCAATGGCACTAAATCTTAGCAGGTACTCCCCTTTTTGAGGTGCTTCCATTTCAAATCTTCCATCCATTTCGGTAGTGGTCCCCGTTACCACTGTAGAATCTGGCAACTTCATCACCGCCACGGTAGCAAACGGAATGGTCTCTTCCATTTGATCCTGAAGGCTTCCGCTAAGGCTGCCTTCCTGACCAAAAACAAAGGAGGTTACTAAAGAGGCTAATCCAAATAAAATTTTTTGATACAACTTCATCACAAATAGTTTTAGTGGTTAATAATTTCTATCATCTGAGATCAAAGTTGCTGTAAAAACAAGGTCTCCGGAAGGGTTTCAAGATGAACCGGGATATTGGAGCAATGAATTAGGATATTATTATGATGAAGAGAATGGCACCCATTAGGAAAATACCTTACAACTATAATTTTCAGTTGTTTAACTTCCATATTCAAACCAGATATTCCTATAATCCAAGCCATAAAAAATGGTATTTCCCAAAGAGAGGAGTTGAAAAAATAAAAATTCCCGAAGACGCCTCCGGGAATTTGATTCTACTTCTTACAGGGATTTATTATCCTCCCATTCTGTTCATTTCTTCAAGATCTTTGTCTCGGGCTTTCCTCCCGGTTTTTCCATTGCTGAAGGTGTACCTAAGGCTGATACTTACTGCCTGGTTTCCAAAGTATTGCTGCATATTACTTATTTGCCCTTCTACCTCGGTAGTAATATCCATCTCCCTAGAGCGGAAGATATCCACTGTCCTGATGGTCATATTCAATTTATCTTCCAGGAAAGACTTTTTAAGTCCTGCGTCAACCCACCACTGGCTGCCAATGGTATACACACTGTAGGCTATGGGGGCACGATACGAACCGTTCACCTCCAGGCTCATATCCCACGGCAGGCTCATCCTGTTGTTGGACTGAAAATAAAAGCTGTTATTCTTGTTTTCGATAGTTTTTCCGAATAGTTCAAGGTTATATTCCTGTCTGGTGAACACAGCAGTGTTTTCCATAGTCCATTTACGATTAATCTCCACAGGTAAAAAAAGACTGGCAGAATAACTCTTGAAATGCTTCATGTTCTTGGTGTAAAAAATCGTGGTATTCGTCTCAGGATCCATTTCAGGAACTTCGGCAGCAAAATCTGTGGTAACATCATACGACAATCTTAAATTGTATTTCCTGAACAAATTCTGACCCAGCTGAAAACTGGAAGTGATCTGTGGCTTAAGATCAGGATTACCCACAATAGAAGTATAAGGGTCCAGAAAGAATAAAAACGGGTTTAGTCTGTCATAGGCAGGACGATTGATACGGCGGCTGTAGGAGTAATTGAGGGAGTAATTTTTACTTACCGTCTGTTCAATACTTAGATTAGGAAAGAATTCAATGTATTTTCGGGTATTCACCTGTCCCAGAGTAAAAGAAGTACCTTCGGCTACCGTCTGCTCTGCTCGTAAACCGGCTTTTAAACTCCATTTTTCACTGAACCTGTTATGGTAGCTTCCAAAAGCTGCATAAATTTCTTCCTCAAATTTAAACCTGTTGCTTCGGCCGGGATCCAGGTTCTGCTCCCCTTCCTCTTCAGAATAGAAAAAAAGTTCACTATCTGAAATCACTTTACTGGCTTTTGCTCCAAATTCTAATCCTGAAGCACTGTTTAGCGGGAGACTTACCTCAAAACGGGCAGCGTAAATATCATAATCTGAAAGGGTAAGATTTAGTAGACGCTCTGTTTCTGAAGTACTGTTTGTGAAATACCGGTTAAGAAAATTAGAATTTACCTCTTTATCCAGGTTGATGTAGTCAAGATCTGCAGAGATCCTGGTTCCTAAAGTATCCAGATCGCCGGTGTAATTGAGGTTAAAGCGGCTGTTGGTGTAATTTTCTTCCAAATGGTTCCGGGCATCAATAGTAGTGCGATCTGCCGTTTCTTCGTCTGTTATTTCCGAAAGCGTATTCCAATCCGTCACCCGATCCATGAACGTAGACTGGGCCATAAAACCAACCCGGTGCTTCTCGTTGATCTCATACTCTGTCCCCAGGTTCACTGATGGGATGAGTTGTGTTTTGGTCTCCAGGCCCTCCTGGATCAAGTTGGATCTTCCCGCCTCTCCTGTAAAATACCGTTGCATTTCCTGATCCCTGACCCTACCTCTTTCTGAAACATCCAGGGCAAGCCAGGAATTCCATTTTCCTTTTTTATAATTTAGGTTGACACCACCATGGAAAAGATGAAGCTCTTTATAGGTGTACCCTCCGTATACGCTTCCATTAAGCCCGGAATTGATATTCTTTCTTAAGGTGATATTTAATATCCCAGCCGTTCCCTCGGCATCATATTTAGCCGATGGGTTGTGGATCAATTCAATATTCTTAATATTCTCTGCAGGCATCGCCTCCAAAAAAGTTTGCAGTTCTTTGGGCGAGAGATAGGTCAAGCGACCATCTACCATAACAGAAATTCCGCTTTTTCCGTTCAGCTTAAAGTTTCCGTTTTGATCAACGGTAACTCCGGGAGATCGGGAAATCACTTCAAATGCCGTACTTCCCGCAGCGAGAGCTGTTCCTTCAACTCTTACCACCATTTTATCGGCTTCCAATTCCACTTGTGGCCGCCAGGTCTCTACCATGACTTCGTTTAACATGGTAATTTCTTCTTTAAGGATGACCAACCCGAAATCCCTGCTGAAATCTGAACTGGCTATTTCAAATAAAGGAGTGAATGTGGATTCAAAACCAATGGCACTGAATCGAAGTACATATTTTCCATTTTCAGGGGATTTCAGGTTAAAGGTCCCATCCATTTCTGTGGTAGATCCTGTCACCACTGTAGAATCTGGTAATTTCATCACCGCTACGGTGGCGAAAGGAACAGATTCCTCATTCTGGTCCATAAGGCTTCCGCTAAGCGAACCAATCTGTCCAAAGAGTAGTGGTGTGACTAAACATGTGAAAAAGACTATAACAAATTTTTTATACAACTTCATTTTAATTTATTCTCAATTGATTGATAAAGCAAATATGATAGAACTCAACCCCGCTGAAAATTTAAATATGGTCAACCGGGTTTTTTTCCCAGTGAAACAGGATATGAGACCGATGAACCGGAAAGATATTTTCTCAAATAAAAAGATCTTGCGGTAGAGCCTAAGAACCTAATAAGGACAGATATGAGAACACTGAAAAAGCTTTTATTTTTTTACATTTACCTCAACCGGAAATTTCAGGTCATTAAAGAAAAGAGCAAACATAGCAGTTCAGCTTTACAAAAGGGTATCTCTTCCAAGATTCACGTATTTCTTCAAAAAACAGGAATAGCAGCCGTCACCACTATTCTCATTTACGCTACTATGATGCTCATGAATATGGGGAGGTTAGTTTGGCCAAATCAATTTATGCTTGTAGAGATCATCTCAGCCTTTTTCTTTTTACTGATTCTATTCTGGTCTCATCGTAAGATTTCGAATTTTATTAATTCTGGGAGTATTAGGAAATGGCGACCCTGGATAAAGGCTTCTGTAGAGGTGATTATTGTGATTTCAACAACACTTGTTTTGCACCTCCTTGTGAATTTTCTACCCTTAAAACTTATTTACTCTTCTGCAGTCTTTGATGCTGCCAGTGTGAGAACTTCTGTGGTAATGTCTAATATTACTTCTTTGTTCTTTTATTTCCTCGTGGAGCGGGAAAGGAGTAAAAGAAAACTCCAGGAAAACATCCTACGTTCCACACAGCTTCAAAAAGAGAATTTTGAAGCCCAGATACAAAGTCTAAAAAATCAAGTTAGCCCACATTTTTTATTCAATAGCCTTAATGTTCTCAGTTCCTTGATAAGACAAAACGAAGAAAAAGCTAGAGAATTTCTACACCGGCTTTCAAAAGTATACCGCTCTTTTATTAAACACAGTCATGAGCAGCTAGTGACATTAAGAAAAGAAATGGAACTAACAGAAGCATATATCTATCTGCTAAGGACTCGGTTTGGAGATAGTGTGCAATTCACTATTAATATTTCAGAAGATGATTATGATTTTCTCCTGCCACCGGGGTCCCTGCAGATGCTGGTGGAAAACGCGATCAAACACAACGGTTCCACACGTAAAAATCCATTAACTGTGGAGATCACTTCTGAAGATCATAAAATCATCGTGAAAAACAACCTTCAACCGCGATTGGAAAAAATTGAGTCCACTAAAACCGGATTAAAGAATATTACAAGAAGATACAGGTACTTAACCAATAAGAAGGTAAACTTTGAAACCACTGAAAAAGAATTTATTGCAGAACTTCCCTTATTAAAAACCGAAGCATATGAAAGTCGTTATTATTGAAGATGAAGCCTATGCAGCTGACATCCTGGAAGCGATGGTACTTGAGGCTTATCCCGAAACTTCAGTACTTGCAAAACTGGAATCTATTGAAGAAGCTGTGGAATGGTTCAATATAAACAAACACCCCGACCTGGTGTTTTGCGATATCCACCTTTCAGACGGGAACAGCTTTGAGATATTTAGGCAGGTCGAAATAAAATGTCCTGTCATTTTCACAACGGCATACAATGAATATGCTATTGAAGCTTTTAAGGTAAATAGTGTGGATTACCTGCTGAAGCCCATAAAAAAGGAAGAATTGGCAAGGTCGATCCGAAAATATGAAAATCTCAAACAATCTCATACAAATCTGGAGCTAGAAAAACTGCATAAACTCTTGCAAAATTCTGTCCCCGAGAAGTCGCACTCTGAAAAAAAGTCAAGATTCATGGTCAAATCGGGGCAGAGTATAAAAACTATACCCAGTGAAAAAGTAGCCTATTTTTTGGCAGAAGAAGGAGTAGTACTGTTAGTGACCTTTGAGGGCAAACGTTTTGTAGTGAATTATACTCTGGATCAACTGGAAGATTTACTGGACCCTGAAATATTCTTCAGGGCCAATCGGCAGTTGATCATTAATATACGTGCAGTGAAAGAAGTCAGTCCTTATTTCAAGGGGCGACTGCATCTCACCTTACAACCGTCCCTGGCGGGAGATCATATTATCAGCAGCAATAAAGCCTCAGTTTTTAAAGAATGGCTTGACCTGTAAAAGTGCTTATCATAAGAGTATCAAAATGACCCAAGAATATAAATATAAACAAGATATAAACGGCTATCCCCGGCTCTCGGTCTGGCTGCGAAGAATTGCAATTGCAGGCTTTTTAGCTATCGCTATTCAACTCATTTTTGTCTACGTCAAATTTGGGAATTTGTTTATAGTTTATCATATTACTTCAGGGATCGAAATATCTTTCACCTTCCTATATTTTCTTGCACTTTTCTGGATTTATCCGAAGATCTCTCACTGGATCAACTCTTCTTTTTTTAACAGGCTTAAGACCACTATAATTAATATCACTGAAGGAGTAACCGTCGTTATATCAACTTTTTTGTTAACACTAATAGTTAAGATCGCTCCTATGTGGATGGTCATGTTATATTTTAACAGGCAAAATGAAGGACTCAATATGGCGTTTGATCCAGAGGCCTTAAGGAAAAGCTTTATCATTCATGCTGTTTTGGGGCTTTTATTTTATTATTTCGTGGAAAGAGAAAGGTTACGAAAAGAAATACAGGCAGAGCATATACGCTATGCAAAACTACAAAGAGAAGAATTCAAAGGTCAACTGGAAAATCTGAAAAACCAGGTTAGTCCTGACTTTTTATTTAACAGTCTTGGCACCCTGGATACTTTAATAGATCACGAACCTGCAAAAGCCCTTGAATTTGTTAACAGCCTGTCATTTGTCTACCGCTCCTTCCTAGATCGCAAAGAAGAAGTTGCTCCACTGGCCCGAGAGGTGGAAATAGCTGAGGCATACACCTCTATTTTAAAAACCGAATTAAAAGATAAATTTAATATTACTCTGAAAGTTGATCCTAAATACTTGGAATTACATTTACCCTCAGGATCGCTGCAGGGAATAATGGAGCAGGCAATAATTGACAGAAAAGCCTCCTTTAACCATCAGCTTTCAATATCTATCTGTACTTCAGGAGATAAATTGATCCTGCGAATAGCACAAAAACAAGAACAGGAGCATCCTTCAGTTAAAGCATTTCTGAAAAACATCAGAGAAAGATATACATACCTGACAGATCAGGATATAGAAATAAATGATAACCCAAACGAATTACACATTGAATTACCGTTACTGAGGATTAAGGAATATAATAGCAAGATCGATGATGATATTTAAATTTCTTTGAAAAAATCATTTACCTGAAAAAAATATTCGCTTTCAGCATCAGTTCATATTTACGACAATAAAAAAGACCACCTCCAGAGAAGATGGTCTTTTTTATTCTTTTAAATTCAGCAGGAATTACCCTTGCAAAACCTTTTGCAACCTTTGTTGCAGTTCACGGTCTGCTTGAAGCCCCATGGCTATCTGTTCATACCTCTCAAGACTAAGACCAGCTTCAGTAATAACTTTCTCCATTTGCTTTTGCATGGATGCCTGCATCACCTCAAGTTCAGAAATTATACTTTTATGCTGAGCTTTTTCTTCTGTTGTAGCCTCTACTTCCACCTGAGGATCTAAAGATGCCTGGTGGATTTCGTTAAAGCGTTCTACATTCATGCCTTCTTCCTGCACTACCTGCATCATTTCCTGCTGGCTTTGCTGCCCAATCACTCGAATCCCCTGAAAGGCTGCCGCGAATTTACTCAGCTCTGCATCTGTAACTTCCACCTTCTGCTGCTGTTGTTGCTGTTGCGGCAGTTGCGGAGTTTGCGCGAATGCTGCAGTACCTCCCATCATAGTTAGGGTTAAAAGAAATCCGGCTAATTTTTTTGATCTAAACATAATTTAAATTTTTATTGAGCGCTACTTTGAACAACTAACATGCCGTTTTTCCAATATTGCTCATAGAGTCTTGCTATCAATGAAAAATTTGCCATTCCCTGAACCTTTCAGAGTTCTTTATATTTTCTTAGCTTGTAAGGAAAAAGCAAGCTATGAACATACTTCAAATAAGCCCCCCTAAGGCTGGAAGCTATTGGCTACACACAATCTTAAAGAGCATCCTCGAAAAGAATCAACACCCTATCAGCAGCCATATTCAGCAACAGCCCGTGTATGATCAACTAAAAAAGAAGAAACTGAGCTTTAAGGAACAAGCCGGAGTGGATATGCTGGATATTGAGGAAGACGGAAATTATTGTAGGGTGAGCTCTATTTTTAGAGAAAAGATCGAAGATCTGAAAGGATATACTTCAAACGCGACTTTGGCCTGGACCCATTCCACCTATTGCAATAAAACTCCGGAAATTTTCCAACATTTTGATAAAAAAATAATTATTGTTCGTGATCCCAGAGACAGGGCGCTTTCCGCTTCCCGGTTTGCATTCACCCATTACATGCAGAAACATTACCCCTCCACTTATTCTTCTCCTGAAGAATCTCTGGAAGGAGAATACGAGCGGCTCCTGGCGCAATGGGTTTGGTTCTATGGAAATTACCTGCTCCACCATGTGGAACTAGATCTCCATTTTATTTTTTACGAACGTTTGCTGAATGATTTTCAAAATGAACTTGAAAAACTGCTGAAATATCTCGACGTTAGTTTAAGCCCTTCGGAAAAGGCTGAAATTGAAGAAAAAGTTTCTTTTTCCAATATGAAAGAGAAAAGTCCGCGGCACCTGCAGAAGGGCAAAAGCCGGAAATGGGTGGATCAGCTTTCCAACGAGCGGAAAAGGAAGGCGGTAGAAAAAGCAGGATTCCTGATGGAGCTTTTTGATTATCCACTTACCGATTCAGGTAAAGAAACCATTCCCGCCTTTCCTGATGAGGTTCCAACAGAGGAATTATTGAAAAACCTAAAAGAAATAGACTGGAGAAAACTGTACCCACACTCTTAATGGCGTCTGGAGTTAAGAAAGATATTTTTCTAAACTTTTTCGTACCTTGAATAGAAACTAAATATCGATTTAAAAATGGAAGAAAATCCGCGAAAAGAAAACAAGAAATCCACTCCTGCCGAAAACAAGAAGGAGGATGTAAAATACCATGTCAATCAAT